>NZ_JAGTUL010000003.1:0-243331 GCF_018224605.1 Shewanella sp. M16 | reverse complement strand
ACGTACATCTACACTCACCTCTTCGTCGACAACGTCAGAAGTGTATAAAAGACAGGAATAATAAACGTCAATAGCGTGAAATAAAAATAAGAAACATGATTAACAAAATCGAATATGGCGGATAAAAAGGAATAAACATATTTGCTGCAAGTGTATTTAGGTGCCCTATGTTAGCAAGCAAAGATGTTTACCCGTAATAAGCATAATTGATGGCCAGCTCTCTATAGAAAAGAGCGGGCAAATGCTAATGCTGTAACATGACTTGTAACTTGCTCTGATAGCGTTGACGCTCTGACTCATCTCGGCTCAAAGCCAAGGCTTTATCCATATTCAGTTTGGCACGCTTTTCGTCCCCCAGCGCCCAGTAGGTTTTAGATAAACCGAAGAAGAACTCATGACGATAATCCGCTTTTGCCAACGCCCTTTGATACCAAGCCAAGGCTTCATCGTATTGATGCTCATCATAGGCTTGCTGCCCCATGTCATAGTAATAATAGGGATTACGTATTCGCGCTAATTCAAGCACTTTATTAATTTCGGCCCATTCATCAAGCCGCCCCTGCTCCCCTAAAATCAAGGCTAAGTTATAAAGCGTTGTCAGATTTTTCGCATCAAACTTGAGTGCATAGCGATAAACCTGTTCGGCCCGCTTTTCATCACCTTTATGCCGGTAAATAATGGCGAGCGTGTTGAGTGAAGGAACAAACTGGCCGACTTTTAAACCCACTTTAATCAAGGCATAGGCCCTGTCTAAATCACCGTTCACCAAAGACTCTGCCGCCATATTGTTGTAAAACATGCTGATTAAGGTCTGCCGATCCACTTGGGTTTTACCGTATCCCCGTAGAGCTCGCTCTGGCATAAAGTCCACTAAAACTGCGGTAGATGACACATAAACTGAATGTGCGTTTTCAGGTGGAAGTAAGCGTAAATTCACATGCCCATTGATTAAATAAAAATCACCTTGCTTATCCCATACGGGTTCTATCGCGATATCTTGATACTCAGCACTCACATTCAATATGTCCGCTAACGCAGAAGTCATGACCACTAAAGACATGCAATTACCCGCCTTTTGGGCGTAGGTTTCACGGGCAATTTGGGTCAGATTATCTTGATATCGAAAATCAATGTTAGCGCTATTGGTTTGACTCGCATTGATATAACTAGCTAACCATTCATTGGCTAACATGTTGTTATTGTGTGACAAAGTGTATATCCCATAGCGACGTTTTACGTCTGTCACGACCTCGGGTGGCAGATAAAAGATATCCGCAACAGAAGGAATATCGGCCACAGGGGTAAACAGTGAATCGGCAAGTAACGACTCAAGATCCGACGGATTAGGCTCAATGGTCGTCGAGCTACAAGCAAACAATTGACTGAATACAACGCTCAAGATCGTACTCAAGTATACGGCTCGGAATAGTTTCGACATACGTCCTCCCACACCATTAGCTCCTATTTGAGCTTATTACAAATGGCGAAAAAGACGACATAAAATGGTTACAAAAAATGATAATCGCGATCGATTGAAAATAATTGCAAATAATTTAACGAATTAACTATTGTGAAGGTCGGTCAACTTCTATGTATAACTCACGCTGCTGATAATCATACGGCCGATAGTTATGCTCTCCACAGGTAAAATGTCGATAGGGTTTCATGACCGTAACGCAACCTGAGGGTAAAGCCTGCAGAATTTGGATTTGCTGCTGGCGACGAAGCGACTCCTGCCATTCAAAATCCTTGAGCACTTGATCACGCACGGCAAAGGCATCGACAGGCTCACTTGAGCGATTAACGATCACTTCTCCTGCAAAGGCTGAAACCGATATCCAGCCAGAAATGACGATAAGACTTAGTCGCAAAAATTGACCTATTGTTTTTATATTCAATCTCATAGAACACTCCTTAATTTATGCAAGAAAACAGAATTGCTCAGTAATTAAGCTTATTACCCTGTGCTTAAACTTCAATCACAGTGATTACCCATAAAAAAGCAGAGCCTAGGCTCTGCTTCACTATCCCTCGATCCAAGCTAAGCATCAAGGTGAATCACGCATTAATGTGCAAGTTTAATCAGCCCGCATTTTTGACCGTAACAAACTCAGGATAGGCATCAATACCGCAGTCAGAAGCATCCATACCGTTGTATTCTTCTTCCTCAGTCACACGGATCCCCATGGTTATCTTAATCACATACCAGACTGCAAATGATGAGCAGAACACCCAAGTGAAAATGATCGCTGCACCCGTCAACTGTCCGGTAATAGTTGCATTAGCATTGGATAATGGCACACACATTAAGCCGAGGAAACCAGCCACACCGTGTACTGAAATCGCACCTACGGGATCGTCGATCTTAATGCGATCTAAGCCCACTATCGAGAACACCACCACGCCGCCCGCCACTAAACCAATCACACCCGCCATTAACAATGAAGGCGAGAGAGGATCGGCCGTAATCGCCACTAATCCAGCCAAAATACCGTTAAGGATCATGGTCAAATCCGCTTTGCCCCAAATCATCTTACACACTATAAGCGCAGAGATAGCACCAAAAGCAGCTGCAGTATTGGTATTCACAAACACTTTCGCCACTGAGCTTGCATTCGCCGCATCCGACACCATTAATTGCGATCCGCCGTTAAAGCCAAACCAGCCCATCCACAGAATAAACATACCTAAGGTTGCCATTGGCAAGTTAGAGCCTGGAATAGGATTCACTTGACCATTAGGCCCGTATTTACCCTTACGCGCACCGAGTAATATTACGCCAGCAATCGCCGCGGTCGCCCCCGTCATATGCACAATACCGCTACCAGCAAAGTCTACAAAGCCCAGTTTAGCGATAAAACCTTGGCCCCAAGTCCAATAACCTTCTACTGGATAGATAACCGCTGTCATCACCACAGAAAAGAACAAGAAAGCCCACAACTTCATCCGTTCCGCCACAGCACCAGAGACAATTGACATCGCCGTTGCCACAAATACAACTTGGAAGAAGAAGTCAGATTCTAATGCATGGCTCGCATCTGCTGATTGCGAACCAATTAAGGTGCCAATTGACGGTAACCAGCCACCTTCAGTGTTATCCACATACATGATGTTATAGCCAACCAACAGATACATCACACAGGCAATCGCGTACAGCACAACGTTCTTAGTTAAAATTTCAGTGGTATTTTTAGAGCGAACTAAACCCGCTTCTAACATGGCGAATCCCGCCGCCATCCACATGACTAAAGCGCCAGAAATCAAAAAGTAAAAGGTATCGAGTGCAAAGCGTAGTTCAGTGACTGTGCCGCCTAATTTCGTTAATTCTTCCATTGTCAGCCCCTTATAGCGCTTCAGTATCAAGTTCACCCGTACGGATACGGATAGCATGTTCTAAATCAACGACGAAGATCTTACCGTCACCAATTTTCCCCGTATGGGCCGCAGTGGTAATGGCCTCAATCAACATGTCGAGATTTTCAGCCTTAGTGGCAATTTCTAGTTTTACTTTTGGCAAAAAATCCACCTGATACTCGGCGCCGCGATACAACTCTGTATGCCCTTTCTGACGGCCAAAACCTTTCACTTCGGTCACCGTCATGCCCTCAATACCAATTCCGGCGATAGCTTCACGGACATCATCCAACTTAAACGGCTTGATGATAGCGCTGACTAGTTTCATCCTGACCTCCAAAAAAACGCGATTGTTATTAACTTGTATCAAAGGTAATTCAATCATTAGGCCAACAATTTAATCCATTGATTATTATTGATTTAAATTGTTTAACACTATTTTTTAAGGTTAAAAATGCACCATAATCGAGCACTAACTGGTGCGATGCACTCTTTTAGTGAGCAGTTTAAGTGCGACAGCTATTCGACCTTAGGCCTATTGGTAACAAGGTTAAATTAGGGTCTACTGGGGGAAGCGTAAATCGAGATGAAATCTGAGCATCACAACACAAGCTCTTAAACAAAAGCGAAGATCATCACTAAGACAATCATCAAGCGCAGAAGGAAGGCCCGATGTTAAAACCAGAAGAATGTGTTCTCGTTATCGTCGATGTGCAAGGAAAACTTGCACAAATCATGGATAACAGTGACAAGCTGCATCAACAACTACAGACCTTAATCCAAGGCGCACAATTATTTGAAATTCCAATACTGTGGTTAGAACAGCTACCCGATAAACTCGGAGCAACTAGCCCTGAGCTGCAAACTTTACTTGCGAAAACAAGCTCACCCATTGCCAAGCAGCATTTTAGCGGCTGGCACTGTGACGCGTTTGCAAAGGCATTAACTAAGACGAATCGCAAACACGTCATACTCGCGGGTATTGAAACCCATGTGTGTGTTTACCAAACCTGTTGTGACCTTATCGAACAGCAATATTCGGTGCATCTCGTCGCAGATGGCGTCTCGTCACGCAGTGCCGATAATAAAAAACTGGGTATTCAGATGATGACGGCCAGAGGCGCCTTATTAACTAACGTGGAATCGCTATTATTTGAATTACAACATCAAGCCCAAGGCGAGCGCTTTAGGGCATTATTAAAACTGATCAAATAGCGACTTAGCCCGTGGTATTTCTTCAGCCAGCATGACCAACGCCTGACATTACTCGATATTTTTTTCCATAAAAAAGCCCCCGCTGAGTCAGCGAGGGCTTTTATTTACATGAGGGGTTAGCTCATATTGAAAACTCAACCGCGATTGATTAAAACCTACTTATAAGTGGCTTCGCGTTTTTTCGCTTCTTCATCCCACTTAGGTAACATGTCTTTCTTGAATGCTTCTTTCTCTGCATTCATCTTATCCATATCCATACCTAAGGCTGCTTGTGCCTTAGCTTTGGTAGAGATATCAGGAATAGCGATTGGATCTGTGATGCCTTTTTTCGCTAATAACTGTGCTAACTTAACTCGGGCATCGGCCGCTTTATTCACTGAAGTACCTAAAACACGTAGGGCTTCTTCAGGAGCATGAGCAGCAACACCATGGGAAGCAATCGCTAAGTCCCAGCGCCATTGAGCATGACGGATATCGGTCAAGATAGGCTTCATTTCAGCTTCAGTTGCACCCAATTCCCACGCTTTAGCAGCTTCGAAGTGCGCTTTCACTAATTGCTCTTCCGCTTTCAGTTTCATTTCTTTAACTTTAGCTTTACGTTCATTAGTGACGCCAACTAAGAATTCTTTCGTTTGGCTATGGCAAGTTGCACAGGTTTCTTCGAAACGGTCAAATGGATTACCCACTTTATGATCGGTAAATTTCTTACCTTCAGGGCTAGTCACTTTTGGCATATGGCAGTCAACACAACTGACATTATTTTTACCATGAATACCCAGTTTCCACGTTTCATACTCTGGATGTTGCGCTTTTAACATAGGTGTTTTAGACAGCGCATGAGTCCAATCGGAGAACTCGATACCGTCGTAGTAAACTTCCATCTGGTCAACAGTTATGCCCATATCCCAAGGGAATTTGACGAAACCTTTTTTGTCTTCTTTTTTCTCAAAATAGTATTCAACGTGGCACTGACCGCACACCATAGATTGCTTGTCTTTCTTCGAAGCTTTATCAAATGGCGTACCGATAGCATCCATTGCACGGTCTACATAAGGACGAGAGATCCGCAGTTTTGGTGAACCTTTTTCATGACAATCACCACAGCCAATGGTGTTAGTGACTTCAGGGCCACCCTTAGCCCATTTACCTTTGAAGTAGCCATCTTCACCTTGCTCTTCAATTAAGCGAGGTACATCAGGGCTCTTACAGCTCCAACATGCCATAGGCAATGGACCATCTTCCGCATTTTTCGGCGCACCAGTACGTAGGGTATTACGCACGTCGGTCACGGCATACATATGGCCGCGAGGAGCGTTGTAATCTTTTGCGAATGCATAGCCAGCCCACAGGATCACCATATTAGGATCCTGCCCAATCGCATCGACAAGTTCTTCACTCTTTGCGGTATCATGCCAGCTATTATATTGATTCTTAAATTTATCTTTATAAACTTCGTTGCGAGGCTCTGTTTTATCACTCGCCATTGCGCCCGCTGCCATGAAGCTGGCGGCAACCAGTGCACTCAGTGCAAAGGACTTACCTGTCATCTTCTTCATCATCTCATCTCCGTGTTGCATTATTGTTGTAAATCACGACATCTCCATGGTCAAACTTAGTGATTTAACCCTGCTAAAAATATACCTCTTAGGGGGTATCTAGGTTGAAGTTTGCGCTAGATCAAAATGTAAAGGTGTTGTTGTTCACATTTCTATACTTTTGTTAATGTATTACATTATTTTCTAATGTAAAAACCACTGCAAAGTGCCATAACAGCGGCCATCAAAATGAACAGCGGATTAATGAAACGAGGTAGTCTCACCTCAAAAATCTTAGGATTAATGTTAGTACTTATTCTGCTCTCTAGTAGTTTATCGACTTTTGCTATCATCAATTTGTCCTACAGCTTAGGCGACGCCAAGGCGATTAATGCCTCAGGGTCGCTGAGGATGCAAAGCTATCGGTTAATGTTTTACGCCAACTCAGGCAGTGATGCTGCGCAGGATAAAATCACCGAATTCGAAAATACGCTCTATTCCGACACATTAAAGCCCTCGGAAAGTTGGTTTAGTCCGCCAGAAATTGCCGCTCAATATCAGCTTGTCATCGATAAATGGCTGGTGATGAAACACTACATAGAACAAGAAAACTCCCGCGATTATGTCGCCTCACTGAAGGACTTTGTTGATACCATTGATTTACTGGTGCTTGAGATGGAGCACTACGCCGCCTTTAAACTCAGGCTCCTTGCCGCCAGCCAAATATTAGGCTTAGGCGTCATGCTCATTATCGCTTTTGTGGCCGTGCGTTTTACAAAGAAGAAAGTGGTGATCCCGCTGCAAAAACTGATGGAATCGGCCAACACGATTTCTAAGGGTAATTTTGAAATAGAAATGCCCGAGACCGAATATATTGAACTTACAGCGCTGACCCATGCCCTACAAAAAACGGCGAAGGAACTCGCGACGCTTTATGGCAACTTAGAATCGCAGGTAGCAGAAAAAACCTTAGCGCTGACAAGGGCCAACAACGAGCTGGCATTCTTATATGATAACCTACTGACATTAAACGCAAATAAACTCGATTACAAGGCTCTCAAGGCGGCGCTGAATCAGTTAAAAGGCTATGAATCACTCGACTACCTAAGACTCATCATTCAATACCCAGAGCAAGAGTTAGAAGTGATTGAGGCCGATGGCGGTTGGCCAGATATGACTCAAGAGAGCACCCGTTTCCCACTGCAATTTGAGCAGGCTAATTTAGGCTATTTAGAGTTAATTGCCGACCAAACACCCAATATCGCCTTGTTTAACAATTTCGCAATTATGTTGACGCGCTCAATCGTGATCCACAATGCCACAGAGCAAAGACAGCAACTGGCGCTAATGGAGGAACGTGGCGTAATTGCCCGAGAGCTGCACGACTCTTTAGGTCAAGTGCTATCTTTCCTAAAAATCCAAATTAGCTTATTACGCAAAAACTTAGATTGCAGTTGCCGCAGTCCAATCATTGAGGCGCAGTTAACCGAAATCAACGAAGGTGTAAGCACTGCCTACGTGCAGCTCAGGGAGTTACTATCCACCTTTAGGCTCACAATTAAAGAGCCCGATCTAAAAAGTGCTTTAGAGGCTATGCTTGAGCAACTCAGGACAAAGACGAATATAAAGATAACCTTAGACTATAAACTTGCGCCACAATGGCTAGAGGCAAAGCAACACATCCACATACTGCAGATCACGCGAGAAGCGACGTTAAACGCCATCAAACATGCTGAGGCCAGCCTCATTAACATCCATTGCTATAAGGATGACGAGGGTATGGTCAATATTGATGTTTGTGATAACGGCATAGGTATTGGACATTTAAAAGAACGAGATCAACATTTTGGCATAGGTATAATGCATGAACGAGCCAGTAAGCTTTCAGGTAAAGTCGTGTTCAGCGACAATGATTTAAAGAGATTTAAACCTGCTATGGCAACCACGACTGAGCAAGGATGCAATGCACAAGACGACGCACTCAACCCTAACAGCCCATTAAACCTTATGCAGCACAGCAAGGGGTCAAGTGGCACTAGAGTGACGCTTATTTTCCCATCTCAACAGGAGCCTTCAAATGGGTAAACCTTATTCAGTACTAGTGGTCGATGACCATCCCCTCTTGCGCAAAGGCATCTGCCAGCTCATCGCTTCAGATCCTGACTTCAGCCTATTTGGCGAAGCCGGTAGTGGTTTAGACGCATTAACCGCAGTGGTCACCGATGAACCCGACATCATATTGCTCGATCTGAATATGAAAGGCATGACAGGCCTAGATACCCTCAACGCCATGCGCCAAGAAGGTGTTACCTCACGCATAGTAATTCTCACCGTTTCAGATGCAAAACAGGATGTTATCCGTTTACTTCGCGCTGGAGCCGACGGCTATTTGCTCAAAGATACTGAGCCAGATTTGCTGCTCGAAAAACTCAAAAATGCCATGCTTGGCCACAGGGTGATCAGCGATGAAGTAGAGGAATATCTTTACGAACTTAAAGATGCGACCGATGAACAAGAATGGATTTCAAGCCTGACCCCAAGGGAGTTGCAAATTCTACAGCAACTGGCGGAAGGCTTAAGTAATCGCATGATTTCAGAGCATTTACACATTAGTGAAGGCACAGTTAAAGTGCACGTGAAAAACCTACTGCGTAAAGCCAATGCTAAATCGAGAACCGAAATGGCGGTGCGCTACCTAAATAATTAAAGATACGAAAATAAGCTTGGTATCACGCAAACAATAAAGGCAATCCCATGATTGCCTTTATGTTTTTATCAAATAGAGATTAAATAAATGATTACAAACCTTTCTCAATAAATTGCTGCCAACTCAATAGCGCCTGCTCAAAATCCTCTAGGCCACAATAAGCTTCTGACTCAGCATCATAGAGTGACATAGCCTCTTCCAATTCATATTCTTGCTCAAAGCCTAAGGTATTGGCAAACACTCGCGCCTGTTCACGCTCTAACTCTAAGGTAAAATCATTACCAACAAGACGCCATGAACCTCGTTTATCGGCTTGAATTTCTTTTATCACACCCAACACTTGCTGAATTTTAGCTAACTCAGTCCCTAATTCTTCCGTAAACCATTGCCCAAGCACTTCATGATCCATGCTAAAGCTAGCCAAAAAAGTGCCAGTTAAACTGTTACGCCGAAATTCGTATTCCATTTTATTGTCTCTTTGATCTAAGCCTACTAATGCTAATTTTAACCTATCCTTGGCTAAGTTGCTTGCATCCCTCAGCACATCAAATTTATGTCAATTTACGTTTGTCTCATGTCGTTAAGCATAAGTACTGACTTCATTTTCATGACAAAATCAGTTAGTTTGTTTGGATGATTTTGAAAGTTAAATGGAATGCGATATGCACGAAGGATTTATCTACAGTTTAGTGCTAAGCGGCGCCCAAGCGGGTTCCTCCTTGAGCCTAGAACAGATCGAAAAATGGGATCCTCAGGATGGCCTACTCTGGTTACACCTTCGCTATCGCAATAAAAAGGCACGCCACTGGATACTCAATAGCGGTCTGCCTAAGGTCGAAAGTGATGCCCTACTCGCCCAAGACACTCGCCCCCGCGCTGTGATTACAGGTGAAGGCATATTACTCGCATTACGCGGCGTTAACCTCAACCCAAATTCTGCTCCAGAAGACATGGTGGCAGTGCGTATCTATGCCGATAAACAGCGGATCATTTCCACCTGCGATCGCGAGTTACAGTCGGTCAAAGATGTCGCCGAGCTGATCCTTGAGGGAAATGGGCCTACAACTACGGGGGACTTTATCGTCGCAATCTGCGAGCGACTGACCAATCGTAAAGTCGAGTTTATTGATAAATTGGAAGAACAGCTCTCTGATTTAGAAGAGCTCGTCGTCTCAGGCAATGTGAAAGACTTACGTACCGATATCGCCGAACTGCGCCGTCAAACTGTGGCCATTCGCCGCTATTTAGCCCCACAGCGCGAAGCATTCTCGAAAATGATTTCAGAGCAATTCAGTCTATTTAAAGATACTGAGCGACTCAAGCTGAGGGAAACAAACGATAAACTTATCCGCACCATTGAAGATCTCGATGCCCTGCGCGATAGGGCCAATGTGACTCAAGAAGAATTACTCAGTCAGCAGTCGGAGCAACTCAACAAACGCTTATACTTCTTATCCTTAGTGTCAGCAATCTTCTTACCGCTAGGCTTTTTAACAGGCTTACTTGGGGTCAATATTGGCGGGATACCGGGCGCGGACAACACTTGGGCCTTCGCCACCTTCTGCGGCATATTAATCTCACTCGTCGCCCTGCAAATGGCGCTGTTTTATCGATTTAAGTGGTTATAGCCACCTTAAAACAACAAAGCCAATCGATTAGGATTGGCGTTGTTTTCTCTCAGTCCGATAAGCTAATTGTTATGGGCTAATGCTTACGAGCTAATTTTTATGATTTAGGCTGGAATGTCGGCAACTCAAACACATTGGTCATCACTTTATAAAGCTCAGTTCCTTGGTGCACTGACGCCGAAGCAAAGTGCAAAATCGGCACGCAGTCCTGCGGCAAACTGACCGTCTTTAGCTCATCCGCTGTACCGTATAAATCCATACGCAGTAAATTCACTAAGGGCTGTCCCGCTGCCAGTGGTTCACCCACAGGCGCGAGGTATTCCACTAACCCAGAACTTGGCGCGTGATACTTTTTATAGTCCTTAAGGTAACAACCAAAGCGCTGCATTTTAGCGGGTGCAACGGTTTCAGCGATCACGCCTCGGTGGCTTAAATATGCCAAAATTCCTTGTGCATCAACCCGTGCATCCTCAAGACAGACGCGCTCTTGGCTCGCCAATTCCAAGGTTAACGCTGACACTGCAACCCCTAAATCGCGCCCTTGAGATTTTGCAAAATCACTCAATTGCCACCAAGGACAAAACGCAGCCTCATCCATGGCGCCACCAAAGGCATTGGGGATAATGAGCGTATAAGGGATCGACAAAAACTGCGCAGCAGCTAAGTCATATTCAGGACAATACAAGTGCTTACAAGACTTAGGACCTGTGTGCAGATCGAGCACTATATCCGCGCCATGGGCCATAATCTGCAGGTTAACCGCAAGTCTATGACCCGTGGTGATACCCCATTCATGACGCAATTTTTGCTGACAGGCTTCTACCAAAGTACTGCGATAGGCTTGGAGCAGCTCGCTATCACTCAGCTTGGCATGTTCGCCATACCAAGTCGGCAAATCAATAGCATGATTCAAATACTCACGATTCCAATTCGCGCCCGTAATAGGATCAAATCGGCCAAGGGTAAACTCACCACTTTTTTGGTTGATCCCGAGTGGATTGGCCAATGGCACTAAGGTGATTTCGCCGCGGATGTCACAGTGTTCAAGCTGCTTCATCAACTGATAAATCACCGCATTCCCTTGTACTTCAGCACCGTGGACATTGGCCTGAATATACACTTTGGGGCCAGTCGCCTTCTCGTCACTCGGTTTGAAATGGTAGATAGGCAAAGTGAGTGCTTGCCCTGCGGCAAGCTCCCCGATTTGCAGAGACGATGTTGTCGGCAACATACTAAACGCCTTCGAACAGATTTTGATGCAGCGATTTAACCACTTGCGCCGCTTCCGCTTCGGCCACTAACACACACAGATTATGTGGGCTGGCGCCTTGGCAAATCATCCGCACATTGTGTGGCTCTAACACTTCAAACACACGGCGACAAATACCCGGCGTCGTCGCGATGCGGTTACCTATAATCGCCACTAAGGCCAATCCATCTTCAACTCGCACACGACAATGCTGTGATAATTCTTGCAGCAATGCCTCACTCAACAGACCTTGACCACTCGAATCTGAACCAGTTTTATCGAGGGTTAGAGACACATTCACTTCTGATGTGGTAATCAAATCCACACTGATCTTATGTCGCGCTAATGTCGCAAAGGTTTCCGCTAAAAAGCCCTGAGCATGCAACATTTGCAAGCTGTGAAGATTTAATAGGGTTTGATCGCGGCGCAAAGCCACAGCGCGGAATACGGGCGCATCTTCCACTTGATGACGGATCCAAGTTCCGCCCTTTTCAGGCTCTTTACTTGAACCCACAAACACTTGAATTTGCTGACGAACGGCAGGAAGAATAGTCGCTGGATGCAATACCTTGGCACCAAAGGTCGCCATCTCGGCAGCTTCATTGAAACTGATCTCGGCAATCGGAAAGGCATTGGGCGCAAGACGCGGATCGGTTGTATAAATCCCAGCGACATCAGTCCAAATCTCGACCGCTGAGGCGCGTAACGCTTCAGCTAACAGCGCAGCAGAATAATCACTACCGCCGCGACCTAACGTTGTCGTTTGACCGGCGTCATCAGCACCGATAAAGCCTTGTGTCACAATCACTTGCTCCGCTAACAGTGGCTGTAGATAATCACGAGCTAAAGTCGCAATCTGTTCAACCTGAGGTTCAGCGCGGCCAAAGTGGCTGTCAGTACGTAATACTCGGCGCACATCGAAGGCACTTGAGTTGACACCTTTCTCGCGGATCACCGCCGAAAACAACGCCGAAGAACATTGCTCACCGAGGGACAACAACTCATCCATAGTCGCTTTGCTGCGTTGTGATGCGAGCGCTTCACTCAATACCGACATGCGACTCAATAATTTATCTAATGCGGCGGCCACATCGTTAGGACGACCGAGCTTATCTAAAATCGCATATTGAATTTGGGCAATTTGTTTTAATCGCTGTAATCGGCCATCGTCGTTGATCGATTCTTGGGTCAATTCCACTAGTAGATTCGTCACGCCGCTCGAAGCGCTGACCACGACTAAACGACAATGAGGATTAGCTAACACTATGTCGGCACAGCGATTCATAGCGTTATAGTCGGCAACTGAGGTGCCACCAAATTTTGCAACAACGAGGGACATTAGCGCACCTCCGTGAAACACGTAGGGCAACAAATAAACACAAATTGAATAAGATATTGATTAACTAACATGATCACACTCCGAACTGACTTCGTTCGAAGAGCCTGGTGCTCAATGATAACGCACCCCAAAAGAAGGGAAACAGCAATCGTCACCAGAAGCTCTCCACCAATTACAGGTGACAATCGTCAGGATTCAGCCTGAGCGACCGACATAAACATGCAGCAACCATATCTATGCCTCGGCGCTAATCTCCCTCATCAGTCATCGCTGGAGTTTGTGCTCCTCTGACCGACTACCTAGTTAACGCTCCTCTTCTGTTCCTTTCCTAGGAAAGGGACGAAAAAAGTAGCAATAAACCCCTAATGAAGTCAATGCTAATTTCATAACAAATGAACAATTTAAATAAAATCTTTTGAAAACAACTAAATGTTCAAATCGGGTAGCTCGTATACCAGCTGCACATAATCTCTAAATTTGCCTAAACACACTTCATCATGTCCATCCAAGGTGCAAGGCACTAAGCTCACATCCCCTTGTTCGACAACATAAATCGCATATTGATTAAATTTCTTACCCAATTGCAATGCCATCGTTCTATCGATAAACACGGCCCAACTTTTTTCCATGTGGGATAAATCCGGTGCAGCGCCCACTAAAGCACGATAAGGGCTACCGAGTAATTCAATTTCACGGAGAAGTTGGCGATCGAGTAAACGGTTTTGGCTAGGAGAGAGAAGCTTTGAAGCGGGATTATGAGCGGTAATAACAGCAAAGGAAAAATCACAGGATAATGCTTGAGTCAGCAAAAACAACGGCGCTTGGTAACATTGCCACAAATTTTGAGTCGTATTGTCCATTGGTAGTCTAGTCGAAAAATGAACCCAAGCTAGTGTAGCAGAGTGATTGTAAAATCCAAAGAGGCGTGAACTGGCTCACAGGAATAAGAAATACATTAGTTATACTAATCAATAGCTAAAGTAAATATCATGGTAAAAACCCCTGCTCACCTAAAATTTGTTAACATTTCATTTGTTAACAAATGACTAAAACGAGTACAATGTACGTACTGGTGAGTTGAAACAGATTGAGCAAGATGCTTATCGTTCAATACAGTTTGTTACATATATCGCTTAAAGTAACGTGAACTGACCGGGCATCTGTTTAAAATCTGTTCTACATTTGATTTGTCTTTTAAACATTTAAAAAAAACAATAGTTAAGGAACTTATTCTAACTATTGCTTATCGAAGTTGGTACTGATTACGTTTTCTCGTATTACACTTAAACGTGCACTTAATCTACATCCAGATATAGATGTCACCGTAAAGATTTTCCTTTTGAGCACAAAGCAGTTCAAGGAAGTATCAACGCTTTTATGAATATAAGAGCCCGAAGTAAGTTGCTCTTATTGGTTAGTATAAACTGATTAAAATTTAGGTAAATAATATGCAAAATCCGCACATTCTGATCGTTGAAGATGAAGCCGTTACCCGTAACACGCTGAGAAGTATTTTCGAGGCAGAAGGGTATGTGGTAACTGAGGCCAATGATGGCGCAGAAATGCATAAGGCTATGCAGGAAAACAAAATTAACTTGGTCGTTATGGACATTAACTTGCCAGGTAAGAATGGTCTATTGTTGGCACGTGAACTACGTGAAATCAACAACATCGGCCTAATCTTCCTGACAGGTCGTGACAACGAAGTCGACAAAATTCTTGGACTTGAAATTGGCGCGGACGATTATATTACCAAGCCGTTCAACCCACGTGAATTAACGATTCGTGCTCGTAACCTTCTGACTCGTGTCAACAGCGCTGGTGCCGAAGTCGAAGAAAAGAGCTCAGTAGAATACTACCGCTTCAATGATTGGAGCTTAGAGATCAACAGCCGTTCATTAGTGAGCCCACAGGGTGAATCTTACAAACTGCCACGTAGCGAGTTCCGCGCTATGCTGCACTTTGTTGAAAACCCAGGCAAAATTTTGACTCGTGCCGATCTACTGATGAAAATGACTGGCCGTGAACTTAAGCCACACGATCGTACTGTAGACGTGACTATCCGTCGTATCCGTAAGCATTTCGAAAGCTTGCCAGATACGCCAGAAATCATCGCGACTATTCACGGTGAAGGCTATCGTTTTTGCGGTAACTTAGAAGGCTAATCGCCCGCTAAGCGACATCCGCATTAATTGGTTTGATAAGAATCGACTCACAAAAAACCAGATCCTAGGATCTGGTTTTTTTTATGCCTGCTATTTGGCGTTTTTCAACTGCCTATCGAGGAAATCGGCCAGTGAGCGATATAAGTGATTACGCACTTTCTCGCCACGCATCGAATGTTTAGATCCAGGATAATCGATCATCTGGAACAGCTTGCCCTCATCCTGCAACGCCTTATAAATCCGAGTGCTGTTTTCAAACAAGACGTTATCATCGGCCATGCCGTGATACATCAACAAACCCGCTTGATAGTTTTTCACATAAGGGAACACACTGCTGGCTTCATAACCCTTTTCATTCCCCTCGGGATGAGCTAAATAACGCTCAGTATAATGGGTGTCATATAAGCGCCAGTCGGTTACAGGTGCACCCGAAATCGCGGCTTTAAAGTAATCCGGCGCCTTAAATAAACTCATCAAGGCCATATAACCACCGTAACTGTGGCCGTAAATTGCCACATTATCGGCATCGACAAATGGCAGACTGCGTAAATAGTCCACTCCCACTTTTTGATCCTTGACTTCAGCTTCACCCAAGTGACGGTAAATCACTTGCTCAAACTTTGTCCCCCTGTGGGCGCTGCCGCGGTTATCCAACTGGAACACCACATAGCCTTGTTGAACCAGATACTGGGTAAAATAGTCTTGCTCGCTCCAACTGTTAGTCACTAACTGTGCGTGCGGCCCACCGTAAACCCGCACTACGACAGGGTATTTCTTGCTCGCATCGAAGGGAACAGGTTTGAATAAACGGGTTTGTAACACTTGGCCATCTTCGGCTTTTAGTTCACCAAATTCAGGGATTTGCCACAGACCCGCATAGTCATATAAAGGATGGCCTTGCTTGACTTCATTTTGCTCAACCCAAGCCAGTTGCTGGCCCTTGTCACCGTGTAAACTGATCTGCGGTGGCTGAGATAAGCTATTGAAATAATCCAGATACACACTTTGATTGTCGGCAAACACAGGATCGTGCATGCCCGCTTGCTTGCTTACCCGCTCAACCTTGCCACCCGCTAAAGGCACGCGATAAAGTTGTTTCTCGATTGGCGTATCTTTGCGGCCAGTGAAATATACCCAACCAGCGGTTTCATCTATGTATTCCAACGCATCGACAGCCCACTCGCCCTGAGTCAATTGGGTTTTAAGTTTGCCTTTTAAGTCAAAAAGATACAGATGATTAAAGCCGTCACGCTCAGATGCCCAAATAAAAGCCGATTGTTGTTTTAAAAAGTGCAGATCGTTATTGAGGTTCACCCAAGCGTTACTGCGTTCTTTCACTAAGGTTTTTGGCTTAGTCAGCGAGTCTAACGCCACCAGTTGCAAATCTAGCTTATGTTGATCGCGGCTCTGCCACTGGAACGACAAATGTTTACTATCGGGCAACCAATCGACCCGCGGCAGGTAAATATCTTTGCTCTTGTCTGCGCTATTCTCTTCGCGCAGGGTCACCCAATTGATAGCCTTATCTTTTAACGTGACCACACCGAGGGCGATATCGACGTTGTTTTTGCCGGCATAGGGATAGCGCTGCTCAGTAAGTTTAATACCGTCAGCATAGATTTCGTTACGGGTTACTTGCTCGACACCGGACTCATCAATACGGGTAAAGGCGATGGCCGATTCATCGGGCGCCCACCAATAACCTGTCATGCGATCCATTTCCTCCTGAGCGACAAACTCGGCCATGGCATTTTTAATTGCCCCGCCGCCATCGGTTGTCATAGCTTGAAGTTTTTTGGTCGACAGATCTAACACATACAAATTTTGGTCCCGCACAAAAGACACAAAATGCCCCTTAGGCGATAGGCGCGCATCTGTGGCAAACCCTTCGCCAATGGGAAGTTGGCTGACACTGTTATCCACTAATGAAAAATAATACAGATTACCAGCAGCCGGAATTAATAGCGCTTGGCTATCATCGGCCCAGAAGTACTCCATAATGCCTTCGCCATAAATACGTTGGCGCTCGCGGCGGGCTTTTTCTTCATCGGATAATTCATTGCTTGCCAACTTATCGGCATTGAGCAATAGGCTAGATTTACCCGTCTTTACATCCATCTGCCAGAGATCATAAAAGTTTTGATTGTCTTTACGGCCCGCAAGATAAGTGACACGCTGACCATCGGGTGACAATTTCAAACCTCGAGGACTGGTGCCCGCTAAGGCGGGCGAGGCGTTCATTCGCTCAATCGTCAGTGGCAGTTTGCCGCCTTCCATTGCATAAGCTGGGGTAATTGAAAACATAGCTGTCGAAATCATGGCCATTTGGCTCGCTATCAGTAGGGGAACGGCGCGCACCTTAAGTGAGCACGCAGGGAACCAAGTTAACCTATTTTTAATCATTATTATTCCTTGGGAGCATAATCGCCTAAGATGTCAGCGATTAAAAACAAGCCGACATTGTGCCAGAGGCCGCCTATAAATAGAAAGAGCATGCAATATGCCGATACAAATTAGGCCCTTGCGCCAAGCTCAATCCAAATAATCCCAAAAAGCCCCAATATTCGCTAAAAGCATCAGCAACATCGCTGAAATTGTCGACTAACTGAGTTATCATTCGCGGCAAATAACGAAATTGACCTCATTGTTGAACCTCTAAAGGACATAACATGCAGACTCTGGCCCAGCACCTGACCTCACAGGCAGTGAACGACTCCCTCTCCCACCTAATTTTAACCTTAGCCGACACCTCAAAAGCCATTAGCCATGCCGTTCGCCACGGTGCACTTGCGGGCGTGTTAGGCGCGACTGAGCAAGAAAACGTCCAAGGTGAAACCCAGAAAAAACTGGATATCATCACCAACGACATGCTCAAAGATGCATTAAAAGCTGACGGTACAGTGCGCGGTTTGGCGTCGGAAGAAGAAGATCATGTGGTTGAAGTCAGCCAAAATGGTCAATACCTGGTGTGTTTCGATCCGCTAGATGGCTCATCTAATATCGATATCAACTCGTTAGTCGGCACCATTTTCTCCGTCCTGCCCGCGCCTGCTGGCGAGCTGACTGAAACCAGCTTTTTACAATCTGGCCGCGCACAATTAGCCGCAGGTTATGTACTTTATGGTCCATCAACCATGCTGGCATTAACCACAGGCCAAGGCGTGCAACTCTTTACTTTGCACCCAGAAACCAATGAGTTTTTACTGACGAATGCCGCCATGAGCATTAGCCCAGATACCCAAGAGTTTGCCATTAACATGTCGAACCAACGTTTTTGGGAAGCGCCAATGCAGACCTATATTGCCGATTTACTGCTCAGTAAAATTGGCCCACGCGAAAAATCATTCAACATGCGCTGGATTGCGGCCATGGTTGGCGATGTACACCGCGTGCTATCCCGTGGTGGTATTTTCACTTACCCAACCGATAATAAAGATCCGAAAAAACCGTACAAACTGCGCTTGATGTACGAAGCCAACCCAATGGCCTTCTTAGTCGAACAAGCTGGCGGTAAAGCCTCAACGGGTTATGAAACCATTTTGGATATTCAACCAACGCAAATTCACCAACGTGTTGCCGTCATCCTAGGCAGCAGCAACGAAGTCGACGCTTGCCTGAGCTATCATGGTATTGATTACAGCGAAGAGCCAAATATAGAGTAAGCCGAATCGCTTATATTTTGATTTTTATGATTAAAGCCACTGATTACAGTGGCTTTTTTGTTATCGCGTAATACGAAATTTTGAGTTGTGATTGCGAAATCAGGGATCTGTAAAGTTTTAGCGATTGGTTTCACATTTGGAGTTTATGCGGCCTAACGGCCGAGGTTAATCAAAGTCGTGGGTCTTCAACCCACACCCGACCAAGAGGGGATCAACAGCAATTCCCTCTTGGATCTCCCTTGCCACCCCTAGCGAAGTTACATGCATTAGAGACTAGCCTTGGTCTTATGGATAAATTGCTATCGCTTCCGAAGGATGCGTCCCTGCACCTGCGAAAGCTAGCCGGTCATCCATGACCGGACTCACGCAATTTATTCCAACGCCCCGCGGCAACTTCGCAGGGAAGGTGAACTCCTGAAGCTTCAGTGTTAACTGTTAATCATCATAGATTAATGTCAGTTCTATCTTTTTATCTTACCAATAATGTAGTTGCTTTTTATTTAAACCTTTGTTAATTTCGAATTGCTTCTGAATGAGGATATTTATTTAAACCAATTAGGTCAGAAGGTAAATAACATGTTGTCAAGTACTATCTGGACGCCGAATAAGCTTAACGATAGGAACGATAACAACATCTCGACGAAGGTTATCCTAAGTTTCATAGATGTCTCCAAGGTTATAGTTACATTATAATTCATATCTAACATTACGCGGCAACGTCTTAGGACAAAACGGTTGTTTAAACAACTTGGTTAAGCCGGAGTAGGGCGTGTGGAATTGCCGCAGTTCTAAGTCTGCTCCGGTTTTGCTAATGGATATAAATGTTAAAAGAAACTCCAAAATGGTATAGAAGCCGAGGTTATCTCCATTTCGACCTACCAATTAATCAAGAAAAAGCAACCCTATTAGTTACTTCGCCTTCTAGAGTAGCAAAACATCCGTTTTTCCCACTAATTAGTTACGTAGTTCTATCTAAGAAAATCAGTAAAGACCAATCAACTGGAACCTTAAATGTAGTTACAAAGGATAGGCCGATAGCTTATTCTGCCCATAAAGATAGTCATATTTATGCTTACTACTCTCAAATACTTTCCGAAAAGTATGAGAAAGAATTAATTAAAAATAACTTACAAGACTCTATTTTGGCATTTAGGGAGCTGGGAAAAAGCAATATTGACTTTGCATATGAAGCATTTTGTAGAATAAAAAGCCTTGGAGAGTGTAGTGCTGTTGCACTTGATTTTTCTAAATTTTTTGACACTTTAGATCATGATTTGTTAAAAAAATCATGGGCAAATTTACTTGGCAAACAAAAGCTTCCTACTGATCACTTCAATGTCTACAAATCACTTACGAAATATTCAAAAGTGGATAAAGCCACTCTCTATAAAGCTCTCTCCATATCCATAAACAATCCTAAAAATGGTAGATTTAGAGTTTGTAATGCATCCGAATTTAGAAGTATGGTTAGAGATAAAGGCTTAATCGAAACGAACAAAAGTAGATATGGCATCCCTCAAGGCTCACCTATAAGCGCTCTTCTTTCAAACATTTACATGTTAGAATTTGATAAAGAAATGAAGCGCTTTGTTGATATTTATAATGGGTATTACTACAGATATTGTGACGATATGCTATTTATCGTTCCAACCGAACTACGTAATACTGTTGCTGGATTTGCAGCAAAACATGTCAAAGCGCTGAAAGTGAGTATTAATCCCAAAAAAACTGAACTGAGGTCATTTAAAAAGGTTGGTGATACTTTGATTTCAGAACAGATGTTGCAATACCTTGGTTTTATGTTCGACGGTGAGAATATATATATACGTTCTTCATCGTTAGCTCGTTACTCTGAGAAAATGAAACGAGGAATCAGTTTAGCTAAACAAACTATGCGAAAATATAATTGCATTAGGGCTGACAAAGGCGCAACAGAAAAAGAATTATTTAAGAAAAAACTATATAGTCGATATACACATCTAGGTGCTAAAAACTTTATCACTTATGGTTTAAGAGCAGCAAAAAAAATGGATAATAGCAAAACAATTCGTCGCCAATTAAAACCTCTTTGGCAGCGTTTTCATGAAGAGATAAATAGAGATTAAAAATCACACAGTAGCAACAGAAGTTTACCTCCCCTGCGAAGTTGCTGAAGGGCGTTGAAGAAAACAACGTGACGCAGACAGGACGTCTGCGTAGCTTTCTGGGTACAAAGATGGGACAGGCATAACTCTTTTGGGATTAACGGTCAACACCGAGATCACAGAAGTTCACCTCCCCTCGGAGTTGCCGCAGGGCATTTGCGTTCGTTGCGTGAGCGAGGCATGGATGCCGAGATAGCGTCAGTCGAATCAGGGACGAGCGTCTGACGCGATAGCATAAGGACGCTTAATGCCCAAGGGGCTTTCAACTCCGTTAGGGGCGTCATGGAGCATCCAAGGAGGATAGGACGAGCAGTCCTCCTTGGTCGGGTGTGGGGTGAAGCCCCACGACCTTGATTCACCTCGGCCGTAAGGCCGTATAAATCTGCAACTACAATATGGACGTGAACTAAAAATCGAAGGTTCTACATCAGTAGAATTAACAATTAAAAAGACAAGGACGAGCAGTCCTCCTTGGTCGACTCTTGATTAAACGTTAGGGGTGAAGCCCTAGGACTTTCTAGGCCGTAAGGCCACAAAGCCAAAAGCTACGTAGCAAGTGCGAAATGTGGCGCAAAGAAAGTCACGACGGGTACAAACTCCAATGCACAAATCTGCCACAGCAGCCGCAAGGCCAGCGTGAGTGACCATAGCTGGACTCACACATTTATA
Source organism: Shewanella sp. M16 (assembly GCF_018224605.1). Lineage (NCBI taxonomy): Bacteria > Pseudomonadati > Pseudomonadota > Gammaproteobacteria > Alteromonadales > Shewanellaceae > Shewanella > Shewanella sp. M16. Next base: position 221,664 of record NZ_JAGTUL010000003.1, on the reverse strand, counting down.
AATCAAGAAGGCCAACGCCCCGCAGCATGGTTGGCGGGGATTGGTATTTTGTGGCATAAGCGGTGAATTAAAGCCAGATAAGAGCTGCCGCTCCTGTTTGTCGTCTGTCAATTGAATACATCAAACAGGCGGCTTTACTGACATTGCTATTTTACTTCCAACCGATTATTTACCGAGTGCACACCAGAGGTTGCTGCCGTGACCCGTTCAGCTTGGTCTTTCTGAGCTTGGCTATTTACATTGCCGGAAATGGTGACATCGCCCTTGCGGGTTTCTATCTGAATATCTAAATTTTGTAGCTGCTGATCAGCGATCAACGCAGTATTAACTGCTGTGGCAATTTTAATATCATCACCAGTACCATCCTCGGTTGTTACAGTTAAGTCTGGTGTACCTGTTTGAGTATTCACATTGCCACTATCACAACCGTTAAGCAGCAAACTACCAACGAGAACAACACCAGCGGTAACGAACGTAAGTTTCATGGTTTGCATTATAAGCTCCTTCACACTGCAAAAAGTGCAGGGTAATAACCATAATGCAATAACGCCAGTTTGAGCTCTGTGCGCTGGCAGACATACAAATCGATCTAGGGCGAGATCACTTGTTAGACTCTTGATTAAGCGTCAGGGCTGAAGCCCCACGACTTTGATTCACCTCGGCCATTAGGCCGCAAAGCCAAAATCTACACAATAACCCAAAGATAACCCACTAATTGCTAGCACACAGATTTTGCTGAATCTTCCAGCGGCGCTGCATCACGGGAATTGAAAAACCATAACAAAACACCACGATTAGAGGCTGAATTTGAAAGCTCAGCTCGGGCCAGAGCATGAAAGCTGCCACACAGGCTAAGGTGCGCACTATCGCATGCACTATGGCCACCTTTTGCGCTGCTAAAACACCGTGGACTAACCACATTAAACCTGTTTGCACCGCAAGGGCGAAAGGCAAAGCCAGATAATTTTCCATAAAAAAGGGAATACTGATGCTAAAGGTTAAAAAACTCATCCCCATCGCAGCGAGAAACACAGTCTCAAACCAATTACGCTCAGCGCTTTTCTTAAACGAGATATTCTCGCCTGTCAGCCGCGAAATACCCATGGCAAGGTAGATAATAGAACCAGTACCGATAAAGACCGCCATCACCAACTGCGAAGGAGGTAATACAAGGCTCAATACAAACAGTAGGATCCACACAATCATGCCGGATAAGGGCATAGCTAAAGCACGTTGTTGACGGTATTCGATTAATTGTTGGTCCAGTGATTTATGTTGCATGATTAAGCCTCCTTGTTTAGATGACTTAAGTATCTGCGTAAAATGTCCATCACGGCAGTGTGAGTTGTCAGCAATCTAGGATGACAAATGTCACTTCCTTCATCAAAGCCCTAAAATGCCAAGAAAAATGATCATCCATGGCTGAATTTGCTTGGTATTAGGTTGAAAAAAGCGACGATCAGACATATCAAAGGCTGTGCACATTAAACGATGTGGCGCCACTAACACCCAAATATGGGTTAAATAACCACAGAGGTTACAAAAAAAACACAATAACAGCATATAACTCACGCCCTTGTGATTGGGTAATAGCGCGCATAAAGTGCATTATGTTACTGTTTTAGTCATTAGTGACTCGATTTTTTACCGCATTTTAGATAAAGGGTTTAATGGATTATGGAACAAATATTTGAAAAATTAATGTATGCATCGCGCTGGATTATGGCGCCAATTTATTTAGGACTCAGCTTTGTTTTATTGGGTTTAGGCATTAAATTCTTCCAAGAGATCTTCCATATTCTGCCGATCATTTTTGAGATGACTGAAGTGGATTTAGTGCTGGTGACCCTGTCCTTGATTGATATCACCCTCGTGGGCGGCCTGATTGTGATGGTGATGTTTTCTGGCTACGAGAATTTCGTCTCGCAGCTGGATGTAGGCGAAGACAGTGAGAAGCTAAGTTGGCTGGGTAAATTAGATTCTGGCTCACTGAAAAACAAAGTGGCGGCGTCGATTGTGGCGATTTCGTCTATTCACCTACTGAAAATCTTTATGGATGTGAAGAATATCGATAACGACAAAATCATGTGGTATCTGTTAATACACATCACCTTTGTATTATCAGCCTTTGCCATGGGCTATCTGGATAAAATTACTCGCACTAAGTAATGGGCTAACATTGTTGATGCTAACCTAGCAACACATCAATACCAGCATAGAGAATATTAAACAAAAGCCACTGTTTTCAGTGGCTTTTGTTTTTATAGAATACGACTTAGTGGCACATTAACTCTTCGCTGACTCAAGCTGATGCACTTTCTCGGTTTGATCCACTATAGTCAACACCGCAGTATCACCAACCACGTTACAGGATGTCAGCACCATATCAATAATCCGATCTAAGGCCGCCACTATGGCAAAGGCTTCTATCGGTAAACCCATTTGATGGATTAACACACCTATCATCACCATGCCGCCACCGGGAACACCACCCGCACCGACAGATAATAGGAAAACACTAAATAACAGCGAAGGCAATTGCTCAGTGGTAATGGGCATGCCAAAGGCGTTGGCGACAAAGAAAATCGCAATAGTGATATAAATCGCCACACCGCCCATGTTCATGGTCGCACCCAGCGGTACGCCAAAACCAGCAACAGCACGGTTCACGCCTAACTTGTCCGTTAAAGTACGCATGGTCACGGGAATAGTCGCATTTGAACTTGCAGTCGAGAGTGAAAACAGCACTTGCTCTTGGGTCTTCTCGCGGAAGGTTTTGGCTGAGATTGGGGTAAATATCCCCACAGCCATAGGATAAACCACAAAAATCCACAGTAGCAGCAGCGCGAGGATCAGCACCATATACTCAACCACACTCATAAACACACCTGCATCTAAGGTCGCGCCGAGTTTAAACATCAAGGCAAATACACCATAGGGCGCAAGACTCATCACCACAGAAATCAGTTTCATCATGATTTTATTGGCGGTTTGAAAACCTTGGACAGCACCCGCAACATGCTCCCCAAGGGACTTAATCACACCGCCAAGCAACAAGGCCATAAAGATCACTTGTAGCATATTGCCCGACATAAAAGCCGTCACAGGATTACGTGGGACTATGTCGACAACTAATGCCATCAGGCTTGGCAATTCAGTAGCGGTAATGGCTACACCATCCGTGCTGCTCATATCTACACCTTTACCGGGTTCGAGTAGCAGTGCCACTAATAATGCTGTCGCGATTGCGACGACAGTATTGATGATATAAAAACCGAAGGTCTTACCGCCCAAGCGGCCAAAACTTTTGAGATCTTGCAGCTCACAGACACCGCAAACGATGCTCACAAACACGAGTGGCACAACCAACATCATGATCATATTGACGAACATAGTACCAACGCCACCGGCAAGCTCGACTAAATTACCCGAGAAAAAACCGATATCGTTTAAGAAGTATTGCACTATTGTGCCGAAAATAAGGCCGGCAAACAGACCAATAAAGATCCGCGTCGAAAGTGATTTCATCATGCTTGTGATTTCCCCAGAAAGGTCATTTATTTGTTATTCATCTTCCATGATGAGCACAATTGCCAATCCATTTTTGGCTCAGGCGGGGATAGTGAAACATGCTAGCCGTTAATTCAATGAATAAATTTCATTTTTTCATCTTGAATTAAGTTAACACCATCACAGAAAAATAGTAATAAACTGATTTTAAACCATAAAAAATTTATAAGCACAATATTTGAGCACTAACAAAATATATTTAAACCAGTATAAATAAACAAAATAAACACCAAATAACATCAAATTAAACATACAAGAAACAATAGCCAGATAAAACCCAGACTTAATAACTGAATTTAAATTTATAACAGGATTTAAAACCAGTTAATTATTATAAAGCAGAGAGATGAAAGGGATGACAGCTAAATATATGGCACTAACACTAGTTCAAGTCCGCGAGCCAGCAGGTGTTGCTGTTTGATACTAATACGGTGTTGATTTAGCCAAACGGCTAATTTTTGCCAATGCTTTAACTCGGCATTTTGCAAATATTTAGCCTGTTTCGCTTGCTTGTCGAAATCATCAGTAGAATTAATTTGTGCTATTGCCAATAACTCAGCAGGTGCTGTCAGCGCAAGTTGTGGCACAAGGCAATGGGTCACACCCATTAAGGTATGGGCGATTTGTAGCCCTGCGGGATCTAAGTCGGTAAAGGCAATGATCGGTAATTTATCTGCCATCGCTTGCAAAAAATGCCGCACGCCAATCGGGGAATGATGACCGCTACCTCGGTAGATAACCATCACATGAGTTAAATCCTGTGGCAAACGCGCTTGATGGATAACATCAAATACATCTAAGTTTTCAATCACTAGGATGGCTGCGACATTGAGTTCATGGCAATGCTTTTGTGCTTCATCCAAAGGAATACGCAGTGATGTGCGTGTTGAAATCCCAGTTGGTGAAGATTCAAAACCCAGATACTTCATCAAAACGTATTCGGCTTCAGGGCGGATCTTAGCGAGCTTTTCATCGTGACTTTTGGCGGACATCGACATGCGATCGACATTAAAATCAAGCTGCCTTAAATCAAGCCCCATTAACGCCAACACGCTTTGCCTTAGCAGTTCGAAATCTTTGGGCGCAAAACACAGATACTTTTCAGACTCGTCTAACTCACCCACTTCTAACTCGCGATAAATCGCACGCCAGTTAGCCGTGAGCTTAACCTTGGGAGAACGCTTAATAAAAGCGTTCTCCAACAATTGTAATTGTTGCTGGCCTAGGCGAGCCATAACTCAACATCGCGAATAATAAAGTTGCCGCTATAGATGGGATGCGGTTCACCCAATGGCTCAAGCTCAAAATAAGCTTTGTGCTCATCGGGTAGGCCTTCATAGCCGCCAATGACTTGATAAATCCAGCTTTCGGCGTCCCAAGGCAGCGCTTTATCCGCCAGATATTCCAGCGCCGATTGGCGCAGGCCAGACTCAATCACATCGACGAAATACTCATCCACCGCTTGTTTGAGCGGATTATCCGGCACATCGAAGTCTTCACTTTGGGTGATAGAAACGGACACATCATGCTCACGCACAGCCGCAATCACAGGATGGCGGCTGATGGCTTTAATGTGCGCGACTATGCCCATCAACTCCAGTTCTTGGCTGGCGTTATGCACATCTACCGCAGCAGGCGCGAGCAAGATTTCGGCGCGATTGAATAGACTCGGGATTTCCTTGTGGGACACATGGTCTGCAGGCCGATAATCCGGATGCAAATCAGTGTAGAGCAACCAGCCCTTGAGTAAACGGGTACGGCCACGGATTTGTCTGAAGCGGCCTAAGAGTTCGAGTAAACGCCCCTGCACTACGCTCAGTTCCTGGGCGCAGTCGCTCATAGTTTCCTGCAAAGTCGTCACTAAGAGCTTTCGCAGTTCACGGATATCGCCAGCAATTTCGCCTAGCTCACTAAACTGGAACATCTCTAAGCCATTAAGCAATTCAGACACTTGGCTTTGAGCTAATTCGTTTTCGCGGATCTTAGCGTTGATCGTACCGACGTAACCGAACTCGTTATTGATCCGGCCCCAGAGCACACGGATCGAATAACGCAGACTGTCGGCGAAACTATAAACATGTTCGCTTAAATCTGATAAATAGGCCTCAGCGGCGCTGTAGTCTGAGCTATGACGCGCCTCTTTATAATGATCGGCCAAGGTTTTAATCGTGGCTAAGGCCGAACCGACATTAGAGTCGATTTGACGATTGCGCTCATCACTTAAACCTTCTTCGAGTAAGGCACGCACAGAACGCTTAAGCCGCAGTTCCTGATCTGGCTCTGGCCGCCATAAAATCCCTGCCTGTTTAAGCTTTTCAACCACGCTTGGATCGTGCGCATCCTCGTTAAGAGAGCCCGCCAAATAGGTGTCCATAATGATGTCAGCATGGCGACCTAACTGCTTGAGCAGCTTAACCCCCGCCTGATGTAAGTTACTGCTCATCACGGCCTCCTTGGTCGCAGCTTTTACCTAGGTTTAATCGTGCCAACATTAGATTAAGTCCCGCTGGGTCGCTGTTTCCGCCTGCGCTTCTAGGCTTAAACCTTCGGTTTCATCGATAAAACGAATGACTTCATACAGATAATCCAGCTTACCCGTGGCGATATAGATTTGCTTCTCTGCATTGGGTCGTACTAAATAGCCGAGTTCGACTAAGCGTTTGAAGACTAATTTGATTTGCGCATCGCTGTTGGTACTGGTCGAGCCAAATAGACGATATTGGCTGAGTTTGGCTAACTGCTCACGAAACGCCGGCGTGTCTTCGATACGGCTTTGCAGCTCGGTCAAACGCACGGGCGCACCTTCGCTCAGCGGCGCATCTTGGCCACTGGCTTCTTGCACTAATACCAACCATTCCACCAGCGGGATCAATGCCTGACAGATATCTTTAAACTGCGATGAAATCACTTTGCGTTCGGCATCGCCGAGCTGCAAATAACCGCAGAAGAACACATCACCTTCGGCGGCAGACGCCACGGTACGGTTGATCTGGTTTAAGTAGGCTTCAACCCGCTCGCGGGTGCTGCTATTTTTAAGGGCGCGCCAGCCTTCTTCATTGGTGGTGCGGCAAATAAACTCGCCCTTGAGTAACAGTTCAATCAAAGCGCCAGTGCCAACTAATACGGTTTGGGTTGCATCACTCATTAGATGGCCTCCTTCGACAAACGCTTATTCAACATGTCGGCAATTGGGTTGACCTTAGGCTTCACCACCTGCAACTTCTTAGTTTGTTTGTTGATAATGTAACGGTTGGCGAACAAGTTCAGCACCTCAGACTCAGGGTTCGGGAAGGCGCCCAGCACACAAATATTATTGTTTTCGCAGGCGTCGAAAATCTTCTTCACGTTGGTATGGTGCAAAGTGCCCAACTCATCAATTGGCCAGTGAATGGTCACATCGGCGCGTCCACGCAGCAAGCGCGTGAATGCCAACAAGAACTTACACAAAATCAGATACGCCATACCGTGACTTGAGGATTCGTTAAGCTGTCTATCGGTGCGGATGATTAAGTCGCTGTTACCTTCTTTGAGGCGCAGCTCGATTTCCAGCAACTTAGAGATGCCCCCCGTTAACGCGGCACGGCCGATAATGTCTAAGGCGCGGCGCATGCTGTTGGTGTAATCCTCATCGGGCAAGCCATTAAAACCATCGGCTTTCCAATGTTTAAAGGCTTTGACGAACTGCTCAAGCTCAGGCCAGAACTCTAACTCACTGATGCGCGAGCGAATACGCACAGCCGATTCAGACACGCCATCGAGGAATAACTCTTCGCCCACTTCGCGGGTAATACGCGCACTTTGGGAGGCAATGCGGCGGTCGATATCGGCTAACACATCGTAGAAGGCGGTTAAGTCGACACCAAAAATCCGTCCTTGCTCACGCAGCGCTGTAATCGATTGCGGCACTATTACGTTCAGCAATTGCTCAAGCTGTGGCACTAACTTGCGGTAATCCAGCAGACGAATACCTTTGTCATTGATAAAGCTCGATTCTTCGCGGGCACGCTCCCAGGTTTCGGCAAGGCCCGAACCTGACTTGCTGGCGATCACTGAGTCAAAATGCTCCACATATTGCTTCACTGACCCCATCAGGTAATCACGTTTCAGCAGCAAGTCTTCACCTTGGCGCAGACGCTCGCCTAGGCTGCCTTGGGCTTCTTCGTTATTGGTCGGTAACTTAAGCTCGGCGAGTTTACGCATTACGGCACGTAACTTCGTTAAGTTTTCAGAAGCTTCAACCTGCGCCGCATCGGACGCTTTACGCTCGGTTTCAAGTTGTTGACGACGGGCCTTAACATCCTGAGTTTTCGCCTTAAGCTGTTGATCTATTTCCGATACCGCGCGCTTCACATCGCTAAGCTGAGTTTGCAGTTTAGGTTTGCGCGCAAGCCAAGTGTGTTGATACCAATCGTCAAAGCGCAGTACATCGCTGCGACGCTGCTCGGCGCGGCTGATTTTGGTTTCTAACTCACGAATTTGTTGCTTGAGTTTGAGGATATTCTCCTCATCCACACCGCGGGATTTAAGCTCGTTTTTGTACCAGGTCTCGCAGGCTTTCTGCTCGATTTTGGCGCTTTCGCGGCGGCTTTCAATGGTCGCTTTAATTTGGCCGAGTTGATTGTCGAGCGCGCCGATCACTTCCTGCCAATAGGCTTGTTTTTCCATGCGCGCTTCGAGCGCTTGCTCTTTTTGCTCTTCGAGCCAGAGTTCGTGCTGATGTTTAAGCTGTTTTAGCTCACCATCGAGTTGAGTCAGTCTTTGTCCCGCATGGGCTTTGCGCTCGCTCAATGCTTTGTTGATTTTCTCTTGCTCGCTGCGCTTTTCATCAAATAGGCGACGCAGATCGTCACGGCTATTTTTGTACGCTGTGCGGGCAAAGGTCAGTTCACGGCTGAGATTATCCAACTCGCCATTAATGGCCACCAGCTGAGATTCGGCCTCGGCCTGCATTTCTTGGGCGCTAGTGTGGGCTTCTTCGGCTTTGCTTAACCGAATCCGCAGCTCTTGCTCGGAGGCGGCATATTCAGGCACATCGATCGCTTTAAGATCTAAATGCACGCCAAAGAAAGCTTCGCTCGATTCAGTCACTAAGCTTGGATGTAAATCAGTGCGATGCAGTAGTTCAGGCGCGATCACTTTACCTAAACTTTGCTCCCAGCCTTGGGATTCTTTACGCAGAAACTCCAATAGGGTGTGGGATTGCGGGAACAGCATATGGTGCAATTCATCCAGCGCAGTTTGACGCTCGTTCACCCTTAAGGTGGCGATACGCAAGGCTTCGTTAGCTTGGTCACGTTTGGCTCTGAGCTTGCGTTCATCGCTACTTAAGCGTTCAACCTTGGCATTGCAGCTTTCTTGTTCTTCGTCGGCGCGGTGAATACGTTCGTCGAAAATCGCGAGACTCAGCTTTTCTTCTTCGGTGTAAGTCACGCCATCAACACGCAATTTAAGCTCGGCGGCAGTGAGTTTGAATTGGTATTCCTGCTCGCTAAAGCTAGCCTTGCCCGCATCCATTTGGTTGCGCCATTGCAGCTCTAAGGCGTCAATATCGGTGCGCGCCACTTCACGTTGTTTATCGCGGGCTTCACGCTGCTTGTCTTGGTCGGCATGCAAACCTTCAAGCTCGCGGTTTAACTGCTCGCCAATCTTACTGCGACGGGCATTGTACGCCGCCTCAATGTCTTGGTGCTTCTCGGTTTGCAGCTTATGGCGTTCACTTAGGTTTTCAACATCGGTGCGCCAGTTCGGCAGCATCTCAAGATCGGCCTTGGCTTGCTCTATGTTGGCATCTAAAAAGGCAGCATGCTGATCTTCAATGGCATCGAGCTCATACTCGCACTTTGCCACATCGCCCTTAGCTGCCGATAAATCGAGATTGAGCTCATCGCGCTGCTCTTTCCATTCATCATCAAGCAATCTGAGTTTTAAATTCAGTTCCTTAGATAAGGTTTGTTGAATATCTTGGCGATCGGCTTCTAAGGTTTCATCGTTGCGATAACCGCGAGACAGACTCGATAAACGCAGTTCGGCGCTAAGCAGTTGGTTAAATTCTTGCTCGAGTTTTTCAAACTCAGGACGAATAACTTCAAAGCCTTGGATAAGTTGGCTTTCACGGATCCACGCTTCAACGCGCTGCGGATTCAAACGTGAGCTGGGCGGATTAACCCCATCTTCCTCTAAAATGGCGGCGATCATGGATTTGACTGTCTCCATCTTGCCTTCTTTGGAGTGCACCGCTTTGGCGAGTTTTTCGATGTGGCGCAGGGAATGCTCACCCTCACACAGGGCAAATTGGCGTGCATAACCGCGTAGTTCGCTGCGGTTGCTGCCCGTGCTTAATAGGGTGCGATCGTTTTGAATAATGGCGCGATATTCACGGGTATTAAGCAAATTAGTGGTGGCGATGCCGGCACGTTTTAAATCACGGCCTAATTCCGCCATGGTGTGGCACAGAATAGTGTCGCCATTTTGCGATTTAATATAATCGCTTAGCTCAAAACCTTTGGCGATAAAGCGATAGTTAACGCCCTTACCATCGCCCGCAGAGGCCAGCACGGCTTGGTACAGTAAGCCATCGGCCTTTTGATATTCGTAAATGATGTAGCTTGAATCGTGTGGCAAATACCAACGCTCGAAACTGTCGCGGGTAGAAGGCACCACGCGGCTTGGGTATTCACCATAAAAAACAGGGACTAGACGTTGTAATGTCGTTTTACCCGAGGCGTTAGTACCACAAATGTTGGTATGACCATTGAGGGCGAGTTCCACCACGCCCGGAAGGTGCGTATCAATCAGCACAATACGAATCAAGCTTGCCATTTCATTCCTTATGCAAACAGGAGAGTCTTATCTAAGCTGCAGAAGCTTCTACACAAATAAGAGAAAACAATCCAAGAGGGCCACTGACATTAAAATCGTCACTGTAAATAAACACTTTAAAAAGTGACTAAAAAGTGATGTTAAAAATCGTGGCCTAAAAATAGTGCCCCTAAAATAAGGCAATCACAGTGTATTGGCAATTAAGCGGCGATGCACTAATGCCTTGGCTCACATCTCAGCCCATTGCTCAGCAAAAACATAACCCTATAGCTAGGCTCAAATCAAACGGCCAATGATACGACAACTTAGCCAAAATAGGCGGCTAACAAAGCGGCAATTAGCGCGATAAAAGGTAAATTCCAGCGGATTTATTCGAGACGCAGGCGTTCGGCAATCCGACTGTAGATCAGCATCATTTCCGCCAGCGATCCCACTTGCATGCCTTTCATCAAATTGGCGCGGTGGATCTCAACCGTGCGCATGGCAATACAGAGACTATCGGCGATCTCTTGGTTCTTCAGGCCTTGGGCAATCAGGTTGAGTATTTCCCGCTCCCTTGGCGTGAGCGCTTGATAAGTCTCAAGATACTGATTGTCTTGATGATGCGCCTTGGTATGTTCCAACGCTTTGACGACCGCTTCGGCTAACTTAGCGCCATCGGCGGGCTTTTGGAAAAAATCCACCGCACCTAATTTAAGCGCATCTACCGCCATAGGCACATCGCCATGGCCGGTGAGATAAATCACCGCTAGCGGACTATTTTTTGCCACTAATTCAAGATGCAACTGTGGGCCACTCAAACCCGGCATTCGCACATCGACTAGCGCACAACCCGGTAGTGTTAAGTCTACGGCGGTAAAAAAGGCTTCGGCGCTATCAAAGTCGGTGATCTTAAGGCCATAACTTTCAAGCATAAAACGCAAAGAACGACGCACTGAGTCATCGTCATCGATTAAATACACAGGTAAGGCAAGACTCATTATTGTGCTCCATTGGGTTCAGGTTTACGCGGTATAGCCACCTGCGCTTGGCAACCGCCACCCATAGCACTTTCTAGGCTAAACGTACCACCATGGCTCTCGGCAATATCACGGCAAATCACTAAGCCTAAACCTAACCCCTCTGATTTAGTGGAATAAAATGCTTGCATCAGCAGACTGGTCTCTTCGGTTAACCCTGTGCCATTATCTGTGACTGTCAGCAAGAGCGTACATTCTTGATAGCGAAGATCGATATCGATCGTGGGTGTGTATGGCTTTTGCGTGATGCTCTGTTCGGTGCCACTGGATTCAAGCTCTAACCGCTGAACGCAGGCGTCAAAGGCGTTTTTCAGCAAGTTAAGCAACAACTGCTGCATGCCAACTTCATCGAGGGACTGTAAATAAGGTTCACCATTCACATTGACGGCAAGGTTTATCTGATGTTGTTCAAACTCATAGGCGAGCAGCGGCACAGTATCATTGACCAACTCATGCAAATACAAAGGCTGTTTCGACACAGGTCGCTTCTTCAATAAATTACGTAAGCGACTGATAATACTATCGGCGCGCGTGACTTCCTGCTGGATCAGCGTCAACACCGATTGCAACTCCTCAGGGCTCGTCCCCCGCTGTAATCGCACTTCGGCGCCATGACAATAATGGCCAATCGCCGCCAAAGGTTGATTGAGTTCATGGGAGAGACTCGCGCCAAGCTCGCCCGCGATTGCAATACGCTGGGCATGTTCCAGTAACGCACGGTTTTCATTGAGCTGGCGCTGAGTGTTAATCAACTCACGGCCACGACGACTAAAGCGGTATTCAAGCCAAAAATGATACACATTGAGTAAAACCAAAATCCCCAACACAAGCCAAGCCCATTGTTGATGTAACTTGATCCACTGCCACGCCCTTTGCCACCATGGTGCCTGCAAAGGATGCATATCGAGATCTTTAAGCAGTTGATCGATCGCAAGCTGACTCACTGCCGTGGTCCAGCCCGCAGAATCGGCAGACTTAGCGGCGAGATGATCTTCGGGCAGCGCCAGCAAAGCTTGAGTCACACTTTTAGCCAGAGACTGGGAGGCGCGATTGGTCTTTGCCATAGACCAGTTGGGATAAAGGTGGGTCGAGACTTGGCAATTAAATCCCACCGGCGCTTGATTATCGAGCACTCGATAATGGGCGATGTTAATAAGACCTTCCGTTTGCATCTGCTCAAGCTGACACACAGGCACGACCGCAGCGTCTAACGGTTGATGTCGCTCTGTGGAAGTTTTTTTGTTATCTAACTGATACAACAAATTATCTAGCGGGAACCCCAGCGGAATAATCTCACCCACAAAGCGAGGCAAATCTATACCCTTTAGCTGCGCTTCGTACACTAAGGTCAAGTAACCACCAAAGGCATTTTTCGATACGATCCCGAGCCGACGCCCCTTGAGATCAGCTAAGGTTTGATAGGGCGAATCGGCGCGCACCACCAGCGCCGAACCCACTTGCATCGCCGCGCCATTATTTAACGGACTGCGCAGGGTCGCCAACCAAGTAAGGGAATATTGCCGCGCCAGCAACACGGATTGCCCTGGGTTGGTGATCACAAAATCGAGCCTTTGGGTTTCAACGCCCTTAGCTAGCTCATCGAGGGTGAGAGGATGTAACCTAAAGTAACTGTTGGGAATTTGGGTTTCGAGCCACCCCATCAAAGGTTGCCAGCGGTTGATGGTTGCCTTATAACCGCGGATGGCTAACACGCCCACATCGACCACTTGATAACTGGGCTCTTCGATAGCAACTTGAGCAACAACCTCAGGGTCAGTTAATCCCGAATGCGCACTTTGATTTAGTGGCTCCGCAGCAAACACCTTAACCGAAGCCAGCAAGCATAGGAATAACACTGCGTTCCTTGGCTTTTTTCTCGGTATTGCCACGGAATGTGGAGTGCTCAGAATCGATAACGGCCACTTGACCGATACAGCTAAGCGAAACACAGTTTTCATCATCCTCAATAACATGAAGTGCAATCCTTTATCCCCAGTCACTCACACTAAAATCAAGTCCAACTCAAGCTAAGAAAAGGCCAAACTCAAGTAACAAAAAATAAAACCCTAGCATTTTGAAGGCTATTCTAACGGATATTTGTTGCGCTAGATCAAGTCCACACCCGATATGTGGAAAACCACTATAGTTATGCCGCCTCCCCTTTTACAGAATGCCTGTAAACCTCGCCATAAACCTTAACTCTAGGTCTATGAGCCAGTTTATTCGCCATCTGCAAGTAGTGAAGGAAATCTGTATGGACAAGAGTAAACGTCAGTTTCTCGGCAAAATGGCCAGCGTCAGTGTTGGCGCCGCACTCATCCCTGTCGTGCAAGTGTATGCACAGGATGATAAGCGCAGCCCTCAAATGCACAGTGCCAGCGAAGGCCAAGTGGGTAAACGTTACGGTATGGTGATCGATCTACGCCGCTGTGTGGGCTGCCAAGCCTGTACCGTCGCTTGCACTATCGAGAATCAACCGCCCCTCGGGCAATTTCGCACCACAGTGCAGCAGTATGAAGTCTCGCAGCAGGAAGATACCACTCCGCCTGCGTTTTTAATGCTACCAAGACTTTGTAATCACTGCGAAAACCCGCCCTGCATCCCAGTTTGTCCTACGGGCGCGACCTTCCAGCGCAAGGACGGCATAGTGGTCGTCAACAATGAATGGTGTGTTGGTTGTGGCTATTGCGTGCAAGCCTGCCCCTATGATGCGCGCTTTATCAACCACGACACCAATACCGCCGACAAATGTACCTTCTGCGCCCATAGGTTAGATGCAGGATTACTGCCTGCCTGTGTCGAAACCTGCGTAGGAGAAGCCCGTGTGATTGGCGATCTGAATAATCCCAACAGCCAGATAAGCCAACTGCTCGCCGCCAACAAAACCGATATCAAGGTGCTCAAACCGACGGCCAACACTGCGCCACGGGTGTTCTACATCGGCATGAGCAGCGCTTTTGAGGACAAGATTAGCGGCCAAGCCCCCGTTAGAACCTTACTTACCGATACTGGCGAGGAGATCCACCATGGTCATTAAAGAAATCTTTACCCCAGATATCGCCATTACTTGGCTACCTTGGGCAGTACAATACTTTTTTATGATGGGGCTCGCCTACGCCAGCGTATGGGTAGCGACAATACATTTGTTTAGCCAACCCAAACCCGATGACAGATTGCTGAAGCTCTGCGCCTGTTTAATGTTAACCGCAGGCATAGTCGCCCCTATCGCCTTACTCGCCGATTTACACCAACCGCTACGGGCTTGGCATTTTTATGCGCAAGTTCGCCCTGATTCTTGGATGTGGTATGGCGCCTTTTTACTGCCCGTATTCTCGGGCACCAGCGCAGTGTTTGCTTGGCTGCTACTGCGTCAATATCTGCCTAAGCGCACCACGAATCAAGACTCAGATTGGGTGAATAAAATAGGCCAATTACTGAGATTCGGTGATTGGAACAGTGACAAATTCATCAAGCCGATCGCCCTGATCACGGCCCTGAGTGCCTGCAGTATCGCCCTCTACACTGGCATGGAAACCATGGCCATTAAGGCGCGGCCACTGTGGCATACCTATTGGCTGCCACCTTTGATGGCAATGAGTGCCCTGCTCGCCGCCTGCGGCACTTTGGTGGTACTGAATCGACTATTAAAGGGCTACCAACAGCGCACCCAAGACAGCCTATTACTCTGGGTAAGAGCGAGTTTTGGTCTATTCGCCCTATGCCTTATCGGCTGGGCGTTATTCGATAAGGGCTCGGCCCCCGAAGCCGCATTATTGCTTGAAACCAGCCCAAGCTGGCAACTTGCTGCAATTTGGGTACTGGTCACACTCGCCGTGCTGGCACTGATGCTCGCCATTCGTCACTTACCCAATGTGGCAATGCTAGTCGTCAGCCTCACGGCCATTCACCTTGCGTGGGGGTTTCGCTGGATAGTGCTAATTCAAGCGCAAACCGATCCTAAATACGGCGCGGGGACTTATCTCTATCAACTGCCTTGGGGACCCGAAGGGCTATTAGGCATAGCTGGGACCTTCGGCCTTTGGTTAGCATTAATGGCGCTGGTCTCCGAACTTATTCGCCACACGCCTGCGGCAAAACTTGCTCGCTGAGCACCCAATTAGTTTACAGAATTAAGGAGTCCATCATGGATAAGAGTAAACGTCGTTTTATCAAAGGGGCCGCTGTAACGGGTGGTGTGGGATTATTTGCCGCGGGTTATAGCCATACATTAGCGCAAATAGGTAAAGGTGTCGTCAATGGTACCTCAGGAAAACCAACCCAAGATCCGCTGCATGGCAATTCCTTAGCACCTGAATACAAAGTCGATTTACAGTCAGGCCAGTTAATCAGCAATGACGATCAACGCATCGCCAATACTATGTGCTTAGGTTGCTGGACCAAATGCGGCGTGCGCGCTCGTATCGATCAAAAAACCGATAAAATCATCCGTATCAGCGGTAATCCTTATCATCCGTTGTCATCGCGGGAACATATCGATTTCGATACGCCGATCAAAACCGCCTTTGTTGGGCTTAGCGCCTTTCAAGAACAGGGTCTGCAAGGACGTTCCACCGCCTGCGCCCGCGGTAATGCCATGCTAGAACAATTAGATAGCCCACATCGCGTCACCCAATGCCTTAAACGCGTGGGTAAGCGCGGCAGCGGCCAATGGCAGAGCATTAGCTTTGAGCAATTGCTAAATGAAGTCGTCGAAGGCGGTGATTTATTTGGTGAGGGCCAAGTCGAAGGCTTAAGAGCGATTCGAGATATCGCCACGCCACTCGATACCAATAATCCAGAATACGGCCCTAAGGCCAACCAGTTACTGGTCTCAAACGCCTCCGATGAAGGCCGCGATGCCATTATCAAACGCTTCACCTTCAGCAGCTTTGGCACGCGCAACTTTGCCAACCACGGCGCTTACTGTGGATTTACCTACCGTGCTGGAGCGGGCGCTTTATTGGATGATTTGAAAAAATACGCCCACTTAAAACCCGATTGGGACCATAGTGAATTTTTACTCTTTATCGGCACTTCACCGCAGCAATCGGGCAATCCCTTTAAACGCCAAGCAAGACAATTGGCTAACGCGCGGGTGAATAACAGCAATTTCAGTTATGTGGTGGTGTCACCCATGCTACCCAATACCTCGAATCAACCTTGCGCGGGTAACAATACTTGGCTGCCGATCCGCCCCGCCACCGACTCGGCCCTCGCCATGGGCATGTTGCGCTGGATTATCGATAACCAGCGCTACGCCGCCGATTTTTTGAGTGCGCCCAATGTCGATGCCGCAAAAGCATCAGGTTACCTTGGTTTTAGTAACGCAGGATTCTTGATCGTCAGCGAACCTACCCATCCAAGATATGGTCAATATCTCTTTGCCAGCGATCTTGGCTTACCTTTCGACGGTAAAGCCTACGGCGAGCAAGACTCGCAGTTGGTTGTCGATGCCGCGAGTGGCAAGATAGTTTTGGCTAGCCAAAGTCAGAAAGCTAAGCTCGACGTTGACCAAAGCGTCGACACACCTAAGGGGGCGATTGCGGTTAAATCTAGCTTCCAACTGTTAAGTGAAGCGGCGCAGAGCTTCGAGATGGCACACTATGCCAAGGAGTGCGATATCAGCGAGGCGCAAATTATCGCCCTCGCGGATAAATTTACCAGCCATGGCACTAAGGCCGCGGTGATCTCCCACGGCGGCACAATGAGCGCCAATGGTTTTTATAGCGCGTGGGCAATCATGATGCTCAACGCCATGATAGGTAACATCAATTTAAAAGGTGGCGCATTAGCTTCCGGCGGTTCATTCCCTGCCTTTGGTAAAGGCCCAAGGTATAATCTGCAGGAGTTTGACGGCATGGTCGAGCCTAAGGGCGTATTCCTATCGCGATCTAAATTCCCCTACGAGAAAACCTCAGAGTATCGCCGTAAAGTCGAAGCGGGCGAATCGCCTTATCCTGCAAAGGAGCCTTGGTTTCCGATTTCATCACCCTTGCTTGGCGAACATTTAACCGCGGCGGTGCACGGTTATCCCTATCGACTCAAAGCATGGATTAACCACATGGGCAATCCGATTTATGGTCAAGCGGGCCTAGGTGAAGCCATTGGTGAACAACTGAAAGATCCCAAAGTGCTACCACTGTTTATCAGTATCGACAGCTTTATTAACGAAACCTCGGCGCTATCGGATTATATCGTGCCCGACACATTAACGTATGAGTCTTGGGGTTGGAGCCCTTCGTGGCATGGTACTCTGACGAAAGAAACGACAGGTCGCTGGCCGATTGTCGAACCAAGGGTCACAAAAATTGCCAGTGGTGATGTGGTCTGCATGGAGTCTTTCTTAAGCCAAGTGGCGATGAAACTGCAACTACCCGGCTTTGGCGAAAATGCCGTTAAGGCCGCCGATGGCAGCTTACATCCGTTAACGCGCGCGGCGGATTACTCACTCTATGGCGCCGCCAACGTGGCCTATTTGGGTAAAGCCGTCGCCGATATTAACGCTGAGGACATGTATCTTAGCGGTGTGAGTCGCATTCAAGCCGAACTCAATACCAGACTCAAGCCAGATGAAGTCAAAAAAGTTAGCTACTTATTTGCCCGCGGCGGCCGCTTTGAAAATATGAGCGGTGCACGGGATGAAGTGGGGAATCCAACCAAGGTTTGGCCAAAACCTATGATGCTGTGGAATCCCGAAGTGGGCAGTCGCCGTAACAGTCTCACAGGGGAATTTATGAGTGGCTGCCCACGCTTATATCAACCCGCCTTAGCCAATGGCACACCGCTCGATAAGGCGTTTAATAAATCACAATGGCCTTTGCTGATCAGTAGTTACAAATCCCACACCATGAGCTCTATGAGTATTGGCTCGGATCGTTTGCGCCAAGTGCACCCTAATAATCCAGTGCGACTGAACGAGAAGACCGCCAGTCGCCTTGGGATCAGCACAGGTGACACGGTCAAGATCAGCACGCCCAACGGCAGCGTTATTGCCTTAGTGGAATGTGTTGCCGGAGTGCACCCTGACTGCATCGCTATCGAACACGGTTATGGCCATAAGGAACTCGGCGCGCGGGACGTAGTGATCGACAACCTTAAAATCGCCGCCAATCCGCTGATCCGAGTCGGCATCAATATGAACGACTTGAATCTGTTTGATCCGAGTCGCCACGGCCGCTACCCGCTGGTGGATTGGGCAAGTGGCGCTTCGGCCAGACAAGGCCTGCCAGCTAAGATTGAAAAACTAAGCTAATCGCCGAGCAAAGATGACACTTAAGAAGCTGCCCTTTGGCAGCTTTTTCTTTGGCGTTAATTCAATCTGATTAAGCCGAATTGCCTCATTAATGTTTTCTAGCTATGCCTATTCGTGAATAAACCGAGGAATAGTGATCTTTTTTACTCAATTTAGGTATATAGATCCCGATCACGCGTTTCATAGAAATAAACCACATATTAAAATCACAGCTATATTTATCAGTATATCTAGCTCGAAATATCGAGCTTTCAATAAAGAACTGCAGTTTTTGAGTCAGTTAGACTCATCAGGAGTATCTCAGTGTTCAACTCTTCATTACGTAAAAGCCTAGAAGTGAGCGAAAGTAAACGCCAAGAGGCGGAGTCGATCATCGACTCGATTAAGCACAGTATTGCCACAGTAGAATTTACGCCTGATGGAATAATTCTCGATGCTAATGCGTTGTTTTTAAAAACGGTAGGTTATTCACTTAATGAAGTCGTAGGCCAACATCACAAACTATTTTGCTCAGCGGCTTATGGTAATTCTGCTACCTACCAGCAATTTTGGAGCAATCTAAAAGCAGGTCATCCACAGGAAGGCAATTTTGCACGAGTGAATAAAAATGGCCAAGAGATCTGGCTTAGAGCCACTTACTTCCCAATCAAACAGGCAGGTAAAGTCGTTAAAATAATGAAAACAGCCGCTGATATCACCCAAGATAAGCACCAACTTGACGACCAAGCGGCCATTTTTAATGCCTTGAATCGCTCGCAAGCCATTATTGAATTCACTACCGATGGCACGATTTTGAAAGCCAATACTAACTTCTTAAAGACAATGGGCTTTAGCAAAGAGCAGATTATTGGTAAACACCACCGTATTTTCTGTTTTGATGAGTTTTATCGACAAAATCCACACTTTTGGGACGATCTAAAGCAAGGTCGATATAGCAGCGGTCTCTTTGAACGTAAAAATGCTTATGGCGATTCGATTTGGTTAGAAGCGGCATACAATCCTATTATGGATGAGCAAGGTAAAGTGGTTAAAGTAATTAAATTTGCGAGCGATATCAGCAAGCGGATCGAGCAAAGCCACGCTGTACGTGAAGCCGCCAATATTGCACTGACCACGTCACAACGTACCGTCGAGCAAGCAGAACAAGGCGTACATTTACTCAATGCGACGGTAAATACCTCTAATGCTATTGCCGAGCAAACCCATAAAGCGACCTTGGCGATAACTCAACTCAATGAACAATCTCAAAGTATTCAAGCCATAGTCGCGACCATTAGTTCGATTGCCGATCAAACTAATTTACTAGCATTAAATGCCGCAATTGAGGCCGCACGAGCGGGGGAACAAGGCCGAGGTTTTGCCGTTGTCGCCGATGAAGTAAGGCAGCTTGCTTCCAGAACCAGTAAATCAACCAGTGAGATTGCCGCCGTCGTCACTAAAAATACACAACTCACCACAAGTGCAACTAGCATGATGAACGAAGTTGAAGGTATTGCACTGGAAGGAAAACAACAGTTAGCAGAGGTAACATTAGTGATGGGAGAAATACGTAGCGGCGCGGAAAACGTCTCAGCAATCGTGTCGCAGCTATCAGTCAATAACAATTAATTGCTAGCATTTAATCGCGCTATCAAGGATTGCATGGCGCTTTATCTAAAAGACAAAACGCCAACCTATTGCTTTTACGTCAATCAATAATCAGTTTTACGACCTTCATAGGTGGCGCGCATTTGCTGTACAAGAACCTCATCGTAAGCACGTAATCCACTCATCACTAAGGTTTTGATACCTGTGCCAACTAAAGTGTCGCCACTGTGTAATTCAAAGTGCAATGTCACATCGCCACGTTTACCATCGATTTTTAAATCTTGGCCAACGAGGGATAAGGTCACTTGCACAAAATCGAGGGTGGTTAAGTCAAACGACATACTTTCGTAAATCACTAAAGGCCGTTCTGGGTTGATCATCACTTGATGTTGTTTCATCAAAGGGATCAGAATATCGATAAAATTATGCCCAGAGAAAGCAACATATTGACGAATAAAGGATTCGGTCTGCGCATCGCAACAACTCACATCGCCATGACGGCTGACATTAAGATAGGTTTTTTCACGACTATCGCGAATCGAAAAACTCTCGCTCACTTGTTCAGGGAATTGCAGTTCGACGCTATCACCCACCATACCCGCAAAGCTAAACTTCATGCTCTGGCTCAAACCATATTGAGTCAATACTAGGGCAAACAGTAAATCTCCCGGTACGCAAAAGCGTTTTGCCCCCACATCGTGGATAGGATTAAAGTCCTGCGCAATTTTCTTCGCGAAGTCACTGGCTTGTTGTGCTGAAACGGAAATAGCTTGATTTTGCTTAGAAAAATAAGGCGCTAGAAACATATAAACTCTATTTGTAATAACTCAATACAGGGATGGATAACAAAATTATCACGAGTCTACCTTAAAATAGGTATTTAACTCACCCGATGACTTGACCCACGTAAGGCGTACAAAGTAACACCCTGCCCACATTTGTAAAGCCAAACAAATGACAGGGGTATCAGGATCTGTTGACGTTTCAGGTTTATTCTGCAGATATTAGGCGGAATTTTATGCAAGATAGAGCCTGTATAGCATGATGACGCGACATATAACAGCCGATAATGCCGCAGAAATGTTAGCAAAATAAGGCCGTTTTCATCACTCGTGACTCATTTAAAATAACTCAACATCATTTATCGTTTGGCGAGCAATACCTTGTCAGAACAAATAACATCTAAAACGTAAGTATTGCCTAGCCACCGATAAGCCAAGGAATAAATCGTTAGACCTTTTTAAATTCACGCTTTAACTGAAAACCATCGTCAGTGGCTAACTGCTCTAGCACTTCGATACGCTGACGAAGGATGGCTAACTCGGTCTGAAAAGCTTGGTTTTCTGCCACTTGCTCACGCGTCGACACACCTTGTTTGTTGCGAATTTTCATTATAGCGACCACATATCCGCCAACAATTGCAAATATTGGGATAAGTAAAGCGAGGGCACCAGTGTTCATAGTCATTTCCTTTATCTATTGGCGTTATCGTTATCAAGCTCAAAATTTAGATCTGCTTATGACGCTTAATCAATGTCAAAGTCAGAACATGGAAATAAGTATGCGCAAGACAACCGCAATCAACCAGTGACAAAAGTCATGAGATTTAGCGAAACAGTGTCATTCTTTATCAAAACTATCCACAACAATAGCGCCCATAGAGGCTGGCATAGTGATCACTATGATCCGTTTTATAGAGGTTAGTGGGTCCTCAAAAAATGGCACTTTATCGAGGCAAAGCAGCACGAGGAAAACCACGAGGGCTGTGAGCAAATACGCCACCACGATACGAAAAATAAACACAGGAACGCGGGAAGCAATATTCTGTTGGAACACGCTGTGATAGGTGAATACCCCAAGAAAGAGCAGCGATAAACTAAAAAGCATACCGATATTTAATAAAGGTAAAGTCTCACCGAGATGCCACGCTTCCTCAGAAAATGCAACGGGAACCGCAAGGGCAAAAGCCCCTACGCAAACTTGACTCGCATCTTCGGTGTTAAAACTAAATTTCATGCTGATCGCTCCCTAATCTTCCAATCTATTTGATTAGTCGAAAATAACGTTCGGTGAAGATGCGCTTATTACTGGGGTATTAAGTGCGATACAGCACTTTAACCACATGCCAGCCAAACTTGGTTTTCACTATATGTGGCACCAGTAATTCACCTGAAAATGCAACCTTATCGAACTGTGGCACCATTTGGCCTTTTTTGAACTCGCCTAAATCGCCACCTTTTTTGGCCGAGGGGCAAGAGGAAAAACGCTTAGCGAGCACAGCAAAATTAGCACCATTATTCAGCTGCTTAACAATATCCTCAGCCTGTTCTTTGTGTTTAACTAAAATATGCACAGCGGCAGCGGTTTTAAACATGTCATTTCTCACTTTGGATTAACGTCCCGTGCAAAGGGAAGATTGGCGCCCCGAGTTTTGTCCTCGATCACACCACTTCCATCGGCGTAGGTTCTACTGACTAAAAGGTTTTAGATCCAACGCATAAGTGCGTTATTGGCCCATTATCGACCCTATTAACCTAGAAAATTTTCTGCCACCACTGCAAAGGGTCGCCGCAGTTATTCACAGGACGATAGGTCGCAGCTAATGCCGGAAGCGCATCAACATTGCTGCAAGTGGATTCCTTAGCCACACCTGTATCTCGGTCAAAAAAGCCCTTCACTACGCCGTTCACAGGGATTGAGCGCAGACTAATAGGTGGACGTTCCTTTAAGAAGGCAAGATACACGGCCATGGCGCCACTACTACCATACAAACTGGTTTTGCCGTTATCGTCACGACCAACCCAAATGGCGGCGACGTTACGCTCATCAAAGCCCGCAAACCAAGAGTCGCGACTGTCGTTACTGGTGCCAGTCTTACCCGCCAGTCCAACGCCAGGGAAAGCATTACCTAAACGCGTCGCCGTTCCCGTATTCACTACTTGCTGCATAGCAAATTGAATTAAGAAATCTGTCTCAGGTGCTATAGCTTGCTCTTTAGGCAATCGCGTCACTGGTAATGGGTTCTTATCAGAATCTAGCACAGCGGTCACTGTGGTTAACTTACGATAAACACCGCTATCAGCTAAGGTTTGGTACACTTGCGCTACCATTAATGGCGAGCCATTGACGGCGCCGAGTAACATGGAGGGATACTCGTTTAACGGCTCCTGCCAACCCGATTTAGCCAATGTTGTTGCAACCGCATCCACACCCACAGCAATCCCAAGGTTTACCGTCGGTACGTTCATCGACTTTTTCAATGCCGTTAACAAAGGCACCTGACCACTGAACTTCTTATCAAAGTTTTGTGGTGACCATGTCTTACCTTGCTCGCTTTTTAAGGTAATAGGTTGATCTTTAAGAGGTGTCGCTAAGGTAAATTGGCTATTAGGTGCCAAAGCCGTAGCATACACAAAAGGCTTAATTAACGAACCAATAGGACGACGAATTTCAACCGCGCGGTTAAAGCCATCAAATCCTGGGGTTTTATCGCCGACCATAGCCGCAATACCGCCTGTGTATTTGTCGGTCACGACCATACCAATCTGCAATGATTTATTGCTCTTATCTAAGCTTTTGAGGGTTTGAGTCACCGCAATTTCGGCGGCTTCTTGGGCCATAGGATCGAGCGTGGTATAGATTTTCACCCCAGATTGCTTCAATAGCGCATCGCCATAACGCTCGTTCACTTCCTGTTTTACCAAGGCGAAGAAAGAAGGCAATTTTTGATGTGCTGGTTTATTGAGATTACGGATCCCTAAGGGGGACTCTACCGCCACCTTGTACTCAGCCGTGGTTAAATCCCCCGCATCCATGAGTAAACGCAATACTAGATCACGGCGTTCTTGAATACGATCCGGATATTTCCATGGATTGTAGTAAGACGGTCCCTTAATCGCAGCCACTAAGAATGCCTGCTGGGAAATAGTCAACTCACTGATAGGACGGCCGAAATAGAAACGTGAGGCCAACCCCATACCATGGACGGCGCGGGATTTATCCTGCCCCATATACACTTCGTTAAGATACGCTTCGAGGATTTCGTCTTTACTGTAACGAAAATCAATAATGACCGCCATTAAAGCTTCGCGCACCTTACGCAGCAAGGAACGCTCACTCGAAAGGAAAAAGTTTTTCGCTAACTGCTGAGTTAACGTCGAGCCACCTTGCACAGTGCGACCGGCGCTGATGTTCACAAAAGCCGCGCGCGCAATCGCGAATGGATTCACACCATGGTGTTCATAAAAGCTACGATCTTCCACCAGCAGTAACGCCTGCACGATCGACTTTGGCATTTCTTCGGTCGGCACAAATAGCCTGTCTTCACCGTCGCCAGTAATAATGCGGTCGAGCAATACAGGCTCAAGGTGGAATACGGCGAGTTGACGCTTGTCTGAGACTCGAGTGACCGAACTGATGCCATTGCTGTCGAAGCTGATCATGACTCTTTGTTCGACTTGATCGCCTTCAGGATGCAAAAACGGCCGACGCCACAATTCAATACGAGTGCTCGATGCCGAAAACTCTCCCACTTGGCGTGGGTTAGCGACTTTGCGATAGCCGAGCAACTTAAGCTCAGCCATCATTTGCGGATGGCTGACTGCCGCACCGGGGTACAGCGCCATAGAACGACTAAACACCTGCGCTGGCAAATGCCATTTTTGGCCTTCAAATTTTTGCGCAATAATTTGATCAAGATAAATGCTGTAGAAAGTCACTACAGCTAATCCAGCCAAGCCTAATTTCCAACTGATAGACCAAATTCGTCGAAATAAACCGCGGCCATGATTAGCCCGACGGGAAGCGGGTGATTTTTTTGTCGTCTTAGTTGTCATATCTACTTCATCATTCATGCATTTAAAGACATCAGCCATAGGCACAAAGCTAACGTGGTGCGAATCAAAGTGCTTCATAACAAAATGTTATAAAACCAGCGGCGTGGTGCTAGGGCTGAGCTAAACCCAAGGTTTTCTTCTTGGTAAATTTTGTCGGCAGTGTATTCACAGGATCGTCTGGCCACAGATGTTTTGGATATCGACCGCGCATTTCCTTTTTCACTTCCACATAAGGTCCCTGCCAAAAGCTGGCTAAATCTGCCGTCAAGGCTAATGGACGCTGGGCCGGAGAGAGTAATTCCATCGTCACCTTTAGTTTGCCCTGCGCCAACATAGGACTCTGCGCCATGCCAAAGGTTTCTTGCAGACGCACACGCAGTAGCGCACGCCCAGACTCGTCGTATGCTATTGGCGCAGAGGTACCAGTCACTAACGGCCAAGAGGTTGGCAATAACTCTTCAAGTCGCTGTTTCTGCTGCCAGCTCAAACAGTTTGCCACAAAACCAAAGCAATCAAGCTTAACTAATTGCGGCAGATTATTCACATTTTCGAGGTAAGGCGCCAGCCAAGTTTCTAGGCTCGCTAATAATGCTTCATCATCAACCTTGGGCCAGTCACTACCCGCGTCAAACTCAGTTGCCAGTTTGAGCCTGTGTTGAAACTGTTCTAAGTTAGCGTTCCAATTAAGGATTTGTAATCCTTGCTGGCGAATATAGCCCAGTAAGGCCGCGACAATTTGCTTACGTTCAGGCTTAGCAATCGTCTCGGTTTTTACTAAAATTTGTCCGACCTTGTATTGGCGCTGCGCAATCACTCGACCTTTAGCTTCATCCCAGCCACAGATCTCATGAATGTCCAGCAAACCTTTTAGCTCGCCGTCGAACAAGCTTGGCTGAAGCTGACTCGCTAAGTAAATCCGCCCAGCATTTCTGCCTTCAATTTCTTGAAAATCCGCCACCACCATCCACGGCGTTTGCGCCAATGCATCATCGGCTGCGAGCACGACGCCAGTACCATTGGCTAATTGGTAGCCCTCAACACCGCGGGCTTTAGCGATACGATCCGGATACGCAAGTGCTAATAATAACCCCACATCGCTGTGGTGTGCATGGGTCGCTATCTTAGACAAATCCGCCGCTAATCCTAGCTTTTTCTGCCACTGTTTTGCCTGTTGCCCAGCTTGTCCATTACAGGCAAAGTGCAGGTAATTCATGATATCGGCGCCCTTTTTAGGCAAACCGCGCGCCTCTAAAACCCCCGACAACAAGCAGGCCAAACTGCCCAATTGCGTTGCTTGTTCGTTAGCATTATTGACCCCCCCATTGTTTGCGCCCAAACTTTTTGCGCCCAATAACATATGAGCAAGCCTTGGGTGACACCCTAGCTCGTAGGCCGCTTTCCCGTGGGGAGTGAGTTTATTTTGAGTATCGACCATGCCTAAATCTTGTAACAGTTTCCACGCCAGCGCCTCATGCACACTTGGTGGCGGCGTTAATAACATCAAGTCGCTAAAGGATTTTGCGCCCCAGTAAGCACAATCGTGGGCCATAGCCACCAGATCCGCTTGGCTGATCTCAGGTTCATCGGCCCTGAGCATGCGGCCATGTTCTTCTTGGCTCCACAGGCGAACACACACACCCGCTGATAAACGCCCGGCGCGACCACTACGCTGAGTTGCCGAAGCTTGGCTTATACGTTTCAAACCTAAGCGGGTGACGCCGGTTTTAGGGTTAAAACTCGCTTGTCGTTTATAGCCACTGTCGATAACAAACCCTATACCTTCAATGGTTAAGCTCGATTCCGCCACGTTAGTGGCTAGCACAATTTTACGCCTGCCATCTATAGTTGCAGCGATCGCGCTATCTTGCTCGGCACCCGAAAGTTCACCATAAAGAGGGCAAATCAAAAAAGCATCGTCCGCTAAGCGCTCGCGCAAAAACTGCTGTAATCGTAAGATCTCCCCTTTACCGGGTAAAAACACGAGCACGGCATTATTGGCAGCCGTTTTATCAACACTGGCACTGCTGCTGGCCGAGACCAGTTCGAGCACGCAGCGGCCGAGGTGATCGATCCAATGCTGCTGAGTTGGCACAGGGCGATATTCGATGTCGACAGGAAAACTCCGGCCTTCGCTGTGCAAGGTCACCGCTTCTGGCATGAGTTCAGCTAAGGCAAGACCAGATAGAGTCGCTGACATAGCTAATATCTTTAAATCGTCCCGCAGTGAAGCTTGCACTTCGAGCGCTAGGGCAAGACCTAAATCTGTGGTGAGGTGACGTTCATGAATTTCATCGAAGATGATCATTCCAATCCCAGTTAACTCGGGATCTTGTTGGATCATTCGCGTCAGTATGCCTTCGGTGACAATTTCTAAACGGGTATTGGCGCTGATTTTAGCTTCACCGCGGACGCGATAGCCGATTTCTTGTCCCACCTTTTGCTGGCGACAGCTGGCAATATAGTGCGCCACACTCCGCGCCGCGACACGCCGCGGTTCGAGCATTAAAATGCGTCCGCTGATTTCTGGCCAATCCAACATAGCCAAAGGTAACGCCGTTGATTTACCCGCACCTGTCGGTGCCTCGAGGATCACTTGAGCGTGACGAGAAAAAGCCGCGCGTAGCGGTGCTAATAAGCTATGAATAGGTAGAGAGTTCAAGAAAAAGACATCAGCGGCCAACACAGGGCGTCAGTGTACTAACAATCGGCTTTGAGTACCATTTCGCAGCAAACATTATCAAGTCAGTGCTGACATAAGTAACAGCTCAAGACTGCCATGCCCAAGATTACAGCTGTGGATAGGGAGCAAAAATCTCACGCTTTTCGAGCCAAGGTTGACTAAGCCCTGACTGTAGTTCAGCTAAGCGTATCGGTTTATTGATGGCGTAACCTTGAGCATAGTCGACGCCTAAGGCTTGCAATTTCCACCCTATTTCTTGGGATTCGACAAATTCAGCAACCACATCAAACCCCATATCTTGACCAAGTTGGCAGATGGATTTTACGATCGCCTGATCCGCAGAGTCTTCGCAAATATTGACGACAAATTGGCCATCAACCTTTACAAAATCCACATTGAGGCGCTTAAGGTAAGCAAAGCTAGAAAAGCCTGCACCAAAATCATCGAGGGCTAATTTACAATTGAGCGGACGAAGTATCTCGAGTAGCTTTGTCGCTTGATCGAGCTGACTCACAGCCGCGGTTTCTGTGATCTCGATGCAAAGCTTATCCACCAGCTCAGGTTCGGCCATCAAGCGCATTTCTAGCCAATTCATAAACTCATGATCGCCCAAAGAAGTTGCCGACAGATTCACAGACACAAGATCCAATTGCTGCCAAATATCTAAATGACTACCACCCCACTTGAGCAAATTATCGATCACCCAAAGATCAACCTTAGAAGCCAAGTTGTATCGCTCGGCGGCGGGTAAGAAGATAGCTGGAGACACTATAGTGCCGTTAGTCTGCACCATACGCAGTAGGATCTCTAAATGTAAGCCAGTTTCCTCGCGGTTTAACGGCACTATGCTTTGAAAATAAAGCTCGAATTGGTTTAACGCGAGTGCGCCGACGATATCAACAGAGGCCATCATCTCGGTGTAGAGACGGTTCATTTTAGGATCGCTCGCACTGTATAAATGCCAGCCATTTCGGCCTTGATCCTTCGCTAATCGACAAGCAGCGTCAGCTTGACTCATGACGGTATAAATATCGGCGGATTTTTTATCTAGCCTAGCAATCCCCATACTAACACTGACATTGTGACTACGACTTTCCCAAATAAACTCATGATTTGCTAACTGGGTACAAATCCGCTTAGCAATCTGTTTCGCAGAGTCCACATTGCAGTAATGCATCAGGATACCAAACTCATCGCCCCCTAAACGGGCAACAATATCGCCTTTACGTACGAGCTGTTTCAAACGTAATGCGACTTGGCAAAGCAGCTTATCGCCCGCCTGATGGCCACTGATATTGTTAATGACTTGGAATTGGTCTAAATCGAGAAATGCCACGCAAATAGGCATATCGTCGTGGGCATGTAGTAGGTTTTCTAATAGGGCTTCGAAATGTAGCCGATTAGGTAAACCCGTAAGTGCATCATAATTGGCATGGAAGGATAACTCATCGGCTAAGCGGTACTTTTCACTGACATCTTCGGCAATCATGACTAAAGTATCTTTATCGCCGCTAATCTGGCTAAAACTCAGTTTCAACCAAGTTAATTGATGAATTGATTTTAAAGGTAATTCACACCAAGCTTGGCCGAGCACACCTTCTCGTACCACATGTAAGGTATCGGTTAGCATGGCGTGTTCTTCCTCACGCACCATGTCGAATAAATCATAACCATGTTGAATTGGCAGGGTTTGCAGAGCGACTTTATTCAGCATAGTCAATTGATCATGCTTATCTAACAAGGCGCAAGCTAAGGGCAACTGGTTGAATACTTCACAGTATTTATGTTCACTGGCAAGCATGCTCAAAGCGATACGCGTCAATTCCATCGCAGAGCCAATCATCACAGCGGCGTGATTAAACTCACTTATAAACTCTTCGCTCCATTCACAGCATTCGGAGCAATTGACGGCCCCCAAGGCAATACGGGTTTCGCCAAACACGACTGGCGGCAATACTAATAGACTCTTGACGTCCCAATCCCTTAATAAAGCTCGCTCAGCCTGAGCATCGGCAGGCAAGGTATTCACATCAGCCAGATTTAATAGACGCGGAGTACGGACAAGAGAGCGAAAAAATGGCATTCGTGCCAAGGGCCAGACTCGGGTTTGTTGGCCTTGGGCAAATTGAGGTTTTAAATACAGATTACGCGTGCGTAAACGATCCAGTGACTGGCTTCCGGTTAATACAAATACCCCGTCACAATGCAGTTGCAAAGTAATAGTCTCAAGCGCTCTGTCAACATTCTGCTCTAAGGTTTCTAGCGGGGATTCACTAAAAATACTGACCAAAGCCTGTTGGAGTGGATTAGCTAAACCTACTGACATGAAAAGTCTCTTCCTTACCTAAAAATCCATTTAAGGTATTATCGACGTGCATTAAGTATAGGCTCACAGTGAATTAAACGTCTGCTTGAGTCACAAATTAGCTGATAAATTCAACAGCTAGATTAACGCTCAAATGCGCTTAACGTCAAAGTGCTCGCTAAGATAATCCATATTAAGCCCTCCAAAAGGATGATAAACCGATGCAACAAAGGCTATTCCTCGGCTTCGCTCCCACAGATAGTCAAAGGGAATATCTAAGTGAATTGCAGCAGCAATTGATATGCCACCTTAATCCTGAGGCGAAAGCGGTGAGTGTCAGCAATCTGCATTTAACGCTCTGCTTTATGGGTCAAGCTAACAGCGAGCAAAAAATCGCCCTCCTTGATGCGGTTGACCGCTTAGTGAAGCCAAGATTTAGCGTTCGGCTTAACCAGCTCGATGTATGGCCTAATGCGCAAGTATGTTGCTTGAAAGGTGATGATATTGAGCCGCCGTTAGCGCAATTAGCTAAACAGACGCAAGAAATTGCCGACCTACTGCAATTACATCGGAGTGAGCACAGCTTTTGCCCGCACATCAGTTTATTTAGAAAAGCAAAACAATGGACACTAGATGAGTCGGCTTTATTGCAACTCAATGGTATGAATACGCTGACGTTAATGCCCGATAATTTGCATTTATACCATTCAAAAAGCACAAGCACGGGTGTCGAATATCACATCCTAAATTCTTGGACACTCGGTTAACCTTAATCAAAAAAAAAAGCCCGAGTATCCACTCAGGCTTTATTTTTCAATTTATGAATCAATGCATTAATCAATACTAAAATAAAAATAGCAGTTAACTAGAGAGCGATGATGAAGAAATACCTATTCGAGTAAACGTAAGGTTTCGCGATAGGCACGCTTTTGCTCGTAGGTTTGTAACCGCAGCATAAACTCATCAGTCTTAGTCATTTCAGCATTCATTTTCAACGCTTCGATCGCTTTCTGCTGCGTCGAAATAGCAGCACCAAAATCGCCTAACTCCGCATAAGCCGCGGCTAAATTATCAAGATTTGTAGGATCGTTTTCATTCACTTTGAGTAATTTTAAGGACAACTCGACCGCTTTATTGCCATCACGATATTCTGCTTCGGGACAAGTTGCTAAAATCCACGCCACATTACCCAAAGCAACATCATCACCCACTTGGGAAAATTGCTCGACCGCTTTACCGCAGTTGCGCTGCACACCGTCACCGCCAGACGCATAAATAAAGCCTAAACGGAATTGAGCCCAACGACTGCCCTGCTCACTCAACGCTTTATACCAATGCTCAGCGACTGACAAGTCACGCTTGATCAATTGGCCTTCAAATGACAGATCCGCTAAGGTTTGCTGCGCTTTTTCATGTTGTTGTTCGGCGGCAAGTGAGATCCAATGTAATCCAGTCGGCACTTCTTGCGACACAAAACGTCCAGAGAGATACATTAATCCCAGCAAAAATTGAGCATCGGCATCACCTTGCTCTGCCGTCACCTGAATATGCACAAACTTACTGGCCGCAAGTTCAGCAGCTGGCTGCGGGATAGAAAATGCGTGCGCCGCAGAGCTCAGCCCTATTGTTAAGCTTAAACCTGCACCTAAAACCCATAATCTGTATTTCACTTGCTTACCTCTCTTAAAAACAACTGCCCTCAAAGTTAGCCAGAATTAACCCCATAAGTCGAGCCTAAATACACACAAACCTCAGGATAATGGGGGAAGTTAAGCCAAATGGAATGTCAAATTTAAAAAGTGAAACATGTTATTGTGTAATTTAGTGGCATATTTTATTCATAATCTATAATAAAACTGCTGAAATAGACTGGTAAGATGTGATTAACTCGACAGAGTTAAGTGAATCCAGCGAGTTTCATACCGATTTAGTTGACTTAAATCACTAAAGTAGCAAAATAAGCTCTAATTTTAGATGGTTAATTGCATTTATTCACTTATTCTAAACTAAGACTTCCATCAAGTTTTTGTGAGTTTAATTGACGTAAAATGCTTATTTAGAATACTCTTACTTTCGTTTTAATCAATCGAGGAACACCAACATGGCTCTGATTGGTAAGCCAAAACCTGATCCAACTTTGGAATGGTTTTTATCACACTGTCACATTCATAAGTACCCTGCAAAGAGCACTCTTATCCATGCTGGTGAAGACTCAGATACCCTTTATTACATAGTAAAAGGTTCTGTAGCGGTATTGATTAAAGATGAAGAAGGTAAGGAGATGATCCTTTCTTATCTGAATCAAGGTGACTTTATCGGTGAACTAGGTTTGTTTGAAGAACAAGCCGAACGTACCGCTTGGGTTCGTGCTAAGCAAGCTTGTGAAATCGCTGAGATTTCATATAAGAAATTCAGACAGTTAATTCAAGTTAACCCTGAAATTCTGATGAAGCTGTCTGCGCAAATGGCCTATCGCCTACAAAGTACCAGCCAGAAAGTGGGTAACCTTGCATTCTTAGACGTTGCAGGCCGTATTGCTCAAACTCTATTACATCTGGCTAAACAACCTGATGCTATGACACACCCTGATGGCATGCAGATTAAGATCACTCGTCAAGAGATAGGTCAAATCGTTGGCTGTTCACGGGAAACTGTGGGTCGTATCTTGAAGATGTTAGAAGAACAGAATTTGATCCAAGCTCATGGTAAGACAATCGTGGTATACGGTACCCGTTAAGTTAGTCTTCAGCTTGATTTAAGCCTGCCTTATTAAAGTGGCCTAGAATAAATTCTAGGCCATTTTTTATTGGGGAGCTCAAATGAAACGGCTGTTTTTAATCTGTTTTTTCAGCCTATTCACGCTGGTGCATCCAATAATCTTGCATGCCGAACCTATTGAATTAGAACATTATCAAGCCAAGGCGTTAGTTAACTCTGGGCAAATATTGTCCTTAAACGGTACACTCGCCGTAGTAAACCAATTTTGCCAAGGTGAACTAATTGATGCTCATCTCTATCAAGAAGATCATAAATGGCGCTATGATTTGCAAATCAAAGTTCAGCGTGGCCAAATCGTTAATCTCAGTATTGATGCAACAAATGGTCAAGCCGATCAATCAATAGCACTACCGAGCGAATGTCGAAAACATGAAACTGTTACTCGTTGAAGATAACCCAATGCTAGTCACCGAGCTGGAGAAACAACTCAAACTCGCTGGCTATGTAACCGATATTACAGACAAAGCGCTTGAAGCCGATTATCTGATCAAAGAAACCCAATACGATTGCGTAATCTTAGACATAGGTTTGCCCGATGGCAACGGCCTCGAACTGCTCGAAGGCTGGCGAAATCAAGGGATCAGCACTCCAGTCATCATGCTGACTGCCCGCAGCCAATGGCATGAAAAAGTAGAAGGTTTTAATGCTGGCGCCGACGATTACTTAGGTAAACCTTTCCACGCCCAGGAATTATTGGCCCGAATCCAAGCTTTAATCCACCGTGCACATGGTCGTCTAAACACCTCAAGTAAACAATTGAGTTATGGTGGCGTGGTTTTAGATGAAGCAGAGCAAACGGTAAAAGTGGCCGAGCAACTGTATGAACTCACAGCAATGGAATTCAGGCTGTTAAAAATCTTCCTCATGTCACCTAAGAAGCTGCTATCTAAGACGCAGCTAACCGATAAGCTCTAT
Source organism: Shewanella sp. M16 (assembly GCF_018224605.1). Lineage (NCBI taxonomy): Bacteria > Pseudomonadati > Pseudomonadota > Gammaproteobacteria > Alteromonadales > Shewanellaceae > Shewanella > Shewanella sp. M16. The sequence goes on along the minus strand of NZ_JAGTUL010000003.1, from coordinate 187,904 downwards.
CAGTTTGACGATGAAAAAGAGAGTAATGTGGTCGAGGTTTATGTCACCCATCTACGCAAGAAACTGGGTAAAACCACGATCGAAACCCGTCGCGGCCAAGGTTACATCTTCCACGGCATTATTGAATGATCTCGATCCGCACTAAGCTCAGTTTATGGTTAACTGGCTTACTCGTGTTAGGTACTGTGATTGGACTGATACTGTTTGAGTCCATGCTACGTCAGGCCTTCCACGACTCTATTATCAATCGCTTAGAAGAAGATCTCGAACATATCATGCTGGCAACCCATATCCACGATGGGGAGATCAGCATAGATCAAAGCCAGCTTTCCAGTTTCTACAAGCCCGCCTATTCAGGCCGTTATTTTCAGCTTAACCTGCCAAATGAAGTGATTCGCTCACGCTCCCTGTGGGATATGCAGTTAGATATCGAGCCACTGGCACCGAATCAAACCCGCGTCTGGCAAGCTAAAGGGCCAAAAAATAACGATATGCAGTTGTTATCACTGGGATTAAATTCCAGCAGTGCCAATGTCAGCGCCACCTTAACCGTTGCGCAAGATTTGAGTATCGGTAGACGTGTGTTTAGCGAGGTTTATGGCACTAAGCTTGGTGTCAATCTGGCGATGTTAGTTGCTATGATCGCGGGGATATTCTTGATCCTACGTCAATCCTTTAAGCCAGTTAAGCACATACAGCACGCACTTTCTCGGCTAAGACAAGGGGAAATTAACGCGCTGGAGCTCAATAATATTCCCCCCGAAGTACAACCATTAGCAAAAACCTATAATGAACTACTTGAGTATACTGCCAAGCAAATTGAACGTAGCCGCAATAACTTAGGTAATTTGAGCCATGGGCTCAAAACGCCACTTGCCGTGATGCAGCAACAGGTTGAAGCTCTTGGCCTCAAAGATCCTGAAACTGCCATTGCCCTGCAGCAGCAACTTGATTCGATTCACAAGATGGTCGAGCGTAAACTGGCTGCCGCGAGGATCACTGGCGACATGCTCCCCGCAGCGCAATTGGTGATCCCTAGGGATTTACATAGCCTAGCCAACACGCTAAATAAGGTTCACCGCAACAAGTCCATTGAATGTGATTTCGAACTCGATCCCAATATTCTCAGACTGCCTATTCACAGGGAAGATGGCATGGAGCTCTTAGGTAACCTGCTAGACAACGCCTTTAAATGGGCCCAGAGCCGAGTCAGCATTCAGCTATCGCGTCAGCAAGAGCGTCTCTGCCTTTGTATCGATGATGATGGTCCAGGGGTTGCTGATGATGAGCTAGATAAGCTCACACAAAGAGGAACAAGGCTTGATGAGTCTGTGATGGGTCACGGTTTAGGATTATCAATAGTGAAAGAAATTGCCGAGCAATACGAGATTGAGCTGCACTTTAATCACAGCACTCGCTTAGGTGGATTGAGGATCGAGCTGACCTTTAGCTAGCCCCAGGTTATGCCAATCGTATTAAATACCTTGTTTGAAATATCCATAAAAAACGCCATCGAATTGATGGCGTTTTTTTATGCAGAAAGCAATTTGAGGACGTTAGGCTTTATTCACATTGGTGCTTTCAAAAATCTTGTCGGCAGATGCCGCCACAAAGCCTGTGTAGAGCTCGCCATTAGCCATAGGATAACGTAGCGCAAACTCATAGAAACAGCTTGGGATTTCCACTGTCGCGTCAGTAAATTCAACACCAATCTTATCGGCCATAGTCGAAGACTGTTCTAACAAGACTTCTGGCGAACCTTTGATCTCGCCACCTGAACTATTAAGCACAAAGCCCGCTTGCTTCAGAGCTTCATTCACTGACTCTAAAGTCTCAAAACCGTCGAGGTGATTGATAGACACAGTGAAATGGTTAGCGCGATAACCAAAAGCCGCTACCCAAGCTGCATATTCACTCTCAGTTAATAAGTCCTGATAGGTTTTAGCATCTAAAGACCAATGACGGCCTGAGTAAATAAAGTTGTCAGCGGTAGTCGCAGCAGCATCCACTTGGGCGATTAAGCCTTGAATAGTTTTTTGCAACGCAGGGCTAAATTCTTCAACTAACAGCTCAGAGATAAACACTTTAGGCTGAGTCGAGTCTGGATGTTCAAAATGCTTAGCGATCAGTTTTTTCTGTTCAAACTTATAATCACCGCAAGGTACATAACCTAACGAAGTGAAATGCTTAGCGAGTACATCCAAATTAACCTTAGCGATATTGAAAGTACGCAGGGCAATATGGTCGTTGATGATCGGCTTACCATGACCCAACAACGCGTGCACTTTTGCCGCAGAAGGGGTCATTTGAATATAGTCTTGCCACAGAGCGGCAAATAACGCGTTGATGTCGGTATGCATAAAAACTCCTTTTATTGTGCTGCGGTTATTGCTGTTATTTTGCCGCGAACACTAAATGTAACGACCTAAATGCCACTGTTGCAGCGTCACACATACCCACAGTAGAAACTTAAGTAACGTTACTGCTTGTTATTAAAAAGGAAGAACATTAGTCCTTCCTCCTCTTTCCCACATATTCTTTACCGCATAAAAGTCAAATATCTACCCGCTTACAAGCTCAAACCTGGGCTTAATGTCGCGGGTAAACTCACGGCATCAGCCTCGACCGAAGCGACCGGATAAGCACAGTAATCGGCGGCATAGAAAGCACTCGCTCTGTGGTTACCCGAAGCCCCTACGCCACCAAAAGGTGCCGCGCCAGATGCGCCAGTGATTTGTTTGTTCCAGTTAACAATGCCAGCACGAATACGCGCGAGGAAATAGTCATAATCTTCACGGCTATCGGCAAGTAATCCCGCAGACAAGCCGTAACGCGTTTGGTTAGCCAATTTGATCGCTTGATCGAAATCACTGTAACGCACCAGCTGCAGTAAAGGCCCAAAGTATTCTTCATCCGGCAATGCATCGATCGCTGTCACATCGATAAGGCCAGGAGACACTAAGCCTGTACCCGCTTCTAGATGGGTCAACTCGACCAAAGACACACCGCCTAAGTTCAGCAAATTCGTCTGCGCCGCAACCATACCTTTGGCGGCAGTTTCAGAAATCATTGAGCCCATAAAAGGTTGTGGCTGCGCGTTCCAAGGGGCAACTTTAATCTGTTTGACCGCAGCGGCTAACATGGCAATCAAGACATCGCCCTGCTCGCCTTGCTCGACATATAGACGGCGCGCACAAGTACAACGTTGGCCAGAGGAGATATAAGCCGACTGCAAAATATCGTGCACGGCAGCTTTGATATCCTGCACACCTTTGATGATCAGTGGGTTATTGCCACCCATCTCAAGTGCTAAAATCTTGCCCGGATGACCCGCATATTGTTGATGTAAAAAATGGCCTGTGCGTGAGCTGCCAGTAAAGAACAGACCATCGAGTTGCGGGTGAGAAGCCAGTGCTTTACCCGTATCCACTTCACCTTGGACTAAGTTAAGCACGCCAGCAGGCAGACCCGCTTTATCCCATAGGCTAACCATCAGCTCAGCGACTTTAGGCGTCAATTCAGAAGGTTTAAAAATCACAGTATTCCCCGCCAGCAGCGCAGGCACTATGTGACCGTTCGGCAAATGACCGGGGAAGTTGTAAGGACCGAACACCGCCACAACACCGTGGGGTTTGTGACGGATAACCGCGCGTCCTGCTGGCGTATCATTGGCTTCTGTGCCCGTACGTTTATTGTAAGCCGCGGCCGATAAAGCAATTTTGCCTATCATGGCGCCGACTTCAGTCGCGGTTTCCCACTGAGGTTTACCGGTTTCTTGGGCAATTGTTTCAGCCAGTTCCGCTTTATTGGCTTCGAGTTGGCTGCGATACGCTTCAACTATGGCTAAACGCGCATCAAAACCTAACATAAACCAATCAAACTGTGCGGCGCGCGCGGCATCAACGGCGGCATTAACTTGTTCTGCAGTGGCCGTTTTACCGGTCCAAATAGATTGTGCATTGGCAGGGTTAATTGAGGTCACGTCATGACCTTTGCCAGCATGCCACTGGCCTTGAATATAATGTGTCATTGGTTATTCCTACATTGCCAAAATACGGATTTGATCGCCTTTTGCGAGTAACAAACCCGCGGCCAGCTCAGGGCTAATGATGATATGTTCGGATTTGTCGTCCACGGCCAGTGCAGCAGACGTCGCTCGATAATTGGCTAATTGGGTATTTGAGATAATAAATTGAGTGTCGGCTTCGACCATGTCACCAATATCGACGGTCAATAAACGGCTTTCACGCACGCCGCGAATGTCCGATAAACGACACTCAACCGTTGGACCACCATCAAAAATATCCACGTAACCGCGGCATCGAAAGCCTTCGGCCTGCAGTAAACTTAATGCGGGACGAGTATTGGTATGCACTTCGCCAATCACTTTCTGCGCTTCTTCCGGCAACAGACAAACGTAGACAGGATTTCGTGGCATCATTTCGGCCATAAATGCCTTTTTACCTAAGCCAGAAAGATAATCCGCCTGAATAAAATCTATGCCCAAAAAGTGTTTTTGCAACCAACCATAAAAAGGTGAATGCCCCTCGGCGTCGCTTACACCGCGCATTTCGGCAATCACAGTTTCGCCAAAACGCTTCGCATGTTGAGCTAAAAACAGAAAGCGACTGCGGGATAACATGCGGCCATTGTTGCCCTTGCGATACGCTTCACGCAAAAACAGCGTACACATCTCAGCAGCACCAGTGTAGTCATGGCAAAGGGTGAGTGTCTCGACCTCGTTACGCACATCAATTTGTTCGGAATGATAGACTTCGGTACCGAGTCGATAATGGTAGAACGCATCTTCCATTCCCACCGCCGCTTCGATGGCGCACGTTCCCACCACTTCACGGGTATCGGTATCTTCCAGCACCATCAGATAACCTTCATCGAAGGGAGTCTCTACGGCTTTGACGAATGAGGCTTCTGCTCGAGCAATTTTATGTCTGAGCAGATCCGCATTCACAGGTAATGACGTAAAACCATGACCAGACTCTTCGGCAATTTGATATAAGGCCTCAAAATCGCCAGCCTGAATAGGACGTATGATTAACATCTTAGTGTCTCCTCACTTTGGCTTACCGTGCATCAAGGCACCTCTCTTCAAAAAGACAGGCAGTGATGCAGGTAAGTATTCCCTGACAAAAAAGGAGTGCGAATAAATTCAGCACTCCTTTGGTCATTTAGGCGGCAGCTATGCTCGCCACAGCACGTTCAAAACGAGCTAGACCTTCAGCAATATCTGCCTCAGGGATCACCAGAGAAGGAGCAAAACGCACCACGTTAGCACCCGCCATCAGGCTCATTAAGCCTTCAGCGACAGAGGCCACCAAAAAGTCGCGTGAACGACCTTGGTATTGTTCATTAAGAACAGCCCCTAAGAGTAAACCTTTACCGCGTACTTCTGAAAAAACATGATATTTTTCATTGATTTTGTTCAAACCATCACGCAATAACTGCTCGCGATGTTTTACGCCATCTAACACTTCAGGTGTGTTCACTACATCTAACACAGCATTACCGATAGCGCAGGCTAATGGGTTACCACCGTAGGTAGAACCGTGAGTGCCCACTTTTAAATGCTCGGCAATCTCAGCCGTTGTCAGCATAGCTGCGATAGGAAAACCACCGCCGAGCGCTTTAGCTGTGGTTAAGATGTCAGGCACGATTTCAGTACCCATGTAAGCGTAAAGTTCACCAGTACGGCCCACACCCGTTTGGACTTCATCAAAAATCACTAGGGCATTGTGCTTATTAGCCAATTCACGCACGGCTTTCAAGAATGCAGGATCGGCATCGATAATACCGCCCTCGCCTTGCAGCGGCTCAAGCATGATGGCGCAAGTCTTATCGGTTACTGCGGCTTCTAAGGCGGCAACATCGTTAAATGGCAGGTGAGTAATACTCTGCGGCTTAGGACCAAAACCATCGGAATAGGCAGCTTGTCCACCAACGCTAACGGTGAAGAATGTACGGCCGTGGAAAGCTTTATCGAACGCTATGATTTCATCTTTCTCAACGCCATGTTTTTCTAAGGCATAACGACGGGCAAGTTTTAATGCGGCTTCGTTGGCTTCGGCGCCAGAGTTGGCAAAATACACTTTGTCGGCAAACGTGCTATTAACTAATTTAGTCGCTAATGCCAAGGCAGGCTCATTCGTCATTACGTTTGACAGATGCCATAATTTTTCACCTTGTGTCTTAAGGGCATTCACAAGGGCTGGATGACAGTGACCTAAGCAATTTACCGCAATACCGCCAGCAAAATCGATAAACTCGTTACCCTCTTGGTCCCAAACTCGGCTTCCTTCGCCACGAACAGGAATCACGGCAGCAGGCGCATAATTAGGCACCATCACTGCGTCAAACTGGGCACGGTCCAACTTCATATCAACGCTCATTCTTCTTCGTCCTTTGTGTTTGTTTAACGGCGCCTTGCACCGTCAGAGTCCCATAGGTATCTTTATCTAGAGTTAGTGATACTGGGATTGCTTGTGTCTATTAATAACCATTATTAGCGAAAATGTGATCAAAATACCAGTTTTTCACAAACATCAATCCACGCACTTCCACCCAAAGTGCATAAAGATTGCAGTTTAAGAACTATACAAGCGGTTAAGCCCGTGGCTTGTAGCATAATTAGTCAGAAAAAAAGTTATTTACCCCTCATTTTGCTAGCTATTCACTGAATGTGAATAACTACACCATTTTAACGAATCAAGTGTGAAAGCACAAAATGGCCAATTTTCGACCTCACTTCAAGGGCTTCGGGTAATAAATTGAACAGAGGAAACACATGGGGCATGTTAGGGTAAAAGCAGCCTGTTATCTCACCACCACAGGCTTTTATTTGGGCGACTAAACGTTCAGAATCCTGTAATAATAACTCCCGCGTACCCGCAATCACTAAGATAGGCGGCAGGTCTGCCAAGTTTCCCTGTAAGGGGGAAACTTTTGCCGACATAGGATCGGCACCCGCAAGATAAGCGCCACGTAAGCGCAGCAATGCCTCTATGGTGAAGAAGGGATCGTCGGCTGCGAGTATCAACTCAGTATCCCCCGTAAGAGCTAAGTCTAACGCGGGCGATAGCAAGATACAGGCGGTCGGTAAAGGCAGGCCTAAACGCTTTAATTCCAGCAACAAGCTCAGGGCTAAATTGCCGCCCGCCGAGTCACCCATGAGGATCAAATTCTCCGTGCCTTTCAGCTCAACTAACCGCCTATAGGCTTCAAGCACATCATCAAATGGCGCGGGGAAAGGATGCTCAGGAGCGAGACGATAATCAGGAATATAAGCATCTAATTGACAACGCTGGCAGATATCTGCGACCAGTCTTGCATGGGCATGGGGCGTTTTAAAACAGAAGCCTCCACCACGGATATAAAACAGACTTCCAAGGCGAGGAGGTTCGTTGAGAAGCACATAATGTAACAAGTTTGAGTGTTGTAAGGGGATGGTAGCGCTGACTAACTTATCCGGCCAAGGGATCCAACGTCTATCAAGCTCAAGCAACTTTTCACGCACTTGCGCTAAGGGCATTTTGGCCTGTCCACGACTGATGGATGGCCTAGCGACATAGGATAAAATGGTATTTAGTACAGATGCTTGCCAGCTTGGCATATCCCTTCCTCTACTTAAACGCCGCAATCATGGCGCTACGTAGCAGACCGAGGATTACAGCAGATCTAACTTCCTATAGTTTTGTGCTTTTAAGCGCAGTACTTCTTGCTCAGTTAACTCATAATAATCAAACATTAAGCGCTTTTCTTGGGGATCGATTTGACGCATTTCTTCGAGTAATACCACCTTAGCATAACAGTTTGCCCGCGCGACTAATGCCGACTGAGGCGACAATTCTCGATAACTTAAGGTTTGGTCTAACTCCTTTAACAACCGAGTTAAGGGACTCGCTTCAAACTTAAGTAACTCTAATAATTGCCAATTAAGTTTGAGGCCATGGCTTAACACTTGTTCAAACACGGCCTTAGCAGGAAACTCAGTGGCAATCACCGCATCATACACTTCCTTATCACGGCTGCTACTGGCTTCTCTTATCCAAGATCCCCATGTTTGGTCGAATAAACGGGCACTTAAACTCAATACAACGGATGTGCCTAACTGATTAAGTAAGGCACTACTATAAACCAAGGCTGAGTCAGTATTATGAAGCTGAGCTAAAGCATTTGCCGCTATGCCACTGACTATGCTGTAGCGCCATAATTTACGGGTAGTCCATAACAACTTAGCATTGCCACTAGGAAGCCAATTTCGCAAACAAAAGTAAGGGATAATAGTGCGAAGGTTTTCGATACCGATGTAATTCATCACTAATTTGATATCAGTGACCCGCACATCTGAGCTCTGAGACCGGCGAGCGCGAAAAGATGGGCTGTTGACCATGTTAGTTAAGTCGCGGCACAACCAACTTAAGTTACTGATCAGTGGTCTTAATCGCGTTGCATCGAGATTTTTTGCCAGCAATAATTCCAGCAAGAGGATTTGCGACTCATTGATGTCTGACTTAGCCAGAACAGATTCAGGGGACGCGAGTTGATGCTCGATGGCGTTAATGACAGTTTCATGCAACTGGCTCGATACGGCTTCAAACACTTCTTTAGCTTTAATTTGTTTCATCAAACGCACCAAAATCGCTTCGCGTTCAACATCTAACTTATTTGCATCGGCCTCTAATTCAAGGTCGAGTTCATCCAAAAGAGTCGGGCTCGCTTTTTGCTTTCCGAGGATCAATTGTTGATAGAGTCTATGTTCTATCTCTATAATTTTGCCGGGTCTTACACCGCCCGCAACCGAAATCGCCACTATAAATCTTTCCTATATCGCTAATGCCCGAGTGACGTCAACACAATCAAACTCTCAAAATCATTACAATTTCAGCACATACACTTAATCTTAGCAATAATGCAAAGTCGCAGAACGCAAACAAAGAGTTATATCGGATATTTCCTAGTCAGTTACCCAATAAAAAGGCCTCGACTAGGAGACCTTTAACAGAAATCGAACTGAATTATTTGAGTTCTTGTTCAAATAACTTATAGATGCGGCGGTATTCATCTAACCAGCTAGAAGGTTGACGGAAACCATGGGGCTCAACAGGATAAATCGCCATTTCAAAGGTTGGTTTTTCCAGTTCAATGAGGCGCTGTACCATACGCACACTGTCTTGGAAGAAAACGTTGTCGTCCATTACGCCACTCATGATAAGCAGTGGTTTAGTTAATCCTTGGGCATTCTCAATAGGAGAGCTGCGCTCATAGGCGATAGGATCGACATCAGGCGTATTTAAGATATTTGAGGTATAAGGCGCATTATAATGTGCCCAGTCCGCCACAGGACGCAATGCCGCTCCAGCTTGGAACAAGTCTGGCGCGGTAAACAAAGACATGAAGGTTAAGAACCCACCGTAAGAGCCACCATAAGTCCCGACACGCTTAGTATCGACATGGGTATGAGTCGCCATCCACGTCACGCCATCCTTTAAGTCTTCCACTTCTGGATGACCCATATTGCGATAAATAGCGGTGCGCCAATCTCGGCCGTAACCTTTAGAGCCACGGTAATCCATGTCCATCACAACATAACCTTGTTGAGTCAGCAGGTTGTGGAACATAAACTCGCGAAAATAACCGCTAAAGCCATAGTCAGCATTTTGCAGATAACCTGCGCCGTGGTTGAAAATCACCGCAGGGTATTTCTCAGCGCGGGACTTATCATAGCCTTGCGGCAGATAAACTCGAGCGTACACATTGCCAGCACCATGATTTGAAGGTACAGCTACCACTTCTGGCGCTTGCCATGGGTAATTTTTGAAGGCATCACTGGTATAAGACGTCAGCTGCTTTAACTCGCCGCCAATGGGTTGAACATAAAGCTCATTTGGCTGAGTACGGCGTGAAGCATTGAGTAATAGCTGAGTGCCATCGGGGCTTAAGCTGTAATCTAAGTTTCCATCCCACTGAGTTAGTTGCTCATTTTTACCTGTGGCAAGATTCACGCGGTGAACATTATAAATACCGGGGTGACTCTGGTTCGCTTTGTAATAGATGTAATTGGCATCCGGTGACAGCGTAATATCACTCACCACAAACTTGCCTTGGGTTAACGCACGCGGCTTTTCGCCTTGAGCTTTAATATAAAGCTGCGAATAACCGGACTCTTCTGACAAGTAATACAAGGTATCCGTATCCGGTAACCAACCGAATTGGTTGTAGTCGTAATTCACCCATGCATCATCATGTAAACGATGTTCGGTAATAAATTTACCCTTAGCAAGATCGACACTAGCGATCCAGCGATCTTTGTTATCAGTTGCTTCTAGCATCAGGGCTAATTTATTTTCCGACTCATGCCATTGAATCGCACTCTGAGTCCAGCCCCAATCCTGCATCAACTGAATTTTACGTGGCGATTTAGTGCTTTGATAAGTTTCGCCTTTCGCTTTAGCATTTTCAGCTTTCACTTTGGCTAGCACATCTTCATCAAAACCAGTAAGGCCCTCGATTGTGATATCGACTTTTTTATGTTGGTTTAAATCAAGCACCACAAAACGTTGCCCTGGTGGCGTATCTTCAGCCACGCGCGCGCGCACTGGCACTGGGTCGATATAACCTTCACTACCTAAGTAATTAGGCATGATGTCGTGTTCGCTGCTACCTGTGTAATTTTTATCTGTAAGCGCGACTAAAATATAGCGGCCATCGGGTGATAAACTCAGCTCTGACACCACTTCGCTATCGCCTAAATACCAAGTGCTGGCGGCGAGCGTCGGATCGTTTTTTTGTAATTCATCTTGGTACTGCGCTTTAGCTTTAGCATTTTCTTGCTGCAGCGCCACATACTTAATCAATCTGTGCTGTTGTTTTGCAATATAAGACGTCGGCTCTTTTACCGCTTCTGGTGCTTTCGCCATTTTAATTTCAGCAAGTTGCTCGACTAAGCCTGAATCTTGATGAATTTGGAAAACATTGTCGCCCTGCCAATAGGCAATATCGCCATTATTGAGATAACGCACACCATCAATGGCGCTACGCTGGCGAGTCAATTGGCTAATTTTACCCGTGCTTAATTGCTTAACAAAAATGTTGCCTTGATATAGGTAAGCCTTGTAGGACTTAGTGCGGTCAAACACACCAAACTGCTGATCTGCCGCATGTAACTTATCGAGAGCTAGCTCGACGGCGCGACTGTCATTGATGCCTTGCTGATAATAGCTACGCAGAGGTGAAGCACTCGCTTGGCGGGCAAACAGCACGCTTTGGCTATCGTCGCTCCAGTAAGCCTCTTTGGCAAAGATCCCCATCCAATCAGGATTTGCCATAATTTGATTAAGCGTAAGCGCCTGTGAAACTTGTGGCGGTTGGGCTAAGGGAACTTGGAATGCTGGCGGAGCTATTACGGGAGTTGCAGTTTCAGTCGATGTCGCTGCGCACCCAGCCAATACGGCAACCGCTAACGCACTAAAACCCAAATTTCGCATTACGCTTCTCATTTATCCTTCCTTTTATTGTTATCGCAATGGCTAAATAACCCAGTCTACTTATCTGCTGGTTTCGCCTATTCGCGTAGTTTTGCGGCAGTTATAGCATAGTTAATCGCTAAACTTGCTTAAAAGAAGGATAAATCTTGTAACAGAAATTGATAATGTGGAGAGTTTTTAAGGCGAGGAAATTATACAGGCACAGCCGGTTGCGCTAAAAAATTGGCTAACAGTTCGAGACCTTGCTCGGTGAGAATTGATTCGGGATGAAATTGCACCCCATAAAGCGGTAAGTCTTGATGGCTCATGGCCATGATTTCTCGGCCGTGAATTGCATCGTCAAACCAAGCATCGAGTACAAAACCTTCAGGCACAGCATCAACCAGTAACGAGTGATAACGTGTCACGGTTAAAGGCTGATTTAATCCCTTAAATAACCGCTGTCCAGTGTGCGTAATTGCACTGACCTTGCCATGCATTACCCGTTCGGCACGCACTACATTGGCACCGAAAACCTGTGCCATCGCCTGATGTCCCAAACAGACACCTAAGATTGGCATGCGCGCAGCAAAATGTTCAATCGCCGCGAGGGAGATCCCCGCCTCATTAGGTGTGCAAGGTCCGGGCGAAATCACCAGATGACTAGGCGCAAGCGCCTCAATGTCGGCTAGGCTAATTCCATCATTACGTTTAACCACTATCTCTTGCCCTAGCTGCTGAAAATACTGCACTAAGTTAAAGGTGAAAGAGTCGTAATTATCGATCATTAGCAACATACAAGATCCATTGGTCTAAATGGGTAAAGGTAACGCATATCTAACGGATGAATGCGGGCGCAAATGCTATCACACCTTGTACTTAAGGTTTAACCAATTACGGCGATAAAATACAGCGACAAAAAAGCCAGTCATTAGACTGGCTTAGTTTTTAAACGACTTGGGCATTTCACCACAGTTATTTAACCACAGTTAAATGACTGCGACGCTTAGGGGGCTCATCTGTCGGTTCAAACGCTTTATCTGTTGTTTCAACAACGGATAAAGATGAATCGACTTCATCGTCCATCAGGTAAGCATCTTCGATATCGAAGACAGTGCCAGCACCGTTTTCGCGGGCATAAATAGCGACAATCGACGCCATTGGCAACATCACCTGCTGAGGAACACCACCAAAACGCGCATTGAACTCCACACACTCATTGCTAATTTGCAAATTGCCCACTGCGCCAGCAGCGATATTTAACACTATCTGGCCATCCTTCACGTATTGCTGCGGTACTTGAGTGCCTTCAACAAAGGCATCAACCACAACGTGAGGAGTCAATTGGTTGTCCATCAACCAATCATAGTAAGCCCTTAGTAAATAAGGACGATTTGGAGTCAAAGGTTTCATTACATACCCATGCGCATTTCGCGTTCGGCTTCAGTTAAAGAAGCTTTAAACGATTCACGCTCAAAAATACGTGTCATATACGCTTTGATATCTTTAGCTACACGGCTATCTAGCTCAATACCTAATACAGGTAAGCGCCACAACAATGGGCCAAGGTAGCAATCCGCTAGACCAAATTCTTCGCTCATGAAGTAAGGCACTTCACCGAAGATAGGCGCAATTGCGATCAGGCTTTCAGTCAACTCTTTACGAGCCGCTTCAACACGATCACCTTTACGGATACGGTCAACGAGCGAATACCAGTCAGTATCGATGCGATGCATCATCAAACGGCTTTGGCCGCGAGACACTGGATAAACTGGCATCAAAGGCGGATGAGGAAAACGCTCATCCAAATATTCCATGATAATGCGTGATTCATATAAAACGAGTTCACGGTCTACCAAAGTTGGCACTGAGTTATATGGATTTACTTCGAGCAAATCCTCAGGCATTTCGTTAGGGTCGACCTGTAAAACATCAACAGTAACCCCTTTCTCAGCTAACACGATACGTACTTGATGGCTATACAGATCATCAGCACCTGAAAACAGTGTCATGATAGAGCGTTTGTTGGCAGCAACAGCCATTGATACCCTCCAGAATCGAAATAAAACAAAAGTAAACGAGGGGCAAAGCCCCCCGTTTACACTATGCGGATATTACATTTTACCCGTTATTGGTGCCTAGTGTACATCTTTCCAATACTCTTTCTTCAAGAGGTAGGCCACAATAAAGAATATAAATAGGAATCCGAGTACCCACCAGCCCATAGCTTGACGCTCTAGCTTAACAGGTTCAGCCGAATAAACTAAGAAGCCTGTGATATCACGTACTGCTTGGTCGTATTCTTCCGCATTCAATTTACCGCCAGTCACCACAATAGTGCCATCTTCTTGTTTAACTGGTGTGCCTTGTAACTCTTCGAGTACATGTGGCATACCAACAGATGGGAATACTGTGTTATTCACACCAAATGGGCGACTTGGATCTTTATAGAAGCCTTTCAGATAGGAATAAACCCAATCTTCACCACGCACACGAGCAATTAAAGTTAAGTCTGGCGGTGTAGCACCAAACCATTTAGCAGCATCTTTAGGTGGAATAGCGTTTTGCATCAACTCACCAATTTTAGCATCGGTGAACATATACTTATTACGCATATCATCCGCAGAGATACCGATATCGGTCGCTACACGTTCATAACGTTGATACTGAGTGCTGTGGCAACCAGAACAGTAATGTTGGAACAGGTCCACACCACGCTCTAAAGAAGCTTTATCATGCAGATCAACATTGGCATCTTCTAAATGAATTTTATGTCCGCTCGCGGCCATAGCCAACGTCGGCAACAAGGTAACTAATGCAATCAATAATTTTTTCATTAGTGTGTCAACCTCGCTGGAACAGGTTTAGTTTTTTCATTCTTGCTGTATACCCACAGCGCCACAAAGAAACCAAAGTAAGTGAAAGTAAACACCTGTGCAACTATCGTCAGCGTCGGCGTGGCAGGCACTACCCCTAAATAACCCAATACTATGAAAGATATAGCAAATTGAGCAATATTCAGCTTATGTAGCGTACTACGGTAGCGAACTGACTTCACTTTACAGCGATCTAACCAAGGCAATACGAATAGTACTGCAATCGACAGACCCATCATTATCACGCCACCCAATTTATCAGGCACTGCACGTAAAATGGCGTAAAAAGGAGTGAAGTACCAAACGGGTGCAATGTGTTCAGGAGTCTTCATCGAGTTAGCCGCTTCAAAGTTTGGCTTTTCAAGGAAGTAACCACCGCCTTCAGGAATAAAGAACAACACATAGCAGAACACTATCAGGAAGCCCGCGACGCCCATGATGTCTTTTACAGTGTAATATGGGTGGAATGGAATACCGTCAACTGGCCAGCCATTTTCGTCTTTGTTCTTCTTGATTTCGATACCGTCAGGGTTGTTAGAACCCACTTCATGCAGCGCAATTAAGTGTAAAAACACGAGTACGACTAATACTAACGGCAGTGCAATCACGTGCAGCGCAAAGAAACGGTTCAGCGTTGCGCCAGAGATCACGTAGTCACCACGGATCCATAGGGTTAAGTCGTCACCAATAACTGGAATCGCACCGAACAGAGAGATAATTACCTGCGCACCCCAATATGACATTTGACCCCATGGCAGCAAATAACCCATAAAGGCTTCGGCCATCAACACGAGGAAAATTAACATACCGAACAGCCACAGTAGTTCTCTAGGTTTCTGATATGAACCGTAAATTAAACCACGGAACATGTGCAGATAGATCACAACGAAGAAGGCTGATGCACCCGTTGAGTGCATATAACGCAGCAACCAACCGTATTCAACATCACGCATTATGTATTCAACAGAGGCAAATGCGCCTTCTGCTGTTGGTACATAGTTCATCGTCAACCAGATACCTGTCAGTAATTGGTTAACCAATACCAACATCGCTAGCGAACCGAAAAAATACCAAAAGTTAAAGTTAGTTGGCGTAGCGTATTGGCCCACGTGACGGTTATAAGTCGCCGTCATTGGGATACGCGCATCAATCCAATTAATTAAATTCTTAACCATTACGCCACTCCTTTATCTACACCGATAATCACGGTGCCATCATCAACGTATTGATGTGGAGGGATAACTAGGTTCAATGGAGCAGGTACGCCTTGGAAAACGCGACCAGCCATATCGAACTTAGAGCCATGACATGGACAGAAGAAACCAGAAGTGACACCTTCAACTTGCTCACCAAATGAATCTGGCAAATAAGTAGGTGAACATCCGAGGTGGGTACAAATACCGACAGCAATAAAATACTCTGGCTTAATTGAGCGCAAAGGATTTGTTGCATAATCAGGCTGCTGCATCTCAGCAGAAGCAGGATCTCTTAACTTATCATCATGTGTTGGCAGTTCATTGATCACAGCATCTGTGCGACGGACAACCCATACAGGTTTTCCACGCCACTCAACACGGATCAGCTGACCTGGCTCTACTTTACTGATATTTACTTCGACCGGTGCACCTGCAGCTTTCGCTTTGGCACTCGGATTCCATGACTTGATGAAAGGAACCGCTACAGCGACGGCACCAGCACCACCTACTACGGCGGTTGCGGCTGTCAGGAATCTGCGACGTCCGGTATCGACTGGCGCATTGCTCATCCACTTATCTCCCAGAGGGTGTTGGAATTTTTATATTTCAAAGACTTTCAGCCCTTAGTCATCACTAGGGTCAAAAATCGAAGTTTGAAGCGGGGCTCATTATAGCTAAAAATTAGAAGCAGATCATAGTGAAAACACGCAAGTAAGTTAGGGAGATTGCGTGTTTTTTAAAAAAAGCCTAAAAAAGACCCAACTATTAACCCATTTTAATTCATTTGGATCATATTTTAAGCTTCTTGTCTGTGATATCGGCATAAAGCATGCATCGCTAATATAAATTAGCCCAGACTTTTCAAACTAAGTTAACAATCGCCAGATAAAAAAATAGGCCCTGAGTAACAGGACCTATTAAATCAATACTTTTAATGCATTACTTCTTAGGTGCAGTGCTCTTCATATACTTGAAGAACTCGCTATCAGGCTCTAACACCATAATATCGGACTTACCTGAGAAGCTGGCTCGATAAGCCTCTAAGCTACGAACAAAACCGAAGAACTCAGCATCTTTGTTGTAAGCATCAGAATATATCTTCGCTGCTAACGCATCCCCTTCACCTCGAATGGTTAAGGCTTTACGTTCAGCTTCGGCAATCTTCACCGTCACATTGGCATCTATCGTTGCACGAATAATTTCAGACTGTTCTTTACCTTGCGCTCTATGCTCTTTTGCCACAGCTTGACGCTCTGCACGCATACGCTGGTAAATACTGTTACTGACGTTAGCCGGAAGATTGATTTGCTTTACACGCACATCAACAACTTCAATACCTAAGTCTTTTGCACTTTCTGAGGCATTGGATAACGCATCATTTTGCAGTTCATCACGCTTACCAGAAACAATCTCTCTGATAGTGCGACGACCAAACTCTGTGCGTAAATCGTTGTTGATCTTACGTTGTAATAGCGATTCTGCATTCGACTTAATACCACCGTTTGTAGACAGGTAATATTTTTCGAAATCCATAATGCGCCACTTCACATAGGAATCGACCATAAGGTCTTTCTTCTCTGAAGTCACAAAACGATCAGCTGCACCATCGAGTGTCTGAATACGGGCATCGAGTAATTTTACTTTATCGATCACAGGCACTTTCATGTGCAGGCCTGGGCCGTAGACGCGGGTGACTTGCTTACCGTCAACGTCGTCTTTTAAAATTTCACCGAAACGCGCCACAATAGCGCGCTCGCCTTCATTCACCACCATTAAAGATGACAAACCAATACCTAAGAGCACGGCGATAAGAATAACGCTTAATCTACCCATGGATTACTCCCTCCCTTGGCGAGTACGATCATCGCGGGATGGACGTCCACTCAAAGGCTCATTCGCGCGAGTCGTTGATACAGATGAAGAATTAACATTTTGCTGTGGCTTAGCTTCCAGCTCATTTGTCGCAGGCTTCTGCTGAATTAACTTATCTAGCGGTAGGTACATTAAGTTGCCGTTGTTCTTAGCATCAATCAGCACTTTATTCGTATCTGTCATCACTTGCTGCATTGTATCAAGATACAAACGCTTACGAGTCACTTCAGGCGCAGCTTGATACTCTGGTAATAACAACTCAAAACGAGCCACTTTACCGCGAGCTTCTAAGACTTCACGCTCTTTGTAAGCATTCGCTTGTTGCGCCATACGTTCAACTTCACCACGAGCTTTTGGTTCAATTTCACGGGCATAAGCTTCAGCTTCACGAATAAAACGTTGTTCATCTTCTTGGGCAGAAATCGCATCATCGAAGGCGTCTTTCACTTCTTCTGGCGGACGTGCCGGTAAGAAGTTAACGTCAACAACAGCAAGACCCAATTTGTACGGTTCAAGAATGCGCTCTAACTCTTTCCACGTATCGCGACGAATAGCATCACGGCCCGTAGTCAGAATATCATCCATCTTGTTATGTCCAATGACATAACGCAGTGCACTGTCAGTCGCTTCACGCAAACTGGCGTTCGCATCGACGGCACTAAATAGATATGAGTAAGCATCTAAAATACGATACTGAACATCAAGCTCAACTTTCACGACGTTTTCATCGGATGTCAGCATGCTACCAGACGCAGGAATAGAGCGAACCGATTGAATGTCGACGGGATAAATTTGGTCGATAAATGTGGCTTTCCAATGAAGTCCAGGGCCAATTTCGCCAGCGTGTTTACCAAATCGCAGTGCCACACCACGCTCAGCTTCTTTAATTGTATAAAAACCCGAAAGTCCCCAAACAACTACAGCAACAGCAAGAATGATGATTAGGCTAAACGAACTAAAAGACTGGCCTGAGCCATTTCCTTTGCCGCCAAAGCGCTTTGAAAGATTACGAAAAACCTCGTCAAGGTCCGGTGGTCCTTTGTCGTTACCACCTTTATTTCCCCAAGGATCATTACCCTTGTTACCGGGCTCGTTCCAAGCCATTTAGCACTCCATAAGTGGATGAAATAAATTAGATTATTAACAAACAGCTTCATCTATCGAATCTTCGAAGATGAAGGTTTCTAACTCACCCTGACTCTGTTTTGTTAATCGGCGCCAATCGGCGTCCGATAAACGAACAGACAAAATACAGTTCCCCAGATCGTCGTACTCTTTCTGCTGTATCGCATCCAGTCGATAAAACTGGCCAAGATAATGTCCAGCAGTTGCCGGAATTCTAAGTGTTAGCTCTTTAATCACCTCACCAATAAGCTCAGTGATGGCTTTCAATAGCAAATCAAATCCTAAACGCTTCTGTGCTGACACCCAAACTCGAACGGGTTTGCCTATGTCGTTATATTCAATTCTTGGCGTCACATCTTCGAGTAAATCGATTTTGTTACAGACCACGAGTTGCATGACTTCATCGGCTTGGATGTCTTTCAGTACAGATTGAACCTGATCAAAATTATCCGCCATGTTTTCATCTGCACAATCAACTATGTGTAGTAATAACTCAGCTTGCCTTGTCTCTTGTAAGGTTGCCTTAAATGCAGCAACGAGATCATGGGGCAAATGACGAATGAACCCTACAGTATCCGCTAATATCACGGCACCATCAGGTAAATCTAACTTTCTTAGCGTAGGATCGAGTGTGGCAAATAGCTGATCTGCAGCATAAACATCAGATGATGTTAGGGCATTAAACAGCGTTGATTTACCCGCGTTTGTGTAGCCGACTAATGAAACTGTCGACAAATCACTACGCTTACGTGCACGTCGACTCTGTTCACGTTGCTTATCAACTCGCTCTAAGCGTTTGTTGATATTTTTAATCCGTCCTCTGAGCAAACGTCTATCTGTTTCGAGCTGGGTTTCCCCTGGACCACGTAAACCAATACCGCCCTTTTGCCTTTCAAGATGCGTCCAACCACGGATCAGGCGAGTCGACATATGGCGCAATTGCGCTAGCTCCACCTGTAACTTACCTTCGTGAGTTCGCGCTCTTTGGGCAAAAATATCGAGAATAAGTGTCGTACGGTCGAGCACACGACACTGACACACTTGCTCAAGATTACGCTCTTGGGCTGGACTCAATGCATGATTAAAAATCACCACATTGGCTTCAGTCGCCGCCACTAATGCAGCTAACTCTTCGGCTTTACCAGAACCCACAAAAAATTTGCGATCCGGTGAACGTCGACTTCCAGTAATCACCCCGACTGATCTTGCCCCAGCTGATTCTACTAATAGCTGCAGCTCGACTAAATCTTCTCGGCGTTCCTCATCGGAAAAGTCGATATGGACAAGAACCGCAGTTTCTCCCGCCTCATAACGATCAAACAAGAAGCAAACTCCTCAGATAATACTTATTCGCCACTAGGCGCATCATCTTGAGCACCATATCCGCCTTGGGCATTTTGGTGACCAGTAACGTTGAATGGGCGTGCTGGCACGACAGTAGAAATAGCGTGTTTATAAACCATTTGGCTCACTGTATTTTTCAACAGAATGACAAATTGATCAAACGACTCTACCTGTCCTTGGAGTTTAATGCCGTTAACCAAGTAAATTGATACAGGAACGCGCTCGCGACGCAATGCGTTCAAAAATGGGTCTTGTAAAGATTGCCCCTTAGCCATTTTATTATTTCCTTTTTTAATTTATATAAAATAAATCGATATCAGTGATAGTTTTTTGTTTAGTTTTAGTATTATACAGCAAGGGCTAATAAGCTAGCGGCATTGACGCATAAGTATAACTAAATTCCCCTCAGCACCACTTTCAAGCCAATTCAACTCTGGCCAACTCCGCAACCATGTTAATTGACGCTTAGCCAATTGCCTAGTAGCAGCAACCGCTTTTTCGACCATAGTATCATAGTCAAACTCACCATCTAGGTATTGCCAGCACTGTCGATAACCGACACAACGCATTGAAGGCAAGTCTAAATGCAAGTCTCCACGGGCTTTTAGCTCTGTGACTTCCTCAATAAAGCCCTGTTTGAGCATAAGCGCAAAACGTTGCGCTATTAAGTCATGTAACACTTTGCGCTCGCGCGGTGCAATAGCAAACTGCACTACGTCATAGGACAAGGGGGCTGACTTGGTCTGAGTCAACTCAGTCATGCTCTTGCCGCTTATTCTATAGACTTCCAGCGCTCTTGAAAGTCTTTGTGGATCATTAGGATGAATTCTTTCTGCCGACACGGGATCTATCTCCCTTAATTGGTCATGCAGTGCTTCCCATCCCTTTTCATCCGCCTCCGCTTGGATCTCGGCCCTAATGGCCTCGTCCGCACTCGGCAAAGGTGACAAACCTTCGAGTAACGCTTTGAAATACATCATGGTTCCGCCAACTAATACTGGCGTTTTCCCCATGCTGACAATCTCTTCTATCTGGGCTATTGCATCGGCTCTAAAGTCGGCTGCCGAATAGCTTTCACTGGGATCACGAATATCAATTAATCTGTGCGGCCCGCGAGCCAGTTCGTCTGCTGAAGGCTTGGCACTGCCAATGTCCATACCACGATAAATTAATGCCGAATCGACCGAAATGATTTCACAGTTATGTTTTTCCGCCAATTCTAATGCTAAAGCTGTCTTACCTGAGGCCGTTGGCCCCATCAAAAATAACACTTTAGGCTGTAATTCTTTATTCACTTGCTTGCTCTTCTAGCCACGATTGCCAAGGTAAGAATATCGCTTTGTTGGCAATAAGCTGTTTTTTCTCTTCAGCTAACTGCGAAAATGCTGCCCAGACTTCTGGTGCCGAAACGAATCCCGTTAAACTGTGTTTTGCCAACCAAAACGCCAATGCGCTCGGCGCAGGTGTTTCAAAACGTAGCGATTGTAGCCACTCAGGGATCACTTTGGCTAACTGGCTCTCTCTGATATATGGGGGCACTTTTTTAATAATCAACTGCTGGTAACGAATTGTTAGTTCTAAACCTAATTGGCGGATCAGCGTGTCATGTTCAGTGAGCACAGCCTGCCAATCCGCATCAGCCGCGACAGACACTGGCATCAATAAAGGCTGACCAATTAACCCCGTCGCTAGCTTAGCTTCAATCTCTTGGCATCGCGTCGCCAATGCTACTGATTTTATTGATAATAGACTGAGTTTATCTTCCGACGTCATCACCCAATATTGCCCATCTAATATCGATGGCATAGGTAACACAGACTGATAATCTTGATCTTTTACACTGTAAGAAGGGGTTTGCAGTAAAGCACCATAACTTGCTATTGCCGCCTTTGACGGTAATTCAGTACGTTGTCGAGATTCACCTGCAGAATAACTGCCACGGCTGCTGTCTCTTGGCGTTGTCATGCTACCAAAAGCATTGGTTTGAGTGCCAAAACAGGCGCCTTCTCGTCCTGCGCCTACAGACTTTACTTGAACGGCAGGGGCTATTGAATCTTGAGCAGACTCAAGTGTATCAGTTTGCGCATTAACTAGAGCTGAGTCAGCGCCAAGTGCAAAAGGGGCAGCTATTCCAGCTGCGCTTGTTGGAGCATCCACAAACACATCTTCAACCTCACCCAAAGAGCTAGAGTCAACGAAGTTGAGCTCTCCTGCTTCTTCCAGCGCCGATTGCAATGCTTGCAGAATATAATCATGCACATAGCGACTCTGATGGAATCGCACCTCATGCTTAGCAGGATGCACGTTAACATCCACTTGATGGGGATCGATATTCAACATCAGCACGTAGCCGGGTTGTTCAATTTCTGCTTTTTGAGCAAAGGCTTGACGCACTGCATGATTGACCAAGCGATCACGGATAAGGCGTCCATTGACATAAAAGTAATGGGTATCGCTGATAACCGGTGACCAAGGTGACTGCAAATAACCACTGAGACGCAAGTCATCGTGTTGGCATTCAATCTTAAGCGCTTGCTCGGCAAATGGACGGCCACACACTTGCGTCAAACGCTGTAAATACTGGGCTTCATTCATGGCGGGACGATAATTACGTACTGTCTTGCCGTTATGCATCAGCGTGAAATGGATATCGCCGCGCACTAATGCAATGCGCTTTAACCATTCATCGATATGGGTAAATTCGGTTTTGTCACTCTTTAAAAAGCGTCTGCGAGCCGGTGTATTAAAGAATAAATCCACCACTTCAATCGTCGAACCTACTGGATGCGCGGCAGGCATCACTTTAACTGCCATGTCGGCACCTTCAGCATGGGCTTGCCACGCTTCGGTTTGCTCAGCCGTGCGTGAAGTTAAAGTTAAACGTGAGACTGAGCTGATACTGGCTAGCGCTTCACCACGGAAACCAAAACTAAGGATCGCTTCAAGATCGTCTAAAGTGTGCAGCTTTGAGGTCGCATGGCGCGATAAGGCTAGCGCGAGTTCATCTTTAGGTATGCCAGAGCCGTTATCGCGAATTTTAATCAGCTTGCTACCGCCTTTGTCGATTTCAATATCGACTCGGCTCGCTCCTGCGTCGAGGCTATTCTCGACCAATTCTTTGACTACGGAAGCGGGTCTCTCAACCACTTCCCCCGCCGCAATTTGGTTGGCTAATTGCGGAGGCAGGATCTGAATGCCCATCATGCTTTCCTATTTAACTCTGGGGTATGACTAGCGTTTGCCCTAACTGCACCACATCGGACTTCATTCCATTCGCTTGTTTGATGCTGGACATAGGCACACTGTAACGTTGCGCGATTGCAGATAAAGATTCTCCGCGGCGGACCTTATGTTTAACCTTTGTCGATACGGCATCACCAACATAGGCTGTAGGCGTTCTTTCAGTTGACGTTCTTTCTGCTGATGCTTTTGCTGTGGTTTTGGCCGGCTTAGCACTGCTAGAGCTTCCTCCCCTTCTTTGGGCAAGCAAAGTATCCGCTGGCGGATTGTTGTGATAGTAACGGCTCACACCCTTATAAATAGCATTGGCAATGCTCTCTTGATGGCGACTACTCGACAGTAAACGCTCTTCTTTAGGGTTTGAAATAAAGCCCGTTTCAACCAAGATTGAAGGAATATCCGGTGACTTCAGCACGGCTAAACTCGCGGACTCAGGGCGACTTTTATGCAATTGAGTCACGCCACCTAAATCTTTTAAAATATCCCCCGCAACAGAATGGCCAATTGCCATCGAACTGTTCATTGACATATCGAGCAGCGTCATGGCCAAATACTGTTCATTATCCGTGTTTTGGATAATCTCACCCGCGCCGCCCAGCAGCTCAGAGTGTTTCTCTTTTTGCTCTAACCAACGACCAATTTCACTATTAGCACGACGCATTGATAGCACCCATACGGAGGCGCCACGTGGATTGGGCGAGGTAAAGGCATCCGCATGGATAGAAATCAGCAGATCTGCCTTACTGTTGCGCGCCAGTTCAGAGCGTTTATTTAAATTCACAAAATAATCACCAGTACGGATCATCACAGCACGCATGCCTGGCGTGTCATTGATTTTGCTGGAAACACGTCTGGCGATTTCTAGGGCGACCTTTTTTTCATAAACACCAGAAGGACCAATGGAGCCAGGATCGTCGCCACCATGACCCGCATCAATAGCAATGACAATATCGCGGGATGATTGCGCCGCTTGGGTGACAGTTTTGACGGGTGTAGATGACACGATAGCCGTTGCAGTAGTTAACGTTTTATCTTCTAAATCAACCACGAGACGATTGCCATAGGGCGCAGTAACAGGCAAAGAAAACAAGCTTGCATTCAACGGCTTTACGAGATCGATCACTAAGCGCAAATCACCTTTAGTGGGTGACTTACTGATCCGCACGCCCTTAACCAACTTACTGTTATTTTCAAGATTTTTAAGCACAACTTTAGCAGTGGTCTTTTTTAAATCCACCACTAAACGATTAGGGCCATCTAAAGAGAAATAGGTGTAATCAGGCACTCCACTCAAGTCAAACACGATTCGAGTTGACTCAGGCGCGGCCCAAATACGTACGCTTTCTAACTGATTAGCAGCATGGGCCACCACAGAGAAAAAAGAACATAAAGAAAGAATAATAATTTGAAAATACGGGTTATTTTTTATCATTTTAGTTTTTATTTTATCGCTTTTAATAACTTTTCACCTGGCTCAGACAAGGCCTCTATGCGTATTTCTCGCCCACTATGTTGATAACTTAAATGCATATGGACATCGGCAGCGGGCAGTAAACCCTCTCCCTTATCTGGCCATTCAACAATGCACAGACTTTTATCCGTAAAGTAATCACGGATCCCCATAAACTCGAGTTCTTCTGGATCGTTTAAACGATACAAAT
Source organism: Shewanella sp. M16 (assembly GCF_018224605.1). Classification (NCBI taxonomy): domain Bacteria; kingdom Pseudomonadati; phylum Pseudomonadota; class Gammaproteobacteria; order Alteromonadales; family Shewanellaceae; genus Shewanella; species Shewanella sp. M16. The sequence continues at coordinate 163,113 of NZ_JAGTUL010000003.1, read as the reverse complement.
CAAAATGATAAACTTCGACACCTTCTAACTCATAAGGTTCAACTAAAGTGTAAGTCGGGCTTTTAACGGCACCTTTATGGCCCAATCCCTGAATTAAGCCACGACTCAGCGTCGTTTTACCGGCTCCTAAATCACCCGTAAGATACAGAGTCAAAGGCGCTTGGACATGGCGGGCTAATTTTTGCCCAACCGCAATAGTGTCGTCTTCGTTGTCTAAGAAAAAAGTTAACTCTGTCATATCCGCTTATATCACTGCTATTATTGATGGAGAAGCGACTCAATCCTAAAAAGGCACAGGGCACATAACAAAGTCCAGCCCCGCTTGAGTCTCACATTCCGCCTAGAGTAAATCACTATTCACTAATTGGCGAATAAAAGGCATTAAATCGCTCGCTAACATACCCCGTTCTCCCTGTATTGCCGCAAGATCGGCAGCGCAACCATGTACGACTACGCCAAGCACAGTTGCCTGCATATTATCCATTCCCTGAGCCATGAGCGCGCCTATAATACCAGATAACACATCGCCACACCCACCACTGGCAAGCCCAGGGTTACCGACTGGTGCCACTACCATTTGCTGACCATCAAAAATGACCGTTCCTGCGCCCTTTAGTAATACAACACCGCCGTACTTTTGCTGTATAGCGCGAACAGCGGCAAATCTGTCCTGTTCAATATCGACCACGGTACAACCAAGTAAACGCGCCGCCTCACCCGGATGTGGTGTTAATACCCAATTCGTTTGGCGCCTTGGTTCGTTACTGAGCAGATTCAATGCATCGGCATCTAAAACACAAGGCTTATCGCTCAAGCCCACGGCTTTAAACAAATTATACCCCCAGTCATGCTTACCTAAACCAGGGCCAAGCACGATAACCTGCGCCCAACCAAGGCGCAGATACACTTCCATATCGACTAAATCACAACCCCAAAACATCAGTTCAGGACGGGAGACATTCACCGTCAGTTGATGCTCAGGTCGACTGATCACAGTGACTAATCCCGCGCCTGCACGTAGGCAAGCCTCACTTGCCAGTCTCACAGCCCCAGCCATGCCTATATCACCGCCGATGACAGTGACTTTTCCCGATTGGCCTTTATGGCTATCCCGTGCTCGGGCGGCAAAATAGTCCTTAAGAGTCTCTCTTCCTACTCTTTGTGCGCTCGCTTCAGCAAAGAAAGGCGTTAATCCTAAATCTGCAAATTCAAGCTCGCCACTGTAATGCCGCGCCTTACCTGTTAACACACCTTGCTTTACACCACCAAAACATAAGGTGATATCCGCCATCACAGCAACACCTGCTACGGCGCCTGTATCAGCAATGACTCCAGAGGGTAAATCAAGGCTCAATACCCAAGCCGAATTGTCATTGATGGCACGGATATATTTAGCCATATCGTCGCGCACAGCATCACGTACACCCGTACCTAACAGACCATCGACTATGATTTTCGCAGCGAGAATAGGTTCAACCTCTAACGGCAGTAATTTTCCACCTTCAGCAAGATAATGGGTCAATGCTTGCTGACACTCAGGTGTACCTGCCGCTGACGTCATCATCACAGAAACGTCCATACCACTGGCACGGGCTAAACAAGCGCACACTAAAGCATCGGCACCATTGTTACCGCTGCCGGCAAGGATTAACACAGGTAAGACTTTGGAGCTATGTTTCGCTAAACACTCAAAAGCCGCCGCGCCAGCACGCTCGACCAATTCATAGAGACTAGATACTCCCTGAGACACTGCACTCAGTTCCGCTTCGCGAACTTGTGTTTGGGTGTATAGAGCTTTGGGAAATTGCGATAGATCTTGTGCCATGAAGGATCTCCTTAGACACCAATGACTCCATTTCACAATGAGTAATCTCACCATAGAAGTCTTGGCAGAATTGAGCAAGCCAATAAAAATCAGCCAATAGATCAAGAAAGTAGCAAAAAAAGCAGCGAGAAATTATGACGTAAATCAGTTCAGGCGCAGAAACCCGCCCAAATGGAGCAAAGTAGAGTAAAAGTTGCCGATACAAAGTCGACATAAAAACCAAAGCCAGCACTGGGCTGGCTTTGAGAATCGAGAAGAAATGACGGTTTAGATATCGTCCATCCGAATCGTACTATGGACTAAACGTTGCTGCTGAGTTTTCTCTACTCGGATCAAATTGGCTAACGCATTGCGCGCATCTTCCGCCGTGGTCGAGTTAACTGTTTTTTCTAACAAACCAATCAGACGATTCTCTAGGTCTAAATGTAAGTTGAGCACATCATCTTCATTCATGTTTGCGGGCAACATAGTATCTTGGCAACGCTTAGTAAAGTCTTCAAAAGTGAAGTCTTTATACCAAGTATCAAGAATACGATGTGGTGCTTCATCCATATAATCACGCAGTTTTTCTGCCATGGTTTTTTGGTGTGATTCAAAATACTCCAACATCATTTTCACACGAGCCGAGTCAGCTTGATTGTTGAGTCGGCCATAGAGTTGCGCCATATCTAAGCGGCAATTTGCCACATACTCGAGTAGATCACGTAATTGTTGAATACGCATATAATGCACTCCATTGTCAGGCCAACTACTTGGCGCTATTAATTTTGTCTAATTCCATTATGTGAGTAAAAGCGTTACGAATATTTGAACAAGGTCATAATTTAACTTTCACGCAGCTATCTAATTTAGGAAAACTTGAAGAAACACGCTATAGATCACGCATCTAAATCCTATCACACTGTTTTGTATAAAAGAGAAAAGCCAAAAGAGATCTCAACGCACTTAGCCCAAAGGGTATTCGTAAGTCTTTGGTTGTGCATGGTGAATCTGAGATAGAGCGCTTGAGGTAGATGGCAGTGAATCAAGACAAATATAGACGAACTAATTGAGGGAATGATGTGAAAAAGTAGTTGTTGAAGAGTTTAACGGAAGTACAGCGAAATGATTTTGACAGGGAGAGGTTCGAGCAATGATCTATGCCTTAGTCAACGGCTAAGCATTATAAGTGATAGCAATATGAGCAACACGATTGAAATGATGTTGGATAAAATAATTTTGGAGGGATTTATTGAAATTGGAGCGACATGATTTTGATCAAGAGCGGTTCGAATCTATGACCTATACCTTGACTAATTTAACAATCACAAAGGTATCGCCATATCAAAAATCACAACTGAGCTAATGTCAATTGAGTAATGTGATAGTGGAATATTTAGGAAATTGGAGCGACATATCGGGTTCGAACCGATGACCTATACCTTGGCAAGGTATCGCTCTACCAACTGAGCTAATGTCGCATAATTATCGCTGTCACATCAGCCTTTAACATTCAAAAAGGTATCGTTTATCAACCTTTATCAACTGAGCTAATGTCGCATAATCTGTGTTAATGATTTGGTAAATCACTAAGTTTCAATTTGGAGCGACATATCGGGTTCGAACCGATGACCTATACCTTGGCAAGGTATCGCTCTACCAACTGAGCTAATGTCGCATAATTATCGCTGTCACATCAGCCTTCAACATTCAAAAAGGTATCGTCTATCAACCTTTATCAACTGAGCTAATGTAATGTCGCATAATCTGTATTAATGATTTGGTAAATCACTAAGTTTTAATTTGGAGCGACATATCGGGTTCGAACCGATGACCTATACCTTGGCAAGGTATCGCTCTACCAACTGAGCTAATGTCGCATAATCTGTATTAATGATTTGGCAAATCACTAAATTTTAATTTGGAGCGACATATCGGGTTCGAACCGATGACCTATACCTTGGCAAGGTATCGCTCTACCAACTGAGCTAATGTCGCCTTTTGTATCGCTGCTACATTTGCCTTCAACATTGATAAAGGTATCGTCTATCAACCTTTATCAACTGAGCTAATGTCGCTTTTTGCATCGCTGCTACATTTGCCTTCAACATTAACAAAGGTATCGCCTTTAACCTTTATCAACTGAGCTAATGTCGCATTCAATCTAAATGACCGCACATCTCTGTTCGCATCAAAAAGTTGAGGCCGCATTATATGAAAAATTCATGCGGCTGCAACCCCTTCTTGCATATTTATCTACTGATCGGTCAAATTTTAAATACTTTGCTGCGATAATACTGCAATTCAGCAATCGACTCTTGGATATCCTGCAGGGCTTGGTGAGTATTTTGCTTCTTAAAGCCCGCCATAGTTTCTGGACTCCAACGCTTCACTAGCTCCTTAATCGTACTGACATCCACGTTGCGGTAGTGGAAATAATCTTCCAACTCGCGCATATAACGATTTAAAAAGCGTCTATCTTGACCAATGCTGTTACCACACATTGGAGAGGCGCCCTTAGGAACATACTGTTCTAAGAAGGCAATCGTCTTGGCCACAGCTTGCGCTTCGGTTTCTTGGCTAGCACGAACGCGGTCAATCAACCCAGACTCACCATGGTGCTTTTGATTCCAATCATCCATAGCGGCCAGCACATCATCTGACTGATGAATCGCGATAACCGGACCTTGACCGATAATATTGAGTTCTTGATCTGTCACTAAAGTGGCAATTTCAATGATCCTGTCGACGTCGGGCTCTAACCCTGTCATTTCCAAATCGATCCAAATGAGATTATTTACATCTGCCGTCATAAATCAGCCTTATCGTGTCAGTTAGCCTAAATTCAGGCTTTTTTATTCAAGAGTGTGTATCATACTGCTTTTTTCCAACACAAAAAATCACCTAATTGACGAAGACGAATCAGTGAGTAAAAAGAAACCCCTAAGCCAAGGTCAATTACGCCGTATGCGCGCTAATCACGAGAAGCGACTCAATCGTGATAGTGGCGATAAAAATACGCCAGAGTTACAGGATAGTTCATTGGGGCAAGAACAGCCCGGTACTGTGATTTCACGTTTTGGCCAACATGCCGACATAGAAACTGAAAGCGGCCAAATTGTGCGCTGTAATATTCGCCGTGCCGTCACCAGTTTAGTGACTGGCGATAAAGTGATCGTACGCTTAGCCATTGAGAGCCAAGCCAATAGCGGCATCGCAGGTATTGTTGAAGCCGTTCATCCACGTCGCTCATCACTTACACGCCCAGATTTATACGATGGCGTGAAAATCATCGCCTCGAATATCGACCAAATTTTGATTGTCTCCTCGGTATTACCCAGCTTTACCACCCAGATCATCGACCGTTATTTAGTGGCCGCTGAAGATACCGATATTCCGCCTATCATCATTTTGAATAAAATTGACTTGCTCAATCCCGATGAAGCGCAGGCAATCGACGAAGCGCTACAGCGCTACAAAGACATTGGCTATCCGGTTTATAAGGTCAGCAGCAAGCTTGGCGATGGTATCGATACCATCAAAGGCATACTCAAAGATAAAGTCAGCGTGTTTGCCGGCCAATCTGGTGTGGGTAAATCATCGATCATCAATGCATTACTACCCGATGCAGAGCTTATTATCGGCGATGTTTCCGATAACTCAGGTTTAGGTCAACACACTACTACCACTGCTAAGCTGTTGCACTTGCCTAGTGGCGGCGATTTGATTGACTCTCCGGGCGTGCGCGAATTCGCCCTATGGCATCTTCCTGCACAACGTGTCGGCTGGTGCTTTATCGAGTTTCGCGAGTATCTTGGCGCATGTAAATTCCGCGATTGTAAACACGGTGACGATCCCGGCTGTGCACTGCAAGAAGCCCTGAGCCAAGGTAAGATCAGCGCAGATCGCTTTAATAATTACCATAAAATTATCGCCAGCTTAGATGAACAACGTCATGCCCGCCATTTCCGTGCGGCCACTGATGAATAACGACTTATTGATAAATAACAACAGTCTCAGCAAAGATTGAGCAGTAAGAAAAGGAATTGAAATTGGATAAAGTCAAAATAGCGCTGCAGTACATGCTGCCAAAACACTTGTTATCTCGTTTAGTGGGTAAACTCGCTGCAGCCGAAGCTGGCACCTTGACCACTGCCGCCATCAAGTGGTTTATCAAACAATATAAAATCGACATGAGCGAAGCGGCGCAGAGTGAGCCTGAAGCCTATAAAAGCTTTAATGCCTTTTTTACCCGCGCCCTTAAACCCGGTATTCGTCCGTTAGACATGGACGCCGATATCATGGTACATCCCGTCGATGGTGCGGTAAGTCAGTTAGGCCCCATCAAAAACGGTCGCATCTTCCAAGCTAAGGGTCATCACTATTCATCGTTAACTTTGCTTGGCGATCAAGCCGAAGATGCTAAACGCTTCGAAGGCGGTGATTTTGCGACTATCTATCTGGCGCCTAAAGACTATCACCGTATCCACATGCCGATTAAAGGCACGTTATCAAAAATGACCTATGTACCTGGCGAACTGTTTTCGGTGAATCCGTTAACGGCGAGACACGTACCCGGTCTATTTGCCCGTAACGAACGCGTTGTGGCGATTTTTGAAACCGAATTAGGTCCATTGGCCATGGTATTGGTTGGCGCAACAATTGTTGCCAGTATTGAAACTGTATGGGCTGGCACAGTCACGCCGCCGACAGGTAAGCAAGTCTTCACTTGGGAATATCCAACCCAAGGCCCAGATGCCATCACCTTAGACAAAGGTGAGGAAATGGGTCGCTTCAAGTTAGGCAGTACTGTAGTGATGTTGTTTGCTAAAGATGCTATCGCGACCTTTGCTGAAGGTGTCGAAGCCGAAGCAGTGACTCGTATGGGACAAGCCTTCGCTAACCTGAAAGACGTTAAGCAAGCGGATTAAGCTTTCTTGAGTTCTGCTAAACCTTCGGGATTAATTGAATTGCATCTGGCTGTGCTGCTATTTGGCGGCACAGCTTTGTTTTCTAAATTAATCCCGCTCAGTGCCCTCGACATCACCTTTCTACGCTGTATCGTCGCAGCCACAGTGTTAGGTTTGCTAGTCAAATTCAGCCGCAAACGTTTAACGCTGGCAAGCAAACAAGATTATCTAGTCGCAATCGGGCTTGGGGTTATCGTCAGCCTGCATTGGGTGACTTATTTTGCGGCCATGCAATTATCGTCGGTCGCCATTGGCATGATTGCGTTTTTCACCTATCCGGTGATGACAGTGATTGCCGAGCCGTTGCTGACAGGTAATAAGATAAAATTACACGATATGATCAGCGGTGTATTAGTGCTGATTGGGGTGATATTACTGATCCCTGAGGCAAATTTAGGTAACGACACTACGCTGGGCATTGCCATCGGCATAGTGTCTGCCATCTTGTTCACCACCCGTAACTTATTGCACAAACGCTACTTTTCCCAGTACAGCGGCCCCCATGCCATGTTCTATCAAACTTTGGTCGCGGTGGTGTTCCTGATGCCGTGGCACCAAACGGAACTGGGCAGTATCACATTAGAAGTGTGGGGATTAATTATTTTACTCGGCGTCGTCTTTACCGCAGCGCCACATGCGCTATTTACTTCTGCGCTGAGGCAACTCAGCGCCAAAACGGTTGGGCTAGTCTCTTGCTTACAACCCTTTTATGGCGCCATGTTAGCGCTGATCATTTTAGGTGAAGAGCTCAATCTCAACACTCTAATTGGTGGCACTATCATAGTCGCTACCGCCATCTTCGAAACCCATCAATCGCACCAATCACAGCGGCGAAAAAAGAACGCCTGAAACATACCAATCTCAACGCAATTTGGCTAATATGGAGCGTCTTTCGCCCCTAAATGTCTTTAGCCTATATGCCACGTATTTTATTGTTCATTATTGCTTTTTTCACATTTTCCGCACTTGCCAATTCGCCTTTGCAATTGGACAAACGTCTTGGCATGAACAAGCAAGATCAGCAACAAAATCTCAGCATTGACGAACAAATTAACGAACTAAAAATTAACATAGAAAAACTCGCCACCAACGCAGCCAGTTTCCAACAAGCGCAGATTGATTTTGAGCAACATAAGAAGCGCACTAACCAAGCGCTGAAAGACGCCTATAAGCCTTTATCACTAGAAAAAGGTACTGACCTCAGCCAGCAGGCTTCCATGGCCTATATTCGCTTGTCTGAACTTAAAGAAAGCGAATCCACCCTTGGCCGACAAGTTAACGATTTATTGCTACGTCACAATGACTTACCTACCGTTATCGCCAGCGCGAGGCAAACTGTCGCCCAAAACAAAAAAGCAGAACTCGCCCCGCTAGATACCCCTACGGGAGAGTTACAGCAAACTCAACGACTCTTCTTTGAACAAAGCCTTGCCACCGATGAAGCAGAACTTGCCAGCAGCCAAAAACGCATTGAACTGACGCAATTACAATTACAGCTAGTCCGCCAACAACTGGTGCAGCAAGAAGCCTTGATCGAAACCATCAATAAGGCAATCAATAAACAACGTCAGCAACAAACGGATGCCACCCTAGCCAAAAACTTAGTTAATACCGAAAAAGTCATCGATCCTATCACCCGTAATATTGCCGACACTAACCAGATTTACGGCCAAAAGCTGCAAACGTTAACTTTGCAGATCAATAATGTGGTCGAACAGCAGGAACAGGCAGAAACCCAATATCAATCCCAAGCTAAACAATTGGCAAACATCCAAGAGCAGATCACTTGGGTCAAAATGAACTCCGCCTTTGGTGAGCGCTTTTTGCAGATGTTGCAATCACTGCCTAAACCACCGAATCACGAAAAACTGCAAACGCTGATCGCCGATGCGCGCTTAGACAGATACCATTTAGAGCAGCAACAAGCCCTCAATGAGCAAGAATTAGAACAACCCGGCTTATACAATGAGCAGCAGATTAAGCTCTTACACTCGCAACAGAGTTTGATCTCGCAGTTGATGCAAAGCTATGACCAATACTTGAGTGAATTAGGCAAGCTGAAGGTCAATTACCAACAACTGAGTCAACAGAATCTCACCCTAAAAAATACCCTTAACGAACATTTATTCTGGGTGCCTAACGCTGCAAGTATCAGTAAGTTATGGCTTACGGATCTTGAGCGCAGCACGGTTTGGCTTGTGCAACAAGCACAGTGGGATGAACTGGGAAAAGCCTGGGATGAACAAAACGATTATTGGTCTTGGTGGATCATATTGCTGGTACTGTGTTTAGTCGTACAAGACTTGATCACGCCTAAATTCAATCGCTTGCTAAATCATTACACCACTTATGTGGGCAATGTGACCCAAGATAAATTCATTTACACTCTCAAAGCGCTCGCCTGCAGTATCAGCTATGCGTTGATAAAACCTTTCCCAGTGATCATGGCGGGATTGATTTTCTATCATTCCGATCGCAATTTTGTGCAAGCTGTGGGTATGGGCATACTGGCGATTGGTTTAGTGTATCTCTTATATCGCTTTATCTTTATTCTGACACTCGACAAAGGCGTACTCGTGGGCCATTTCAAACGCCCCTCAAAACTCATCCAAGCGGGACAATCACGGCTCAGACACTTTGTGCTGATTGCTAGCCCATTATTGGGTCTGATGGGCTTTACCGAAGTGCTCGACACATCACTGGTGCGTAATAGCATAGGCCGCGGCGCATTTATTATTTTCTGTATCGTTTTATTCTTGTTATACAAAGATATTTTAATCCTCAGCCGTAAAAACTCAGATGCCAAGAAAGACGGTAAAAACAAAAAACTCATTCAGAAAATGCTCTGGACCTTGCTGATTTCTGTGCCGCTTTTAAGCGCCGTGTTAGCCTTTAGGGGTTACTACTTCACCGCTTTCCAAATGCTGTTACAACTGCAATTATCGATCGTGCTGGGTCTGGGTTTCTTGCTCTTATACCAATTGATCAAACGATGGATGTTAATCGAACGCCGCCGTATCGCCTTCGATCGCGCGAAGGCAAAACGTGCAGAGCGCTTAGCACAAAGAGAAAAAGGCGAAACACATCACCCTTCCGTCGATGGACTCGATACCTACGAAGAACCCGTAGTCGATCTCGAAACCATTTCGAGCCAATCCCTTGGTCTAGTGCGTTCACTCTTGTTATTAGCCTTTTTAGCCAGTTTGATTGGTCTGTGGACTCAAACCCATACGGCGCTGTTTTCCTTCCTCGATGGTATTACGCTATGGACGACCAATACCAGTGTGAATGGCTTAGAGCAACAATTACCCATTACCATGAAGTCACTGATGTTTGGACTGATAGTGGTGGGTTTCTCGTTAATGATTGCCACCAATTTACCCGGCCTACTTGAGCTAATGATCCTGCAAAGGCTTGATCTCTCGCCTGGAACGGGTTTTGCGATCACAACCGTCAGTCGTTATCTGGTGGTTTTCCTCGGACTATTAATCGGCTTCTCTAATCTCGGGATGGAATGGTCTAAGTTGCAATGGCTGATTGCCGCACTGTCTCTCGGTTTAGGTTTTGGTCTGCAAGAAATTTTCGCCAACTTTATCTCAGGTTTGATCATTTTGTTTGAGAAACCCGTGCGGATTGGCGACACAGTGACAATTCGTGATTTAACAGGGACAGTCAGTAAAATCCAAATTCGGGCGACCACCATTATTGACTGGGATAGAAAGGAAATTATCATCCCGAACAAGGCCTTTATCACAGAGCAGCTGATCAACTGGTCCTTGTCAGATCCTATTACTCGGGTCATTGTTTATGTGTCGGTGGCGCGGGATTCAGACCCTGCCAAAGTTGAAGCGACCCTGTATCAAGCGGTGCAAGAGTGTGAAGATGCACTTGCCAGCCCAGAACCTGAAGTCTGGTTTGCCGGCTTTGGTAAACATACCCAAGATTATGAAGTGCGCGCCTATGCGAAAGATATGTCGGCACGCTGGCCACTGCGCCATGATTTACATAAACGAGTGACTAAAAAACTCAAAGAAAACAATCTCGAACTCGCCTACCCGCAGATGGAAATCCATATTAAGAATGGTCAAAATCGCGAGCAACAAGGCATTATTAGAAGCTAATAGGATCGCAGACCATGCTTATTTTTGCTCACCGCGGCGCCTGCGGTTATCAGGCCGAAAATACCTTAGCCGCCATGGCTAAAGCGTTAGAATTGGGTGCACAAGCCGTCGAACTCGATGTACATAATGTCGAAGGTGAGTTAGTCGTGTTTCACGACAGACGACTCGATAATAAAAGCTCGGGCACGGGCGTCATTCACTTAGTGAGCAAGGATTATCTAGCAAGCATCAATGTGAAAGGTGAATCCATTCCGACGCTATGGCAAGTACTTGAGCTGATTGCGGGGCGCTGCATAGTCAATATAGAGTTAAAAGGCATTAATACCGTCACGCCGTTAATCGACTTATACCCAAAGGCTATGAGTCAGCTTGGGTTTACGAAGGAGCAGTTACTGATCTCTTCCTTTAATCACCCCTATCTGCATGAACTTAAACAGGTGTTGCCGGATGCGTTAGTCGCACCACTGCTTGCCAGTATTCCACTCGAAGGGGCTGCCGTGGTAAGCGAACTGAATGCCTATTCATTGCATTTAGATGTGAGTTTTATCAGCCAAGCGCTAGTAGACGACGCCCATAACCGAGGTGCCAAGGTTTATGTTTATACTGTCGATCATATTGATGATATTCATGCGCTTAAGCAGATAGGTGTCGATGGCGTGTTCAGCAATTACCCCGATCGCGCCATGCAAGCCTTAACTCAAAAGGCAATGGCCAATTACTCTGGCTACTTTGAGTAACGGCAAAAATAATAACGATATTAAGCTTGGCTATTTCGCTGAGCCCAATAACCGATAAAAATAAACATGGCCACAATTAACAGAAACATCCAATGGGATGGCATAGCCACTATGTGTCTTGCCACCCAAGGCGTGGCTTTCACGATCAATAGGCCATAGCCAAAGGCATTCACAATAATAAAAACAAATGTCCGCAGCACAAAAGAATGCCCCAACAAATGACGCCTTAAGATACGATTTACATCCGCTGAAAAAACCAAAATAAGACACACCACCATAGCGGTAGCAATATCGAAGGCCCAAGGGCGAAGCATATTACCTAACTGGGCAATAATGGCGACTAATTGATCAAACATAGACTTAACCTAAAAAGATGCAGCGCAATCCATCTGAGTGGCCGCGACAGCGTATTGAAAAATAACAATAACCAAGCATAAAGGGAGACGCCATGGGGCACAAGTTACTCTTGCTAACAAAGGCAAATCAACAGTACCGCGACTTGATTGCGGCGCAGAGTCTCCCAGATTTAACGTTACTCGATGATAATCCAGCGGGCATAATTGATGCAGATATTTGGTTAGCCGAACCTAAACTCGCCGCGCCCCTATTGCCCCATGCTAAAAATCTGCAATGGTTACAATCAAGCTTTGCTGGCATAGATGCCCTGATAAGCCCAAGGGGCAGAAAAGACTATCAACTCACCAATATTAAAGGCATTTTCGGCCCGCTGATGAGCGAGTATCTATTCGGTTATTTACTCGCGCATATCCGCGGCCATCGTTTTTATCGCCAGCAACAAGGACAAAAACAGTGGCTGATTCAACCCCAGCAGCGCCATTCAAGCCTACAGGGAATGCGATTACTCTTACTCGGTACTGGCTCAATTGCCCAGCATCTCGCAAAGACAGCAAAGCACTTTGGCATGCATGTTACTGGTATCAATAGCAGCGGTGATGCCGTAGAAGGTTTTGATATCATAGAAGCTATGTCCAATTTAGGCCAAGTGTTAACACAGGCTGATGTGGTTGCAAATCTACTGCCAAGCACTCCTGCAACGCACAATCTTCTCAATGCTGACATGTTAGCTATGTTAAAAACTGATGCAGTGCTGTTTAATGTTGGCCGCGGTGATGCACTCGCTCTCGATGTGCTAAATACCCAGCTGATCGCTAATCCTAGTCAGCAAGCAATCCTCGATGTATTTGCTCAGGAACCTTTGCCCAATAGCCACCCTATTTGGGAACGGGAAAATGCCGTGATCACGCCGCATATTTCGGCGCCAAGCCATCCTGCACAAATCGTCGATATCTTTAGCCAAAACTATCGCCGCTACATCATGGGTGAACCACTGCAGAATCGAGTCGACTTTAGTAAAGGTTATTAGATCAGAGATAAGAAATTGAGTTAGAAATCAGTAAAAAAAAAGGCAATAGTCAGACTATTGCCTTTTTTATCTTAAATTTTAGTCAGTTAAATCCTAAAGCTACGCTTTAAGAATTGCTCGACCAATACCGAGTGAGAATCCATCTCGCGGGTCACTTCGTCATTCAAGCCGACCATTTCACTGCCGAGTTGATGACTAGAATGGGTAAATTGCGACACATTCACCACGCTGCGATTCATCTCATTTGCCACACTCGATTGCTCTTCAACCGCGCTGGCAATATGGTGCGTCATATCGGTAATGGTCGAAATGGCCTCACGAATCGTACGTAATGCCGTACCCGCTAAATCCGCCGTTGAAATACATTCGGAAGCGGCAACCACTCCTTGCTGCATACTGATAACAGCTTTATTCGTCCCCTGCTGCAACAGATTAATCATACTGTGGATTTCTTTGGTGGCATCGTGAGTACGTTGTGCCAGTGCCCGCACTTCGTCAGCAACGACAGCGAAGCCACGACCTTGCTCACCCGCTCGAGCCGCTTCAATTGCCGCATTCAATGCCAGTAAATTCGTCTGACCCGCAATACTCTGAATAACATCGAGCACTGTGCCAATATCTTTACTGTGGGCTTCTAACTCAGTAATCACTTTTGACGTTTGTTGCAGCTGCTCCGCCATAGCTTGAATCGAGCGAATAGTACTCGACACCGTTTTATCACCATTGATAGTTTCAGCGGATGCCATTTGCGTGGCACTCGCAGCATCGGCACAATTGGAGGACATATCGCCTAATGTGGCGGTCATTTCCTGCATCGCTGTAGCAACTTGTTCTATTTCAGATAGTTGAGCCTGACTGGTACTCTGGATTTGTTTGCCCTTGGCGGCAGATATTTTGGCCTGTTCTGACACGTTATAACAGGAATCCGATGCACGCCCAAGAATCGACTTAAGCTCTGAATTCTGCATTTGCAGTGCTAAATCAATCGCGCCAAGATCGTCACAGTTACCACTATAGATATGGGCCATCAGCGGATTATCGTAGATATGCTTCGCCTTAGCCACTATCGCGTAATAGCGACTCAGCACCAGATTGCCGCCCACCAGCAATACTAGGAGACTTATCGCTAGGGCAATAAAGCCCATTAAGCCAATTTGCAGAGCAAGGTAAAACATAGGTAGCATGGCAACCAATGCGAGTAACAGCAATTTAACTGGCATATCCAAGGTACGTTTTAACGCACTGACGCTGCCCTTTTTGTTCAACTCTGCATAGGCTATTTCTGCACGCTTAACCTGATCGCGTGTGGGTTTAGTGCGTACAGATTGAAACTCGACGACTTTGCCATTAACTGAAATCGGTGAGACATAGGCATCGACCCAATAGTGATCGCCATTGGCGCAGCGGTTTTTCACTATCCCTTTCCAAGGCTCGCCTTTTTTGATACATCGCCACAGATCTTCAAACGCTTGCGGAGGCATATCTGGATGACGCACCATGTTGTGGGGCTTGCCTAGCATGGCATCGAGGTCGTAACCGGCAACGGTACAGAAAGATTGATTGGCGTAAGTGATATGACTTTGAGTATCCGTAGTCGACAATAAAATCCAATCCGCTGGATAATCATATTCTCGCTGTGTAACTGGTAGATTAGTTCTCATGAAACCTTATGGATCTTTGATTAATTCTTCGTTATTCATCCATGAGTTATCCATCCGTGAGGCATCATCACCCTGACTCTGTATTCCTAAACCTACTTCTAAAACTGCCTAGCTTTTTAATGCTAAAACACACCTAGCATAGACGATAAAACGTGCGCCATGTAACAAAAGCGTTAAAGTATGAAAATCACCCAAAAAACATGATTGCATTTGATAAGCGTTTTCATTTAGAATTGGCGTAATTCGATTGGAGACTAATATATGTACGTTTGTCTTTGCCATGCGATCACTGATACGCAAATTAAAAACGCAGTAAGCCAGGGCGATAGCTCGCTTGCTGACGTAAAAAAGCGCTTAGGTGTTGCCGATCAATGTGGTAAATGCGCCAGAATGGCAGTGCAGATCATTCAGAATCAACTAGAGCTTGAGCCTAATTATTACGAAGTCGCATAGAATTCATCACGAATAGCGTGGTAAAGGGTAACTCACTCACGAACAAAGTTCCGACAAGTTAAAACCACGCTGACTCAAGCAAACTCAATCCAAAAAAGTCCCGCGACAACAAAGCCTTCTATCTGTCTGTCACTTCGTCTTAAATAATCTTGCCAGCCTAATCTTTAGATATGATGTTTTAATGATAAGCCCCACTGAACTCCAAGCTCGAAAGCCGCGAATAATTCAATGGGGTTACAGATCCAACTTCCGAGTCAAGCCTACTTACGTTTCAACAAATAGGCCGCTTCATTAAGCCAAGGCACGGCTTTCTTAATAAAACGTGGATTGTCGGCCAACACATCTTGCGACGCTAATACTTCAATATCAAAATCCTCACTCAGATGCTGCTCTACCCAAGTAGGGGATGCCGCAAAAGGTGGGCCGATAAGGGATTCTTGCGGATAATCTAAAGTCACTAATAAACCGACACTGCCGCTAGGTAATAAGCTCGCTAACTGCTTGGCATATTGTGCACGCATACTTTCTGGCCATGCGATCAAAGCCGCGCGATCATAAAATGCCGTCACGTCTTGAGTGATAGCCTTAGGTAGGGTGAAAATATCACCCTGATACAAGCTGATCTGTTCAGTTTGATAATGCTGGTGTTCACCCACGGCAGTTTGCGTCATCTCGAGTTGGTTATCGCTAAAAAATTGCTGTACTGCCAATTCATTCAACTCACAACCTATGACCTGATGCCCCTGTTCTGCGAGGAAACACATGTCTAGCGACTTACCACATAAGGGCACAAAAACCTTGGTGTCTGCGGGTAATGCAAGCTGCTGCCAATACTTAACGAGGAAAGGATTGATGTCTTGCTGATGAAAACCTATCTGTTGCTGCTGCCACTTTTCATGCCAAAAACCGGGTTCCATGGTTTTATCTCTATTCGCTAATGTTGTCCTTACTCTAATGACATTTTAAAGTGGATGCAAAGCCTCCTGCCATTCGGCAAACTCAGCAATGTAAAGACTCACTTACTGATCTAACGTAGCTTGCACTTTACGCAGCCAAACACAGTTATCGCATTGGCATTGACGGCGTGATAAATGATGTGGGCTTAAAGATGAGTCGATAAAGTCCACGGCGATCAACAACTGCTGTTTTAACTCGGCAATCGATTTTTCGTTCACGGCCACCAGCTCGTCATTCTGGTTCATCCAGATACATTCCATGCCCTGATGACAAGTTAAACATTGCTCGTCTCTATCATTAAAAAATACCGCATGCGGGCAATGGGTCACTTCCATTGACTGTAAAATACGCTTACGCGGATATTCCAAAAGTTCGATCAACAAGGCTTTATATTGGGTGGGCATACGCCCTCCTTAGCTGCACTTTGTCTGTGGGTTAATTAACAAAAATTGATTCCATCTAATGCCCCAAAGATTACCTATAGTCGCGAGGATTTAATTTGATGTAAGTCAAAGTCAGTGACGAAATGATCGTATAGGTAAGCCGCGCCTGACGCTGATCATCAATGCCATTCAAAATACTAAAATAAAGCCATCCGCTATTTGATTATCTCCCCTGCTTACTGGTTAAATGAACAAAACAAGGAGCACAATTTGCAAACACCGCAGCTGCAGCATTTTTATATTTCTGAAGAGCAATCCATTTACTTGCTCAAAGCCAATGATGCCCGTAAACACAAGGCGTGGATCCGCCTCTGTAAACAACAGCTGAGCAAATTAGGTTATACCGATATCGAATTGGTCGGCAAAGGCGCCTACGGTTTCGTGTTTGCGGGTATCAATCAAGCGGGCGATGCCCATGTGTTTAAGTTTTCACGGATTAATTTGCCGCAACATATTCAAGATAGGCTCGAAGAAGAAGCCTTTATGCTCTCCTTACTCAAACATCCCAATGTGCCGGGCGCGATCAAATTTGAGCGAGTCGGCAAGCAAGGCATACTCGTGATGGAACGGGCAAAAGGGGAAGATCTCGACCAACTTTGCCGCCGCATGGGCGCCCTGCCTACAGCTATGGTCATGAGCATCGCCCGCCAACTCGCCGATATCTTGTATTACCTGCGCACGGGCAAGCCTTTAGTGCACGGCGATATCAAACCTTCAAATCTGGTTTACGATATTGAACAACAACACTTATCGTTAATCGATTGGGGCTCAGCGGTATTTGCGCAGCGGGATGAACATAACAAACCCGTCGAAGACAATGTGATGGCGTTAATGTCTAGCGATCAACAACATACCAACGCCCGCATGGGTGATGTGTATTTTATCGGCGAAGAGCAACTCAATGGAGCACTCTCCAGCCCGCGCTTTGACGAGCAAGGAGTTGCCGCGACTCTGTATGCCCTCGCCTCTGGGCAAGCAAGCCGCTTCGGTGCACAGGTGATTTCACCCACCAGCATTGGCTTACCGATAGAATTAGCCCGTACCTTAGAGGGCATGCTCAGCACAGATCCTGAGCAGCGTAATATCGCCGGCGATTATTTTTTAAAAAGTATGCGCCACAGCCACAGACTGCACTTACCTGAACTGCCCAAAGCTGATTTACAGGGTGAAATTCCTGTTTGGGTACAATCCCGCGACAAAGATGTTGAAACCGTCAGCTACAGTTCGCGTAAATCCTTTTTAAAGGAACACAACGCCCAAGATCCCATCGCTAAGATGGATGATATTCAGCTCGAAAAATATTACCGCAACTTCCTCGCGGGCATGGGCGATACCGAAAAAGGTTTTATCGCCGCCGTGGGTCGGTTAGCGCAATATCCAATCGTGGGCGGTCTCGCGATCCACTGGCAAGAAACCGGCGTGTTTATCGACTCCAATCTTGCTATTTACGATGCAAAGCAAAAAAGTGCCTTGATCATTGCGGTCAACAATATGGTGGATCTGGCGCGGGGAATTAAACGTATTGGGGTGTTTAAAGCCTGTTTCTTTAACGCCAAAGACACGCTGCATATCGAGCGAACAGATATCAGCGAGCCTTTTGTCGCCAGTGCCGCACTGCAGTTGCCCTTCGAAGTCGGTGACGTACCCACCTTAGAAGATAAGTCGCGCTTACATTCTTATTTTGAAGACGGTAAAGATCCCGATGAGAACCTCGAATTACCCCATGAAATCATGGAAGAATTAGCCCGCATCAACCAAATTCACCACACAGGCTGCATCATTTTTGAGGCGCTGCCGAATCACTTAAAAATTCACAGTTACTTGAAGCTGCTCAATCCACGTAAGCAAGCAGCGTTTCGCGCGAGCCTCGATCGCATCTTGCACCATGTCGGAAAAATACAAGGTCACGGCGTATCGGGCTTTATGAAACTGCCCTACAAAAACACCCGCCGCTTTACTCATCTAGAGCGTAAAGCCGATCACTTTTATCCGAAAAATCCAAAAGAAATAGGCGCCTAATGGCGCCTATGTTCATCGGATTAAATCGGTGATCCCGGCGGTAGGGTTAACGGCTTAGGAATAAGCTTAACCTTAGCATCGGTCAAACCCGCAGCCAGACCCTGTTGCAACCAAGTATAGTGCGCCGCAAGACTCACATTCGCTCGATTCGACTTCGCTTTCAATTGCTTAATCACAAACTGAGCGCGATCGTTAATCGCAGCCCTCACCTCTGGTGAGGTTTGAGGATTGTGCAGTGTTGCCAGTACTTCATCAATCACCACAGCGTTCACTCGCATCCACACGCCTTCGACCAGCCCAAGCTTGTCTTCTTGATACAAGGTCGCCGCGAATAACTTATCCAGTAATGTTGTCACCGATAACTGCTCGCTATCTGCCATGGATGCTTGGCTGACACGATTCAAACGCTTAGGCATCAATAGCAAGCTAACAGTATGACGGCTAAATACTTCAGCCATGCCGAGAGGATCGTTAATTGCGCCTAAACCTGAGTCGAAGGATTCCCGCGTGGCATGATAATTCCCCGCCTTTGGTACTAAACTGTCGAGCAAGGTTTGCGGCACAGTTAAACTCGCCGCATCTAAGGTTTTAAGCAGTGCGTCTAAACCCGTTAACTGCAATTGCGGCGCAATATAGCTCCAGCGGCTGCCTTCACCTATGGATTGATAGTTATAGTCAGTGCCGCCAATAAACTTAGCAACCGCATCGATTTGATAACGCGTCAGCAAATAAATTGGCGCAAAGGCATCGGCTAGCTCGCCCAGTGGCTCATTGGCTAACAAGGCCGCACTGGAGAATCCCGCAATCGCCTTAGTGCGAATTTTGTCGAGCTTACCTAGTTGCTCGATCGGATCGTCACCACTATCCCACAAACTGGCATAGGCCTGACTCGCATCCTTTTGGCGAGAATCGGCCTCACCGATATAACGTAAGCCACGTTTCGCCACATCGGCCAGTAAATCGACTTGCAACGCTTGTTGGGTGCGAGCATCGCCTTGTTCGCTATAGCCATAGGCGATAGCAAAATCATCCCAAGGGCCAACACCTGTAGTGTAAGGCGCGGAAATATCAATATCATTGCCCTTTAGCTGGATTTTCGGATGGGGATAATCCATCACAGAGGCATCCTGATTGGTCGAAGCGGCAAAGTTATGATCAAGCCCTAAGGTATGGCCAACTTCATGGGCGGCCAGTTGGCGAATACGCGCCAGCGACAAGGCTGTCGCCGCTTTCTCGGCCGCCACTCTATCCTGCCAGCCAGCGGTTAAGCCTTTGGCAATCAAGTAATCCTGCCGCACACGCAAGCTGCCGAGCGTGACTTGACCCTTAATGATTTCACCAGTGCGTGGATCGGTCAGTGCAGCGCCATAGGACCAACCCCGCGTCGCCCTGTGCACCCATTGGATCATGTTGTAGCGAATATCCTGCGGATCGGCATCTGCTGGCAATAACTCAACTTTAAAGCCGTTGATAAATCCGGCGCGAGTAAAAGCCGTCTCCCACCAGCGCGCGCCATCGAGCAACGCCGACCGTATAGGTTCTGGCACGCCAGAATCGAGATAATAAGTAATAGGTTTAACGACTTCGCTTGGCGCAGGGCCTGGATGCACTTTCTGTAAACGGTGACGTAGGATAAAACGCTGCACTAAAGGTTGGTTAAAGGGCGTGGCATAATCGCGATACTCATCGGACAAATAACCACTCATAGGATGATAAGCCCGCGGCTGATAATCGGTATCGGGAAGCTCAACAAAAGAATAACGCATCCGCACCGACATTAAGGTACCATCGGGTGTTACCTGTGCGACCTGCGCACCAGCAACATCGCCTTTGAACGTCAGTTGCACATCCACATCGGCGTTTTTCTCAAAGGATTTAATCCCTTTGGGTAAGATGACAGAACGGCTCAAATCGAGCTGATAATTGCCCTGCTCTGTTTGTTGCAATACGGAAGACACGCCGTGTAAATCATTGAGCACCAAATCGTTAATCGCTACTAAATCTGGCTTGCCCTCAATCACTTTGCCTTGCCATAACACAGAATCGGCAAAGGCTTCTTCAACCGCTCTTTGCTCGGCGGCATCAGAGGTATTCGCACGATATTGAGTATTGAGTTGCTTGAGTAAAACATAGGGACCTTGGCGCTCAAACTGCACCATACGGGTCTGACCCAGTTGGCCACGATCGAGACCAATGTCGTTTGAGCCTACGCCCTGTGGCAGGCTAGTAACTAAGATAAAAGGTTGATTTAAACGATTGACCTCAAGATATAACTCTCCCTCAGACTCCTCGTAATAGAGATTAAGAAACCCTTTCGCCTCTTGGCCCTGCTTAATGATCTTGGCGCTAGGCGCGGCTGCCGCGACCGTAACGGTGGGAAATCCTAACAGCGCTATAAATAAGGCTAAGGCTACACTTTGAGGTTTCATCTTTCCTCCTGATTCGGCTGGCTGCGTTATTTACCTTATAAGTCATTGGCATCTTTGATGACTGCTTATCTCAAGCGATTGATTTAAAGTAAATAATGCGAGGCCATCACTGGCCCCGAGCAAATAAATTAACGATTCTGATGCTGGTTCTTGTGTTTGATCCAGTGATTTAATGTTTCAAATAATTCGTTGAGCACTATGGGTTTAGTGATGTGGGCATTCATCCCTGCCGCTAAACTCTTTTCCCTGTCGCCCGACATGGCATGGGCTGTCATGGCAATGATAGGCAGTTCATCGGCACTAAAACGCTCACGCAATGCCCTTGCGGCCGTTAACCCGTCCATCACTGGCATTTGAATATCCATCAACACGGCATCAAACGGCCGCGAGTCGATAGTATCCAGCGCCACTTGACCATTGTCGGCCAGCACCACTTCGTAGCCAGCGCTCTTAAGGAGTTCGGTGGCCACTTGCTGGTTAATAAAGTTATCCTCCACCAGCAGCACTAAACCTGTGTGCTCTCCTTCCTCAACTTGAACTTCAACCATAGGCTGAACCACATTCAATCTCGATTCATCGGCAAAGGCGGCAATGATCTCATCGAACAGACTCGATGCCTTAAACGGTTTTTGTAGTACGGCAAACACATTGGCACTATCGACTTCATGCTGCAAGGGCTCTGCCGCATAGGCCGTCATCATGATAATCACAGGCCGTTTCGCTAAGCGGCCTTCGGCGACCATAGTATCTATGGCGCTGACCACATCGCTGCCGTCCATTTCTGGCATCATCCAATCGAGTAATAACAGATCGATTGGCGCCCGCGACAGTTTATAAAGCGCTTCGGCGCCACTGGCGGCGGTATCGACGTCGAAGTGGAAATCTCGCATCAAGGTCGAATAAATTTGCAGTGCTGTCGGGTTATCGTCAACGACTAAGGTGCGTAAACTATTGAGTTTTTCCGGCACGACCAAAGGCTCAATCTTAGCGGTTTCGGCAATTTCAAAACTGATGGTAAAGCTAAAAGTACTACCGACCCCAAGCTCACTCTGCACTTGCATCTTGCCGCCCATCATAGACACCAGATGCTTACTGATCGACAAACCTAAGCCAGTGCCACCGTATTTACGAGTGGTCGAACCGTCGGCTTGGGCGAAGGCATCAAACAACTTATCCTGTTGATCTTTACCTATGCCGATCCCCGTATCGCGCACCCAGAACTTCAAGGTAATCCGATGATCCCGCTCGCCGACATCTTCACAGCCGAGCTCAATCTCGCCAGATTGAGTAAATTTCACCGCATTCGATAGCAAGTTAATCAGCACTTGGCCTAAGCGCAGCGGATCGCCCTTAAGAATGAGTCCCGCCGTCACGGGGGCATATAAGAGTAATTCGACGCCTTGTTCTTGTGCCTTAAGCGCATTGAGATCCAGAGCGTGATCGAGCACTTTATCCAGCGGGAACGGCACCCGCTCAAGCTCCAACTTACCCGCCTCAATTTTAGAGAAGTCGAGAATATCGTTGATGATCCTCAGCAGCGATTGCGCCGAGAAACCGGCTTTTTCGAGGTAATCTTTCTGCTGCGCCGTTAACGAAGTGCGCTGTGCCAACTGCAACATACCGATAATGGCATTCATCGGTGTGCGGATCTCATGGCTCATGTTGGCCAAGAATTCACTCTTGTAGAGGTTAGCGAGTTCGGCATCTTGCTTGGCTTCAAGCAACGCCACTTCGTTACTCTTATGGCGGGTAATATCCTTATGGGTACCAAGCATACGTTTGGGCTGGCCTTCTGCGGTGAACTCCACCACACGACCACGGGATAACACCCAGTGATAGCCGCCATTTTTACCTAACATACGGAATTCAATTTCGAAAGCACCGACGGGATCAGCAAGATACTGAGCACGGTATTCCTCGACGCGAATACGATCGTCGGGGTGGGATAATTCATCAATCGTTGATACTAAAGCTGGGAATTCATTGGTTTTATAACCCAACATAGAATAATAGGCTGGGTTACAAATAATCTGTTCAGAGTCTAAATACCAGTCCCACAGGCCATCTTCCACCGCATCCATGGCTAAGTGATAACGCTCTTCGGACAGGCGTAATTGTTCGGCGGATTCGTATTCCCGCGTCACATCACGCCACACGGCAATCAATCCCTGCAGTTCGCCGCGGCGATTGTAGAAAGGCAGCTTAAGGGTATCGAGCAACACAGGTTTGCCCGCAAGCTCGACCTTTTCTTGGTAGCGCAGCGGCGTGCGATCTTTTAAGACTTGTTCGTCTTCGGCGCGGATACGTATGCCCATTTCAGGCGAGGTCAGATCCTCAGATGATAAACCTATCATCTCGCTCTCTGTGTAACCCAGCATGCGTTCAGCCGCCTTGTTACAACCTAAATAGTTGCCTTCTTTATCTTTAAAGACAATCGCTTCAGGAATTGAGTCAAGCAGGGATCGCAGTAGCGCATATTCACGCTCACGCCGCTCTGTGGTGTCTTTTAAGCGTTCAGTACGCCGCGCCACTAGCTTATCGAGCCGCTTATTCTGCTCAGCCAGATGGTGGGTATATTGTTTGTTTTCCTCAAAGATCCGACTCACTAGCAAGAACCAAGGCTCCCAGCCACGGGTGATTTTCTCCGGTGGCTTACGTGGCTCTTGGGAGCAACCTTCAAGGTGCGACAGTAATCGCGAGGCTGGACTCACAAAAGATCGACGCGTCTGCCAATGCACTATGGTCACCAACACCGACAGGGCGATAACCACTAAAATAAAGGTCAGCTGCAGTTTTTCCCACGAGTCTTGGAATAGGTCGTCTTCATCCTGCAAATACAGTAAACGCCAAGGCGCGTTATGCAGGGCAACCGAGTGAATGTAATAGCCGTTACGAATGATGCCGTCGTGGGCATCGAACAATTCCGACTCAGGTAAAGAATGCAGCTCAGAGGGAATACGTTGGCTGATGTGATAGACCCGATTGATATCTGAGCTATCAAAATCGCTGTGGGATAAAATATTGTTCTGTTGGTCGAGCAAAATCACTGTGCCCGGCATCTTAAAGTAAACCCGAATTTGCCGCGCTAACGAGGCAAGCGTCATGTCTAAGTTGATTGAGCCAATGAACTCATCATCCAAATAAATGGGCACACCTAAAGTGGTCAATAAGCCTTTGCCCGTGGAGTCAACATAGGCTTCACTCCAAAATACACTGCGCTGCGGATTCATTGCTGGGGTGGCGTATTGGAACTGTTTCTTGTTGAGTAATTCGTCCCTAAAACGTTGATCGTCATTCGACCAAGGGAAGTAGGACATGATCCTACGTTTCGACAGGTAATAGATCGCCGAGGCTTTCGGGGCGGCTTCTTTGGCGACGGGAAATGACAGTGACAGCTCAAACAACATCTCAAGCTCTTGATAGAACTTGTCGTCGCGGCCGTCGAGGGAACCCGCACCAGTAATCCTACCCATGTTGGTAAAAGGCTCACCGCTCTGGGCGTAGCTAGGTTCTAAGGTAAAATACTGGCCGCTTTCGTTGAATTTACCGTATTGGGGTAAGCGTTCTTTACGCACGAGTTCGCCCAAACGTAAATGATCCACAGCAACGTTGCGTAAGCTTTTTACCGCTCTAATGCTCGACTCAAGTAGCAAATCGATTTGCAATACATGGCGCTGAACCTGCTCTTCACGCTGTTCCATCTGCTGTGCTTTTTGGCGGTCGAAAAACATCCATGCGGTCAACAAAGACATGACGATAACGCCGATGTACGTATAAAAAACGGCACGGTTGTAGTTCTTCTGGATCGGCGATTTTAGTTGGAGATCCGGCTCACTCGATTTCATCCACTACCCTTGATTGCAGCGCTTAATTTCAGCCTACGGCGGCAAAAACTATGAGCTCCATATAGTAACAGGAAGGAACTGCCAATCACATAAAATAATTGTCAGATAAAGCCTACTCATACCACTGATAAGTCGATTAAAAATCTACTACTCCATAAAATTAAGGCCTCTATATCAGAGGCCTTAGTCATTACCCAAAATTAAACCGACCTGCTTTACAGATGCTCTTCAGCGTATTCCGCTAAGCGTGAACGCACCACGCCATTCAGATACACGTTGGCACTGCCTTCAAAGTCTTTAAAACGTTCGACAATATAGGTTAAACCTGAGGTAACAGCAGTTAAGTAGTTAGAGTCGATTTGCGCTAAGTTACCGCAACAAATCAGTTTTGTGCCTTCGCCCATACGGGTGATCATAGTTTTGATCTGCGAGGCCGTGAGGTTTTGGCATTCATCTAATAGCACTATAGAGTTTTGGATCGAACGCCCGCGCATAAAGTTTATCGACTTAAACTGAATGTTAGCCTTCTCCATGATGTAATTCATGCTGCCCGTAGGATTCACATCATTCTTATGCAGCACTTCGAGCGTGTCGGTAATCGCAGCCAGCCACGGCATCATCTTCTCCTCTTCCGTGCCGGGCAAGAAGCCGATAGATTCGGCGATTTCTGGGGTGTTACGGGTGACAATCACTTTGTCGTAGCGATTACGCTCGACCACCAGCTCCAACGCCGCCGCCATGGCGAGCAAGGTTTTACCGCAACCCGCTGGGCCGGTTAAGATCACCAGATCGATATCGGGATCCAGCAGCGCCTGCAATGCCATGCCTTGATAGACGTTTTTAGGTTTAACACCCCATGCCTCGAGGTTTTTCACCCGCTCACGGCCTAAATCTAAAATATGTAAATGGGTGTCTGTGCGCTCGATAACACGACCGCAAAAATCAGACTCTGTGTCGATAAGATATTGGTTGATATAGAAATTATCATTTTCGAGGTCTTTGAGCGGTACTTCATGCACTGTATGTCTACCGTGGCGCTCGGTGGAGACCTTGTTCAAGTGCTCCCAAAAATTACCTTCAAACTGGTAAAAGCCTTTACTGAGGAAGCGGATATCATCAATCAACTGGTCAGTTCGGTAATCCTCAACCAATTGAATACCCGCACCTTTGGCTTTAAGGCGCATATTGATATCTTTGGTGACTAAGACAACGGTACGGGGATGATGTAGGTTTTGTAGATGTAGCGCGGTATTGATAATGCGATTGTCGTTTCCATCTCCAGGCAGTGCGCCTAAGGTAAAATCGACAAGGTGATCAGGGAAGATGGAGAGCGAACCGACCGCATCGGCATGACCCTCTCGGCTGGGCAAAGGGACACCATTGATAATCTGTTCTGGGGTAGTTTCACCGCCTAGGGTATCTTCCAATGCCCTGATAGCAACCCTAGCATCCCGACTCACATCACTCTTTCGATCTTTAATCTGGTCCAACTCTTCTAGCACTGTCATCGGAATGACCACATCGTGCTCTTTAAACGAATAGATCGCCAAAGGTTCATGTAGTAACACATTGGTATCCAGTACAAACAACTTTCTGTCGTCTTGTTCCATGGCGCCTCCAGAGTGCTTCATTAAAGTTTAAACACACTTTTGAGTCTCAATAAAAGTTACCCAACTCCTATTACTGGCAAAGCATATGGCAAAAAATGATCATAAGGTTCAAGTTGATAGCACTTTACTCGCACTTAAACCTTAAGTTGATATTGGCACCAAACTCACGAGATAACAATACAGCAGCCATTGTTTACCATACAGACTCGAGGCAGTGTATAACCGCGGATGTGACATTAGCGTGACAATTTCATGTACTGGCACGACAATTTTGTCGCTTGTACAATTTGTAATCTAGCACTCTGGGAATTAGGCTCTAACGGGTGAGAGGGCGATTTAAATATCACGAGTATTGGTATAACATACGCGCCCTTTGTTAGAGTCCGCCTAGAAATGAGAATTTAAGATGCCGTTCGCCTTAGGTCAACGTTGGATAAGTGATACCGAGTCAGAGCTTGGTTTAGGAACTGTGGTTCAAGTAGAAGGCCGTATGGTCACTGTATTATTCCCTGCCACGGGTGAGAGCCGCATGTTCTCCCGAGCAGAAGCCCCTCTGACACGCGTTATATACAATCCCGGCGATTCGGTTGAAAGCCATGAAGGCTGGAGCCTTGCGGTCAGTGAATTGACCGAGAAAGACGGGATAGTGATCTATCACGGCATTCACAGTGAGACAGGCGAGCAAGCTACACTGCGTGAAACCCTGCTGAACCACAATATTCGTTTCAACAAACCCCAAGACCGTTTATTTGCTGGCCAAATCGATCGCCTCGACCGTTTTGGTGTGCGTTATCAATGCCAAATGTTGCGCCACAAACTGGCCTCATCGGATTTGCTTGGTCTGCAAGGTCCACGTGTTGGACTTATTCCGCATCAAATGTGGATTGCCCATGAAGTCGGCCGTCGCTATGCACCGCGTGTACTGTTAGCCGACGAAGTGGGTTTAGGTAAAACCATTGAAGCAGGTCTGATTATTCACCAACAACTGCTGACCGGCCGCGCCGAACGCATTCTGATTATCGTGCCCGATACTCTGCGCCATCAGTGGTTAGTGGAAATGCTGCGCCGCTTTAATCTGCGTTTTTCGGTATTCGATGAAGACCGTTGTGTAGAAGCCTATGCCGATCACGACAATCCTTTCTACACAGAACAGTTAGTGATTTGTTCACTCGAATTACTGCGTAAGAAAAAACGTCTTGATCAAGCCCTAGATGCCGATTGGGATCTGTTAGTCGTTGACGAAGCGCACCACTTAGAATGGACCGAAGAAGCGCCAAGCCGCGCCTATCAAGTGGTTGAAGCATTGAGTGAAGTCATCCCAGGCGTTTTGCTGTTAACCGCAACGCCGGATCAACTCGGCCATGAGAGTCACTTCGCCCGCTTGCGTCTGCTCGATCCGGATCGTTTCTACGATTACGATGCTTTCTTAGCTGAAGAAGACAGTTATAAAGACGTCGCCATTGCCGCCGAAGCCTTAGCTGGCAACGCTAAATTACCCGATGCCGCCATCAACAGCTTGACCGAATTACTGGGCGAGAAAGACATCAGCCCAAGTATTCGTTTAATCCAAGCCGACGATATTGATGCCGAAATACAACAGGCCGCCCGTAGCGAATTACTGCAAGAATTACTTGACCGTCACGGTACTGGCCGCGTGTTATACCGAAACAGCCGCGCCTCAGTAAAAGGCTTTCCAAAGCGTTTCTTTAACGCTTACCCACACGCCATGCCAGATCAATATCAAACAGCCGCACGCGTCAGCGGCATGATGGGCGGACACAAGTCATTAGAGGCGAAAGCGGCGCAAGCCCTAAGCCCTGAAAAACTGTATCAAGAATTTGAAGATAACAGCGCCAGTTGGTGGAAGTTCGATCCCCGTGTGGATTGGTTAATCGAGTTCTTAAAATCCCACCGTAGCAAAAAAGTGCTGATCATCGCCAGCCAAGCGGAAACCGCACTGAGCTTAGAAGAAGCCCTGCGCACCCGCGAAGGGATTCAAGCAACGGTATTCCACGAAGGCATGTCGATTATCGAGCGCGATAAAGCCGGCGCTTACTTTGCCCAAGAGGAAGGCGGCGCACAGGCACTGATCTGTTCTGAAATTGGTTCTGAAGGCCGTAACTTCCAGTTTGCCAGCCACTTAGTCCTGTTCGATCTGCCGCTAAACCCCGATCTATTGGAACAGCGAATCGGTCGTTTAGACCGTATCGGCCAGAAAAATGATATCCAAATTCACTTGCCATACCTTGAAGATACCGCCCAAGAACGTTTGATGCAGTGGTATCACCAAGGGCTAAATGCCTTTGAACTCACTTGCCCTAGTGGCCATGTGCTTTACAGTGAATTTGCCGAAGATCTGCTAAACGTGCTTGTGGGTGATGACAGCGATGAGCTGACAAACCTACTCAATCACACCCAGAGCCGTTATAAAGAACTCAAGCACGCCATGGAGCAAGGCCGCGACAAGCTGCTGGAAATCAACTCACACGGCGGCGAGAAGGCACTGGCAATCGTCAACCGCCTTGCCCAAAGTGACGGTGATACTCATTTAATCGGCTCAGTGATCCGTCTGTGGGATATTATCGGTGTTGATCAAGAAGATAAGGGTGAAAACTCGATTATTCTACGCCCGAGTGAGCACATGATGTTCCCAACTTACCCTGGCTTGCCAGAAGATGGCGTGACGGTAACCTTTGATCGTGACACAGCGTTATCACGCGATGATATTGCGCTAATCACCCAAGAGCATCCGCTGGTGCAAACGGGACTTGATCTGATCACTGGTTCTGAAACTGGCACCACCAGCGTCGCAATTCTAAAGAATAAAGCCCTGCCAGCAGGTACCTTATTCTTAGAACTCATCTACATGGCCGATGCCTCAGCACCTAAGTCGAGCCAGCTGTACCGTTATTTACCGCCTACCCCCATTCGCGTGTTGTTGGATAAAAACGGTAACGACCTGTCGGCTAAAGTGGATTACGCCAGTTTCGATAAGCAATTAAGCGCGGTGAATCGTCACATTGGCGGCAAATTAGTCACCGCATCTCAGCCTATTTTGCATCCGTTATTTGCTAAGGGTGAAGAATATGCTCAAGTGGTTGTCGATGAAATGGTCGCCCAAGCCAGAGAGAAAATGACTCAGCAACTGAGCGCAGAGCTTGATCGTTTAGAGTCACTCAAGGCTGTGAACCCCAATATCCGTGAGGAAGAATTGGAATACCTGCGTAATCAGATGCAAGAGTTAAACACTTATCTGGATGCCAGCCAGTTACAACTCGATGCGATCCGTATGGTGCTCGTCAGCCACGTATAAACCTAAGCGGAACTGCAGGTTTCAATCAATTAGCCCAGCCTCAGCGTTGGGCTTTTTTGTGCCCTGTGGCTTTCGATTCCAAGTGGCTTTTTTATTACAAGTGACTTTTTATACTAAATGACAGGTGCAATTCTTTGGCGAGGAAAATTCACTTTTTGGTAATTGTTCAGGTTATACTCAAACACTGATGAATTTATGAGACTACACAGGTGGTTATCAATTCTATGCCGCGCATTCTTTCACTCCTCTTTTGCCTCATTCTCGGCATCACAACCATCGCTACCTACGCGGCAGACACGACAACAACTCCGCCAACATCTGTGCCAGCCGAAATCAGTGCCAAAAAGTCGAATCACAGCTATCTACCCACAAATGAAATTAAACAAATCACGATTGATAATCAGCCCTACGATTTGTTAGTGCGACCATGGGAAGGTAAAAAGAAACTTGGTGCGGCGATAATCCTGCCCGCCACCAATGGTACCGCAGACGCGCCGGGATTGATGGCGTTTGTACGCCGCAATATCAATCCTGCTGGTTGGGCCAGCTTAAGTTTAACTCCGCCAACTGAAATGCCCGCAGCTAACTTTGCTACCGCCGCCACTGAAGTGACCTCGCCTGGCGCCGCGCAATTAAGCTCACCGTCCAACAAACCAAGCCCTAAAATCAAGCCCGAAGATAACAGCAAGCACCAGCAAGAGCAGGAAGATTTTCTCGTCAAAAGCATGTCGCAGTTAGATGCCGTCGGTGCAGATTATGCGGGAAAACGTATTTTGATCACCGCCGACCAAAGTGCAGGATTATTGATTAGCCTATTAAGCCAGAAGAAGATTGCCGATCCTGATGTACTGATCGTCATCAATCCCTATCGAGAAGACGAACAGCGTAATCAAGCACTCGCGGAGCAACTGGCAAAACTTACGCTGCCCATTTTAGATATTCAATCGCCAGACGGTCACCCAGCCTCATTGGAGACGGCCGACAATCGCAAAAAACTCGCGGTGACCTTAGAAAGCCCTAACTATCGCCAAACTACCCTAGCGCTCAATTTAGATAACGAGAGCGCATGGCAGAATTGCTTAAATGCGATTAAAGGCTTTTCTGCCCGAATGAGCGGCGCGCAGTAAAAACGGCGATTCAAGCTAATTCAGACAAAATAGCATTACCAACCCGATTGGCGATCCCGATAGGGTTTCTGCGGATCTTTCAGCTGACGCGTCGCCGCTATCTTGCTATTTTTGCCTAACAATAACCGAATCTGACTAATAGACTCGCGGCACAGTAGACTACGGATAGAAGCCGTCCAACTACGGTTAATACTGAGTTTGATGGCCGCTGCCGCATCCGGCGAGGTTTGCATCAGTTGCCTTGCCAATCTCTCAGCGGCTTCCATGGGCGTCTCACTCACTTGTGTCACGAGTCCTAAGGCCAGCGCTTCATGACTCTCAAGCACTTTTGCCGTCAGGCTAAGTAACATGGCTTGATCCTTAGGCATAATTTGCCTTAATGCGACTAAACCCGCCATATCTGGCACGAGTCCCCATTTCGCTTCCATGATAGATAACTTACTGTCGTGGCTAGCAATACGCACATCTGCGCCTAAAGCGATCTGCATACCGCCGCCATAGCAACAGCCCTCAAGCACGGCAATCACTGGCACAGGCAAGGTTTGCCAACCTAGTGACACCCGCTGTGCCAAATTCGCATTCCCCGGTAAACCCTTAAACAGTAACTTAACTGCCTGCATCGGTGCCGACATGACGCTTTTGACATCGAGCCCAGAGCTAAAATGCCCACCCGCTCCCGAGAGGATCACGGCTCGCACCGCACGATTGGATTTAATACTTTTAATCGCGCAGTCAAGCTCACTAAACATTAAATAGTTAATAGCATTCATTTTTTCAGGACGATTAAGCAACACGTAGGCGATGCCATCATCGATTTTAACTTGTACACTTTGGCCACTCATGAAATATTCCGTTACTGGTCAGTCCAGAATAAATGTTAACACGTTTGGCATAATTCACTAAAAGATATAACATGAGCCTGTTTTTTGACTTGAGTCAAAATATTGCCAATTCCATCATGGATTGAAGGCAACTTATGTTAGGCTGTCATCACTACGTGCAGTAATCCTAATGTATTTTTCGATTAGATAGCCTTAGCAAGCTCAATAATTAAGCGTATTTAACCGCTAGCTATTTAACTGCTAAAAATCGACACCAGTATCGCAATGCTACCTGCAGCGAAGGATGATTGGGCAGCAATATATGGATTCTATAGTCCTTTTTAGTCACTATATCCTTGTTATTTACTAAACATTAGCCAGTTCGATTTAAGATTCAGCATGATTTGATTCAACAATGATTCAAATTTTAATGCCATCAGAAAATATAAATTTATCAATTATATCTATAAGTTACATATAAAAGATATTAATCAGACTTGCCCGAAGAACGCAATTCGTCAGTCAGACCTAAAAAATAAGTGTTATCTTCAATAAATGGGCAAATAAGGATCACTAGTCAGCATGTCAATATCTGTACTCATCTGTGACGATTCCGCCATGGCACGTAAGCAAATGGCCCGCACACTCCCCAAAGAGTGGGATGTGGAAATAACTTATGCGACCAATGGTGCCGAAGGCCTTGATGCCATCCGCGCTGGAAAAGGCGAAGTGGTGTTTCTCGATCTCAACATGCCTGTAATGGACGGTTATGAAGTACTGCAAACCGTGCAGCAACAGGACTTACCCGCGCTGATCATTGTGGTATCCGGCGATATTCAAATCAAAGCTCACGAGCGGGTTAAAGCCTTGGGTGCGTTAGATTTTATTCAAAAACCGGTGAGCGCCGATGCCATCAGCAACATTTTGCAAGATTACGGCATCTTAACGCTGACGCAGAAAGATCTCACCGACGAAGTCCCGATGATCAAAGTCGACATGCGCGACGCTTGCCAAGAAATAGCCAACGTTGCCATGGGACGCGCCGCCGATCTGTTAGCTAAGTTACTCGATGTATTCGTGTTACTACCTATCCCTAATGTGAACGTGCTTGAAGTCAGTGAGTTAACCATGGCGCTCAAAGCCACGGAAGAAAGCTCAACGGTATCCGCGCTCTGCCAAGGTTTTATCGGTGCGGGTATTGCGGGAGAGGCACTGCTTTTGTTCCATGATTCCAGCTTTAAAGACATGGCCAAGCTGATGGGATTAGCTAATCCAGAAGACAAAAATACTGAGATAGAAGTCCTGATCGATACTG
Source organism: Shewanella sp. M16 (assembly GCF_018224605.1). Lineage (NCBI taxonomy): Bacteria > Pseudomonadati > Pseudomonadota > Gammaproteobacteria > Alteromonadales > Shewanellaceae > Shewanella > Shewanella sp. M16. The sequence goes on along the minus strand of NZ_JAGTUL010000003.1, from coordinate 130,104 downwards.
GAAACGTGCTGATAGGCGCTTTCCTTAACGGCATTTCTGAACAGCTCGACATGAAATTTAGTCAGGCTCACCCTGTCGTGCTAGGACGGCACTGCACGGTTAACGATCTGATCCATGATAATTCAGAGAAATGGCACCGAACTTTGGCAATGGAGATCAACTATCGGATTGAAGATCATAATATTCAATGCGATTTGCTACTGCTCTTCACCGAGGATTCTATCCCCACACTTAGCTATAAACTCGGCTATTTACTCGATTAACCAGTTGGATTTTATCCTATGTCAAATGACCAAAGCGCAATGAACGAACTACACTGGCTCATCGATATGGTACAAACCATAGAGGTGGGATTAGTGGTATTAGATCGCCATTACAATATCCAGCTGTGGAACGGTTTTATGGAGAATCACAGCGGTGTTTCCCCTAATTCAATCAAAGGTCAAAACCTATTTACCCGCTTCCCCGATCTGCCTGCCACTTGGTTAAAGCAGAAAATGGAATCGGTTTTCATGCTTAAAAACCGTGCTTTTATCAGCTGGGAACAACGTCCGTACGTTTTCCAATTTAAAAACTATCGCCCGATTACAGGCCGTGCAGACTATATGTACCAGAACGTGACCCTGCTGCCGCTGGCATCGCTCACGGGACAAGTGACCCATATCAGTGTGATTATTTATGACGTGACAGATATCGCCATCAACAAATTGCAACTTAAAGCTGCCAACGAACAACTCGAACGCCTTAGCCAAACCGATGGTCTAACTCAGTTGCACAACCGTCGTCATTGGCAAGAGTGTTTAGACCACGAGTACGACTTGTATGCCCGCTACTCAGGTATAGCAAGTTTAGTCATGATAGATATCGATAACTTTAAACATATCAACGACAGCTATGGTCATGTGGCGGGTGATAAAGTCATTCAGCATATCGCCCACTTACTCAGCCAATCCTTACGTGATACTGACTGTGCAGGGCGTTATGGCGGCGAAGAATTTGCGGTTGTATTGCCTAAAACCAGCGGCGCAGATGCGATGAACTTTACTGAGCGACTCAGGGAGAAAATCGCCGCATCCGTCATAGTGTATGAAAGCCTTAAGATTACTGTGACGGTAAGTTTAGGCGTATGTGAAATTGGCTCCCATATTACCAGCAGTTCTAGCTGGATCTCCTGCTCCGATAAAGCCCTGTACGAAGCGAAACAAAAAGGCCGTAACTGCAGTGTTTTACATACGAGTAAAACAAGTAAATCCTAAGTATACCCAATAAAAATGCCCATCAATGATGGGCATTTTTATTTAAAACAAGTGAAGATTAAACTCGAGATCCACCAACGAATTAATGAGGAAAACCATCATCTTCTTCGTCTTCATCTTCTTCGTCATCCATTTCATCGCCGACGAAATAGGTACCCCAACCGTCATATTCCACTTTCTGCTTTACCGCTAATTGCAGCAATTGCTCGGCCGCTTTGTCCAGTAATTCAACATCCAGTTTGTGGTGTGCGACAGCATCGAAACAGAAGATAATTGAACCATCCTCCAGTTCCATTTCTTCAGCGTCGTTTACCTCAAAACCTAATTTAAAGGCATCTACTGCGGCTTTTTCAAGACGGTCAAAATTGGTCGATGAAAAGTGATGCTCAATAACATATTCCGCATCAGGCTCTGAGCCATCGTCAAGCAGGGCTTGCACTATGTCACGATTCTCTGCAAGTTGGGCTTTTAACTGACTTTCAATAGACATGGATTTGTCTCCGTTAAGGTAAATCTGGCTCAAATTGGCATTATACCCAAACAACCTGAAGATGCAGGATTCAGCAGGAATTTAACGCACTTTAGGCAAGGCGGTTATTTGCAGACCTAGCGGGCTAAGTTAAAAATAACCAACTCAGCAAAAGTGCTTTAAAACCCGCCGGGACGGAGCGCCTAGGGCACTCCATTTCCGTGTTGCATCAATTCAAAAGGTGACCGACATTCTTTCATTGATGCGCCTTGAATTGAAGCACCCTAGGCGCTCTGAAACTCGTATCTTCAGGTAGCTTGGGTATATTATACGTCATCACTCGCGAGAGTTTTACCCATAAGTGCTGCCGCTTCTTGATTTATCTCAGCAAATCTCGCCGACATGCTGGCATGGATTTGCGCAGAGAAGTTTTTCACATCGGCTTTATCTAAACCTGCGGTCGGCACAGGTGCCATCATATCGATGATGACGACACCGTTATTCCAGCGATTTAACTTAATATGGCTCTGACACGAAGCAACCACTGGCACCACTGGCACTCCCGCCGCGATTGCAGTATGGAAAGCTCCCGCTTTAAAAGGTAACAGACCACGACCACGCGAACGTGTACCTTCAGGAAAAATCCATACGGATAGATTCTTCTGCTTAATTTTTTCAACCGTTTTAGCCATAGTATCAAAGGCACTGTGACGGTTTTTACGGTCGATAAGAATATTTCCTGACAACCAATAGATTTGACCGAATAGCGGCATCCACGCCAAACTCTTCTTGCCTAAACTCACTGTACCTTTAGGAACTGCTGTCGTATGAGTAAAGAGATCAAAGTTATTCTGATGATTTGCTAAGAAAATATACGGGCCGTCCTGCACATCTTCGTGCCGGCGAACAATCACTTTAATCCCAAGGATTGGTGCAACCGATGAGAAGATCTTGGCGAACATATGTACATTGTCGCGATGGCGAGGCCTTAATAAACACACTAAGCCACCAAAAATAAAGGCAAGCAACAAGGATACCGCCAACAACATTGATCTGACGATTAAAAGCACGATTTACTCCGACTGTAAAAGTGGCGACAGTATAGCCACCATGGCTTTGGGACTCAATATATTGTTTACATCTGTAAGCTGACTTGCTAACAAGCAAGCAAAAAAAGCCCATCGATATACTGAACCTCCAGTGTATCGATGGGCTTTAAGATTAATATCGAACTAAGCGTGGTGCTTGGGTAGGATTTCAGACTCAGTTGCCTGAGGTGAGACTTTACTTAACACAAAGCGGATAACTAAGGCACTCACGGCCAAAGTCGCGACAATTGCCGCACCACTAGGGAGATCTAAGGTAGCCGACAGAACTAAACCCAAAACATAGCCCAGTAAACCGACGAGGTAAGCGTAAAATAGCCGACCTTTACCACGGTACTTGTTCAACGCTAAAGCTGGCAATATCAGGGTGCTGAACACCAGATAAACACCTACTAATTCAACCGATAAGGTAATCACTAGCGCAAATAGCAGATAAAATCCTGCCCCGTCCAACATCTGGGGGCGCAGGAATATCGCTAATAACACCAGTGAATACACTACAGCCGGCAAAATCAGTTGTGACCAACTCACCCACAGGATCTGACCTGACATCAATTGCTTTAACAACTCGGCGCCATGTGGGTCGTTTGCCAGCAACAGCATTGCGGCCACCGCAGACAAGACGTAAAAGCAGCCAATCATAGCCTCCAACTCACCCGCCATCCGCTTAGCTAACCAAGCGATAAAACCTGCGCCAGCAAGGGCAAATACAGCGGGCATCCACACATTAGCAAACGGCATGTCTTCTAATCTGTGGTCCATGTGAGCGACGATGGCACCTAAGGCGGCAACTTGCGCTATCGCTAAATCGATAAAGATGATGCCACGCTTAAGTACTTGTCTCCCAAGTACAATATGCGTCGACAACACTAAGATCCCCGCAGCCAATGCAGGCAACAGAATCGACATCAGCTCAAGATCAAACATAGGTTTATTTCACTCCATTTAAGAGGGAAATCACGCTGTCATACAGGCTAAATAAATCTTGGCTCTTATCATTCCCCCCCACAGACATAGGCAGCATTACCACGGGCAAGTTCGCTTTTTCACCCAACCATTTTGCACCGCGCTCATCCTGATAAGAGGCCACAACTACGGCCAGAATATCCCCCTGCTCGGCGCGCGTCAGCAGACTCGCTAAGTGGCCGCTAGTGGGGGCTAAACCCGGTTTTGGCTCTAAATCTGCCACTTGCTCGATACCAATCCAGTTGAATAAGTATCTAAAGCTAGAGTGGTAAGCGATCACTTTTTTACCTTGTAATCCCTTAGCTTGCGCTTCCCAACGTGGGACAGCAGCTTGCCAGCGAGTGGTAAAATCTGCCAGTGACTGTTGATAATCGGCCGCGCTAGCAGGATCTAACTGAACCAGCTTAGCACTCAATGCCGTGGCGACTTTTAACAGTCGCGTCGGGTCAAAATGAATATGTGGATTGCCTTGAGCATGCACATCACCCATGCTGCGATCGACAGTGGCCAGTTTATCTAAGGTCTCGATTTGATCGGCAGCGAAAAATAAGCCTTGCTCGGTCGAGCGCACTTTTGCGTTTGCCGACTTCATCTGCAGCATAGGCAACCAACCCACTTCAAGATCGGCACCTGCGCACACCACAAGATCCGCCTGACGCATTTTAGCGATCAAACTCGGACGCGCCTGCACTTGGTGAGGGTCTTGTAATGCCGTCGTTGCCGAATAGATGCTAGCCGTTGGAGCAAGCTCCTTGGTCAATGCCGCATATTCAGGTTCACAGGCAAACACATTCAGCTCGGCATGGGCCAAACCAGTGTAAGTGACAGATAAGGCCACTGCGGCCAATTTAGCTAAATTAGAATTGATGCGCACCGTGAGCCCCCAGAGACATAATATATTGAATAGTGAAGATGTTATCGTCTTCTATTCCATCGAAGTTAGTACCCTTTTGATTGGTATACTGGAAACGAACCGTCGAGAAGTGGCTAGAATGCCAAGCCAAACTCACCTCAGATTCCTTCAACTTTTGCCCATGAAAATGATCGCCATGGAGCTCTTGCGTATCAGCTTCACCATAACGCACCCCTGCTGACCAGCTCGGCGTGAATTGGTACACACTGCTCAGATACCAACCTTGGTGGTAATCTTGGCTCGGTGCATCCTCAGGATGTAAATCGATAGGTGTAAAATCGCTCACGCGATAGTACTCACCGCTCACTGTGAGATTTTGATATTTGTAGTTACCGTTAGGCGCCCACTTATAAACAAAATCAGCACCATAGGTATTTTTACCTGTGTAAGATGCGGCATGGCTATGACCTTCGTGCTCATCACCATGGGCATGCTCACCTTCATGCTCCCCTTCTTCATGGGCAGTCACTTGGCCATTTTCGTTGCGCAAGTAACTCAACCCCGCTTGCCATGAGCTGTTATCGCCTATGTCGCCACCAATTTTTGAGTACAAGGTATAAACACCGACCTTCTTAAACTCACGCTCACCATGCTCATCGGCAGCACGTAAACTATCGCCTTTAAAGGCTTCAACGCCCATGGTCCAATACAAGTCCGTCGGCGCTACGTAGTTAAAACGTATACCGTCATCAAAATAATGTCCCCCTAAGAATGCACGGTAAACCACAGGACGGTCGGTGAAGGAATCAGTATGTAAATGTTGGTTATTGAGGTAACCAATGTCCGATAAGAAACGACCACCACGGATAGAAAACCCCGCTGGCATCGCCATGGTTTGAATAAAGGCTTCTTCCAGATTCAGTTCAGTCTCACCGTCATGCATTTCAACTACTGCGGTGATTTTACCGTAAAACATATCATCGATATTGGCACTCATCGCCAGTTCAGTTTCACCTAAACCAAAGCCATCTGGACTCTCGGCTAATGGGCGCTCTCCCGTCTGATAATATCCATTTAGCACACCACTGATATTAGGGTTGGTCAAGCTCGAGTCTTCTGCAAATAAGCTAGGCGAAACGAGCGCACACGCCAAAGCCACCAAAGAAATTCGGGTATTTAAAACAGTCATGATATCTCCAAAATACAACTAGCACTCGACGACCGATGTTAAGTCATCAAGAAATACAATAAGTTAAAATTTTAAGTTGCTTTAGAGAGCGAAGGGAGGCGCACGACTGCGATAAACACTGACGTGTTTAAAAATAGAGGAAGGTAAAATAAATTCGACCACATCGAAATGCTGTATAGCTAAATTCAGCGTCAGCGGATGGGTCAATAAAATCTTGTTGAGTTGGTGTTGATGGAAGCACAGGGTACAGTGAGTCTTAGCGCCATCATCAAGATGGGTCACACTATGGGCTGAGGCAGCAAGAGACAGCAATATCAGTACGGCAGCAAGCCATATCGAAATTGTGCGTCTAATGTGACTTTTAAGTCTCACTCAGTCGTCCCCATAGTTAAAAAGTTGCATAAGTCTATGTCAGTGCCATAGCAAGTTGCAATAAGGTAATCGCTTTGCAAAAGGTTACAAGATATTTGAGGTACCCAGTCTTACCAATAACTTCTTGTTTCAATAGCGGTAGGATCTTGTGAGAACTCAGGTAAAAAAACGCATTTAAGATTAGCTTAAGTGAGTGTAACTATAGTGTATTTAGTTTTTATGTCTGCGAGCACAATGACGAAATCAAGCTCGTTATGGCTCCGTTTTATCCACCTAAAGGCAACTATTATGCTAGCATTTTTTCGTGAAAACTTAGGGCTTATCTTAGGGATAGTCATCTTCAGCGCGGTGATATTTGGTGGTATTTATTACGTTGAGCACTCCTTAACGAGTCAAGAACAAGTCGTGCAGTAAACAAAGACTCATTAAGCGCGGCTGAAGTTCACCCCTTAAACCCTCTTAGTTGCATTTTGAGCGCCTGCTAAAGGCGCTCAAATGATGTTCGTCTCTGGAAAATTTACCGCCGATTTTCCTATCCATAACGAATCCACTTATTAGCCTAACGATACTTCTGTCTTTGATCGCTATCATCGACTTGCTCGGGCGCTTCAATGGTGATGACTTGATCCATAAAATGGCTCACAAACAACAACATCAACGAAAAAATCATTACAGGGATCGCAAAATACCGCACAGAGGCATCAAAGTAACTGTATCCCGCCGTAAACACACTCAAATAAAATCCTAATAACTTGAGTTTAGCCAATGTTGGACTGCGGCCTAACCAAGCCGCACAATGGGGACAACGCACTTGAGCGTCGAAACCTTTGCCTCTTTGCTGGCTAATGTCACTGACCTTGATGTACTGATTACAATGGGAACACAACATGAAAACACGATTCCTAAATAACGATGCGCAAGTTTACCAGATACCGACTAGAGTTCGGCCTGTAAATAGCCAAAATGTCGGAAAAAGCAGATAAAGCACCGCACTCAAGGTTAAGCTCAAATCAACCCTTCCCAAAAAAGTTTAATTCCAAGGGCTATTTCACTCGCAGATATTTTACAGTAAATCCGGCAACATCTATCATACTCAGACATATTTCTACTTAAGATCACTCCTATGCACCGCTACCTCGCTCTCGTGTTTGCCCTGCTAATACCACTACTCAGCCTTTCATCCCAAGCGCAAACTGAACCTGTCGCTGCAACCGAAAGCCCATTAAGCACTCCTGTAACGCTCAAGGCAGAACTGGCAATGCTGCAACAGGCTATCGATACGGATATACGTAAACTAAAAAATGCCAAAGGCGAATTGAAGACAATTGTTGAATATCGAATTCAAAACAAAACCTTACAGTTACGTAATAAGATTAAAGATCTGCTCGAAGCAACACCAATCGACAAAGCTTTTCTGCAGCCATTAATCCAAGGACAACTTAACTACATCCAACAAATTGATGCTTATATCGATGACAACATTAGTAAATTGGAACAGCAATTAGGTTCAAGCACAGATGATGCGACTCTACTGGAAATATCAAAGCGCGAATTAGAAAAAGACACCTATTACAAGCAACAACTCGAGACGCTCACTTGGCTCGAACAAGTTGGCCAAGATATTAGCGAAGCACAAAAATCACTGATGCAAATTTTAGTAGCACGTGCCGATACGCTAGAAAGTTTAGTGACTTATACCCAGCAGCAACTACAAGCAGCAATCGATACCGCAACCAATGCAGGTAAAGATGTCACTTCGGCGCAAACCAGCCACGTAATGATGCTAAAGGAACGCTTAGCACAAAATAGTCAGAGCTTAAATATCGACATCAGCCTACTCGACGCCTTAGGCCATGATACCGCCGCGCTGAAAAAGACACTCTTTAGTGTTTCAGGTGATATAACTCAAGATGTGTTGAACTTTGATGTCGCATCAAGTCTCGTTGAGCAGTGGCTAAATACGGCACAAGAACAAGCGATTAATCACGGCCCAACCGTCGTGTTTAAGTTATTTGTTTTCTGTTTGATCTTGTTTATTGCGGGTCTCGCCGGCAAGTTAGCCAAACAGATAGTGAAAAATACCGTTAGCAATTCTAAGTTGAATTTAAGTAAGTTATTACAAGACTTCTTCACCTCTCTATCAGGTAAAGCCGTCTTTACTATCGGGCTGTTAATTGCCCTTTCACAGCTTGGGATCGAACTTGGTCCCTTGCTCGCAGGCTTTGGTATCGCGGGGGTTATTATTGGTTTTGCCCTGCAAGATACCCTGTCGAATTTCGCCTCAGGCATGATGATCTTAATTTACCGTCCCTATGATGTGGGCGATTTGATCAACGCCGCTGGCGTCACCGGGCGCGTCAGTCACATGAGCCTTGTCTCCACCACGATTAAAACCATGGATAACCAACGTCTTATTATTCCTAATAATAAGATTTGGGGTGACACAATTAACAACATCACAGCTGAGCATCAACGTCGAGTCGATATGACCTTTGGGATAAGTTATAGCGACAGCATCGAACAGGCTGAAGCGATTCTCAAGTCCATCGTCGAAGCGCATCCTAAGGTACAACCATTGCCAGAACCGACGATTAAGCTACATCTATTGAGCGAATCTTCGGTCGACTTTATCGTTCGCCCTTGGGCAAAACCGGAAGATTACTGGGAAGTGTATTGGGACATTACCCGCGAAGTGAAAATGCGCTTTGACGCCGAAGGGATCAGTATTCCCTTCCCACAGCGTGATGTGCATATCTATCAAACTACGAAATCACCGCTTTAAACCAGCGTTAAATGAGAGAAGAAGGGCGTTGCAATGAGCTCGCCCTTATTTTTATCTCTGGCCTATCAATCTCTGCATCAAGTGTTAGCCTAAGCCGACTATCTCACCTTGCGCATCAATATCAATTTTTAAGTAACCCGGTTTTAGCCCAAGTCCTGGCATAGTCATCACATTCCCCACCAAGGCGGTAATAAACCCCGCACCAGCATGCAAGACTAAATCCCGCACTGGGATCTCAAAGTCCTGAGGAACGCCCTTTAAGCTAGGATCGTGACTAATTGATAACGGCGTTTTGGCCATACACAGGGGCAAATGCCCATAACCTAATACGGTCAGCTGCTGCGCCTGTTGTTTGGCCTCGATAGAAAGGCTAACGCCCGCTGCGCCATACCCCACCTCGGCTAAGGTGGATAACTTAGCCTCCAATGAGGCTTCATCTGAATATAACAGCTTGAACTGACTCTCGGTTTCAGCGGCGCGAACCACAGTCTGCGCTAAGGCGATAGCGCCCGCCTCCCCTTGGCTAAAAGCATCGCTGACCTCACAGCCAAAGGCGCTGCTCGCGTTGACGGCTTCAGTTAGCCATTGCAACTCGGCATCAGTATCAGTGGCGAAACGGTTAATGGCAACCACCACAGGAATACCATAGCGAGCCACATTATTGATATGCCAGTTTAAATTTGCAAAGCCCGCTTCAAGTCGAGCCTGATCTGGTAGATTGATATCTGACTCAGACACCAAACCACTATTGGCCTTCAGCGCTTTTAAGGTGGTGACCAGCACAGCGGCGGCCGGCACCTGACCCGATTGACGCACTTTGATATTACAGAACTTTTCAAAGCCCATATCTGATCCAAAACCAGCTTCAGTCACCACAAAATCCGCCAGTCTGAGGGCAATATCATCAGCAATAATGGATGAATTACCGTGGGCAATATTGGCAAAGGGTCCCGCATGGATCAGGCAAGGTGAACCATTTAAAGTCTGCATTAACGTCGGCTTTATCGCATCCGCCATGATGGCCGTCATCGCACCAGCGACACCTAAGTCTTCGGCGGTAATCACTTGCCCTTGGGTATTTAACGCCAGCACTAGACGACCGATCCGCGCCCGCATATCTGCCAAATTATGACTTAAGGCTAAAATCGCCATTAACTCAGAGGCGGCGGTGATATCAAAACTGGATGCGTACTCTGGGCCATTATTATCGCCTAAGCCCACCTGGATTTGCCTAAGACAGCGATCGTTGTGATCGACCACTCGGTGCCAACGGATCTCTCTAGGATCGATATTCAAAAACGCTTGCCCAGATTGCGCCTCAAATTCCGCCTTACCTAAGCGCGCTTCATGAAATAGCCGCGCCGCAATCGCCGCAGCCCCTAAATTGTGGGCACTGCTCACGGCATGAATATCACCCGTGAGATGCAAATTCATCTCCTGCATGGGCACCACTTGCGCATAACCGCCACCCGCAGCACCACCTTTCACCCCAAATACAGGCCCCATGCTGGGCTGGCGAATACAGGCACAGGCCTTTTTACCTATGGCATTTAACGATTGCGTTAAGCCAATGCTAGTCACCGTTTTACCTTCACCGTGAGGCGTAGGCGTGACTGCGGTGACGATAATCAATTTGCCTTTGCGCTGCCCAGCTAAACGCTGCAACACACTGAGCTCGACCTTGGCTTTAGTGTGACCAAATTGCATCATCTCTTCGGGTAATAGACCTAAGTCGGCGCCCAGTTCATTAATGTCTTTTAGGCTAGCGCGATTCGAAATATCCATATCTGTCAGCATGCGTCGATTTCTCCCTTTCAAATACGCTTTGGTTTAGTATGAGGGGTTGCTAAGCACAACACTCATTGAATAGGGCGGATATTAGGTGATTGGCTTTAAGATATATAGCCATCGAAAGGGTTAATGAGCGATTCCTTAATCTGCATCAAATAATCTGCCCTGCGTCCGAGCGGATAAAGAGTGCCGTTGCCTCCAATGAGCTCCGACTCGATCGCCAGCAATAGTTCAGTATCTGGCAGGCATCTATGGGTCACAGCGTACCTTGATTTTTGTTTCTCAAAAGCAACAACCATAAACAACAACGGCGCCAGAAGGCGCCGTTGTTATATGTATTATTGAGTGCGGCTTAAAACTGCACATCGCCACTTAAATGGGGGCGACGGCCTTTGCTGTCACGTAATTCAAATACCATATTATCGGCATTCTGCTCATAGCCAAATCCAACATCGGCAGGCATCAAGAGTGGCAGCTTAAAGGTCACATCCACAGTGAATGGACGATCGCCAATACTTGGCATCAACTCTGCTAAACAACGGGCCTTAGACCACATGCCATGGGCGAGCACTCGATCAAAGCCAAAACGCTTTGAAAGCACAGGATGCAGATGGATCAAGTTATAGTCGCCAGATGCCTTAGCATAACGACGACCTAAATCTTCACTCAAACTCCAGCTTTGTGGTGTTTCCCATGCCATATCAATGGCTTTAGGTGGGCGAACGCGACGCCCAGCAACATCGATACGATATAAATAGGTGGATAACGATTCCCAGACGAGTTCTTCACCGACAAACGCCTTAGACACAAATTCAAACTCTAAGCCAGAATCCGTCTCGCGGCTCGTGGTCAAGGCGCACTCGAGGGAGAAAGTCTCGTCAACCGTCACAGGCCGATACACTTGAATGCGGTTCTTAAGGTGGATCATCCCAAGCAGTGGGAAAGTGATCCCATCGTGGGTAAAGATCACCGCATGCAGGCGAAATGCCATCACGTAGAGATAGGTTGGCGGTAAAACTTTACCGTCAAATTGAAAACCACACACCTGCGCATATTGGCTTACTTTAGCTTCAGACACAGTCACATGCGGCGCGGTCACCTTGATTTGGGGCAACGACTGTTGATCCCAACCTGGCTTACGGCCAAAGAAGATCTTGCGATAAAGAGAAAACAGCGACGGCATCGCGTTCAATTCAACACAATATGCATTATTCAAGTCTGAGTACCTTTTAATTAACTATCCCTTGGCACAAAAATACATTGCCATAAATTACCCCGCACAGACGAGTAACGTCTGATCAATCAAGCTGATAACGAGTGTAAAACAGGCAGTGCTGCGTCTTAATAAGGGCTGATGCTGACTCTCCGAATGGACAACTATACCCAAACAACCTGAAAATGCAGGATTCAGCGGGAATTTAACGCACTTTAGGCAAGGCCCTTTATTGCTCCTGCATAAATGGCATTCACGCCATCCATGGCGATTGCGGTTATTTGCGGACCTAGTGGACTAAGTTCAAAATAACCAACACAGCATAAAGTGCGTTAAAACCCGCCGGGACGGAGCGCCTAGGGCACTTCACTTCCGTGTTGCATCAATTCAAAAGGTGGCCGACATTCTGTCATTGATGCGCCTTGAATTGAAGCACCCTAGGCGCTCTGAAACTCGTATCTTCAGGTCGCTTGGGTATATAGAGTCAGGTTTGGCGAAAACGGCGTGATTATAACCCAGAGCACTGAGTTCTGTGTATCCCTAAGTTTAGTAGGAATAATTACTACTAATAAAATCAATAGATTAAAAATTAACGATGCAAATTTATCCATCTCAACTCGGCAATAACATCTCCAGAGTGCGAAAAATTTACGACTGTGCCACACTATCGTTCCACTCTCCTTAACCTAGTTATCACGTGCAAGATAAGAATTTTGATAAGCTCGCGCAAAAATTTGCGAAAAACATCTATGGTACGCCCAAGGGCGAAATTCGTGCCGCAGTGCTATGGCGCGACCTCGTCCCCGCGCTGGCAAAACTGGGGGATAAAAAACTCAGAGTATTAGATGCGGGCGGTGGTTTTGGTTACTTTAGCCAAAGATTAGCGCGCCTCGGCCACGAAGTTGTACTCTGCGATATCTCTGCTGAGATGCTGGCTCAAGCCAAAGAACAAATTGATGCCTCACCTGAACCATTAGCTATCCAGCTTATCCATGCGCCTATCCAAGCATTATCGGTCGATAACCATGGCTATTTCGATATCATACTGTGTCATGCGGTCGTCGAATGGTTAACGGATGCTAAGCCCACAGTAGCGGGTTTACTTACTATGCTAAAACCCGGCGGATTATTCTCTTTGATGTTTTACAACAAAGAAGCCATGCGCTTTCATGCTTTAGTGTCGGGCAATTTCGATTATGTCGCCGCTGATTTAAAAGTGAAGAAGAAAGTGCGACTAACTCCTACTCATCCACTTTATATTCAAGAAGTTAAAGATTGGTTTAGCGAATGGCAAATGTCACTCATCAGCCAGTCTGGCGTGCGTGTCATCCACGACTATTTGAAAAAGAGTCAGCCCGCGGATTTCGACTATCATAAGCTGCTACAAATGGAGCTGGAGTACTCGCAACGCGAACCCTATATTTCCCTCGGCCGATATGTGCACTTTTTAGGGCAAAGCTTTGCAGTGTGAACGCGCGTCGTTACAAACGCGCTGCCTAAACGATTACTGACAAGCCTGTTTCCAGCAGGCGCTCACTTTGGCGCCTGCTTGTTCTAGCAATTGCACCACGCTTTTATCCCCTACCACATGGCCAGCACCAACCACCACAAACAAAGGTGAAGTCACATCAGTCGAGCCCATTAATTTTATAATGCCATCGGCCATCACATGGTTTCGCTGCCAGAGGATTTTCTCTAGCATTTTAGTGTCGCCCTCGCCGCCCATTTGCTCCTGCATTATGGAATCAAGCTCAGTTTCATTACCTGAACGCCAAGCCGTTATTAACGATAAAAGCTCCGCATCCGATGCACTAATCGCCTCACGCACCATAGACCACTGCTCTTGACTATTAAAAGACGCTAACAATTGAAATTGTGACTCGGCGGTTTCCAACGGATACACAGGCAAAGTCGCATATCGAGCCATCAACTGCATATCAACGCCATAATCCGTGCTGTAACCTAAGTCGTTATAACGCAATAAGTTAACTTGAGTAGCCTGCAGCCAAGGTGCGAAAGATTGAATCGACTGGCAAACATTTGCCGTGGCCGCGCAATAGGGCGTCATGCTCTCGACCGTTTGCTTATCTCGGCTCTGCCAATCTAAACCCTTAGTTTTATCGGCGCGGCCGTATTGTTGCAGTAAAGCGGTGCTATCGACTTTATTGATATCGACTTCTACGACTAAGCCCTTAGCTTTACCCAACGCGGTTTCAATTTGGGTGGGTAAAGGATAAAAGTCGGCACGTCCAATATGAATCGAACCTAGCAAATACGCACTCTTGCCTTGCCATTGCACTTGATAAAATGGTGGTTTATCGGTTTCTGCACCCACCACTTTTGCGCTCAAACCCGCTAACGCCAGAAAACTGATTGATGCAATTAGTCGCCATTGGCTTGTTGCCATATCCTTTGCCCCTTATAATTCCTGCAAATTTTGCAATGAGACGCTGTTATGCCACATACCAAGGTTATAGAGCAACTGAAAGAAAATCTTCAAATCGCCTATCGCCAAGCCATAGACGCCGACGCTAAGTTAGATGAGCTAAAGAAAGCTGGCCATGGAAACTTCACCAGCATATTCACGGCAGAACAAGGTTTTATCGCTTCGAGTAATCGCTTTCTGCCCTATGTGCAAGAGTTGGTCGATGACTTAACTCGCATGGAAGAACATCAAACGCTCGATCCTAAAGAACTCGAAACCTATGTACGTCAGTTAGGCACATTACTGCAAACATTGCAGGCCTTTAAAAAGCAAAGCTAAACCGAGATTAGGAGCTGAAACTCACCTTAGATTTCAGCTCTTTCCATGGCATATCTAATCAAGCCCACCAACACAGATAGATAGCACTAAGCTTCCCCAAAACTGTCATCATTTTGTCATTTCTAAGTCATAGACTCCGCTCACATAGACGAAGGGGCTGAAGTAATGACAAGTTTAGATCTGGCTAAAGAGCTCGATAAAATAATCTCTAAAGCGGCAATCAGTCCCTTATTTCAGCCAATTTTCAATATATTAGAACATAAAATTCATGGTTTTGAGGCATTAAGCCGTGGCCCTGAACACAGCCCGTTATACTCCCCAGTCCCGCTATTTCAGACCGCCGAACATCAAGGTAAATTAAGCGAGCTAGAAACCCTTTGTCGCCGTATTTCACTCGAGCAATTTAAGTTGCGCCAGTTTCAAGGCAAGCTGTTTATCAATATCTCGCCTAAGGCATTATTAGATCCCGCCCACCCCAAGGGCATGACCTTACAACTGCTGCAACAACTCGGCATAGCGCCATCACAGGTTGTGATTGAACTGTCAGAGCAATACCCCGCCGATGATATCGATTTACTCAAATCCTGCTTGAATCACTATCGTAGCCAAGGTTTTTTAACGGCGATCGATGACTTAGGTGCAGGTTATTCGGGTCTGAGACTCTGGTCAGAATTGTCACCCGACTATGTCAAAATCGACCGTCACTTTATCCATCAGATTGATTCGACTCCCGTCAAACAGGAATTTGTCCGCTCGATTGTGGAGTTATGCCAAAGCTTAACCTGCAAAGTGATAGCCGAAGGAATTGAAACGCAAGAGGAATTAGCCGTACTCAAACAACTGGGTATCGTCTATTGCCAAGGCTACTTACTCGGTCGTCCAGAAGTGCTCCCCTGCCGCGCGATGAAAGCGACCTTAGTGCCGAGCAATACTCAAATTCAACCTAGATACAGCGAATCGGCCGAGAGCCTGTGCACGAGCGCCATAACCGTAGCGCCCACGCTTAAACTCAAATTTTTAAGTGACACCTTTATCTCGCAACCTGCATTACAGGCTGTTGTAGTGGTCGATAACCTGTTGCCACTAGGTATTATCAGCCGTGCGACCTTACTTGAACTCTTCAGCACACCCTATGGTCGCGCCTTACATGAAAATCATGCTGTGAGTGAAGTGATGGACCCGCAAGTCATCCAGATTGAGGCCAACGAACCTTTATCCACCGTAAGTCAATTACTGACCTCAGAGAGTGCTAATACGGTCGCGCAACAGTTCATTATCCTTCGCCGTGGTAAACTACTCGGCATAGGTCACACCAAAGATTTACTGCAAAGGATCACAGAGCACAGAATTAAGATGGCCCGCCATGCGAATCCTCTGACAGACTTGCCGGGCAATGTGCCCATTCAAGAGGAATTAAAACGCCTTAAGATCCAAAAGAAACATTTTTATCTAGCCTATTTTGATCTGTGTAACTTTAAGCCTTATAACGATATTTATGGATTTTGCCGTGGCGATGAAGTGATTTGTGAAGTGGCGAATCTGTTACTGAAGTATAAAAGCGACAATTGCTTTGTTGGCCATGTCGGCGGCGATGACTTTGTAATTATCAGCACCTGTGAGCATATGATCAGCCGTTGCCAGCGAATTCTAGCGGATTTTGAAACCCATAAGCATTTGTTTTATAGCGCCGAGCACTGGCTGGCCCAAGAAATGCTCGCCGACGATAGAAAAGGTGAAGCCTGTTACCATCAATTGATCAGTCTGTGTGTAGGCATTTTACCACCAGCACTCACCTTTAACGCCCATGAACATAGTCTATCGACCTTAAGCGCTAGGGCAAAAAAACAGGCAAAATCCGCAAATAACGGATTTTACCTGTTAGAAAATAATCTAATTATCGACACTCAGGCCCTAACGGCATAGCTAAACAGCTTAAATCCTCAGCATTAGCGACCGATATGAGATATTAAAGTTGTGGTGCAATCGTCTTCTTTAACCACTCGGTTAACATTTTGGTTTCATACATAAAAGGTTTATCATTTAAAGATTGGATCCCACCCATAAACCCCATATCCGACAGTTTTTCATCGCCCGCGATAATCACTTTATCGTTTTCCATGACTTGATAAGAAAAAGTCATACGTGGCGGATAAATGTCTTTGATAATGCGTAAATCATTGGCGGTCGCACCAAATGTTGGACGCATATCACCCGCAAGATCAACATCGGTAATGGTCATTTCAAGCTTTTGATTTGGCTTTAAAATCTTCGCAGCTTCTTTATTGATGTTTTCAGTTAAGGTCTCAAATAAGCGTTTCTCATAACGGGATTGGAGCTCCCCTGATGATTTTATATCGCGATAATCTTTAGGACTTTGCCAAACAATTTTAACCACACCATCTTCGGTGACGGGATCCACAGGCGCTTCATCGGCCGCCCAAGCCGCACTGCAACTTAATACACCTGCGAGTAAAAGGGACTGAATTTTCATGTTTGCCTCCAAGGCCTAAATAACTTTCTGAGAACCACAGTACAAAATCTAACCTGAACTAGAGCTTAACGCAAAACTGATATAAGTACAGCAAATGTGCCGTAAGCTTTTGTATAATTGAGTAAATATTATTTAACCATCACAACCGATACGTATCTTTTTGTATCGGAATTGCACCAAGTAAGTGCATAGTTATCAATTTGTGAACATTTCACGCGCATAACGACAAAAAAAGCGTTATCCTTCCGCTATTGTTTACATTGCCCACTTAATAAAAAATGAAATTCCCTGTTGTACCTGTGTTCATTCTTATCCTGTTTACCTGCGTCGTAAGTGCGATTTGGTTTATCTCCCCGAGTGACAAAAATACTGGCCCTAAAACTTGGTCAGCCTTTATCTACAACCATGGCTATGATTCAGGAAAGTATAAAAAAACTGATAACTTTGACAGCTATAATACCTGCCGCGATTTTGCACGCGAACAATCTGCCTTCTACGACAATGTGCCTTGGGAATGTGGATCTATGTGCCAGTTCGATACTCGTAAGCAAGGATTTCAATGCGAAGAAATGAAGAATGAGCACTAACTAACCATTCAGCATAGGTTCAATATTTATACAATAAACTCAGCTCCTCACAGTAAAACTCGTTTTCTTTACCGTCTAAGGATGCACGATTTAGAACTAACGTGTTAAACGTAATTTTTAACTTGGAGCTTACCTATGAACCTAAAAACGGCTTATCTATTCAACCCATATTCACGAAAACTCGCTTTATTGGCACTGCTGACAATTGGAACGAGTATCAGCCTTTCAAGCCATGCCGCACCATTGACCATCAGCCAGCAACAAGCTGTTACTGTTCATTTGAACAAATTGGCTCAGGCGCAAAATGCGGCTGAACATCAAATGACAGAGCTGCTTAAGCAAGATTTTAGTCAACAATTAACCGCGCAAGAACATGAGTTTATGAGCGACATCTGCCCTAAATACGGCATGACCTTCGATGTCACTACCAACGCTTGCTTACGCTCGTAAGGTATTGCCAAGATTAAAATGGAAAACGGGCACTCAGCTCAGGGTATTGCAGCTTTAAATCCTTGGGCTTAGTGCTAAATTTTTTACCCACGGGCGTCGCCTTGCCCGATGGCATAAAGGGCAGTTCCTCACCGGTTCTATCTTCGTATAATTGCCCTGCGATAAGGTCGTATTCATCTACAAAAGGGTAAGCATAGGCATCTCGCTCTGGCCAAGCGACTAAACGTGCTAGGGTGTCAGGCTGATTAACCACACCTTCGAAAATTTCTTTACCAAGCGAAATCAAAAAACACCTAAACTCGGCAAAAGCATATTCAGAATCACAACCCGTAATAATGTAAGCCGCCCCCCAAACAGACCACAGATAACTACGGCGCATCTGCTGACCAAAGATTTTATCGAAAGCTTTTAACTCTTCATTACTCAATTCGGCAAGTTTCTGCTTCAGTGCTTGAGTCAAAGACTCCTGTGATTGCGCCGCTTCCATTCGCGTGACTAAACCCCAAAACTCAACTTCTGTCATAAACGTCACCTATTAGAGCCTCTAGCAAAAAGGCATATTCTACACGATATTACGGTTATACTGGACTCGGATTAGGGCATTTCCTACACTTGCTCATCTTCTTTGCTACTGGTGTGCACTTCAATCTATGCCTAAACGTCTTATACTACTGATCACGTTATATTGCCTCTTCAGCATTGCTGCACTTTGGCGTACTGTGATGACTCAATCCCTTGATGTATTCACCCTAGGTGTCCTCCCCGTGCTCGTTGGCATACTCATACGCGCGCCGTGGTCTAGCTTAGTGTTGAAGATTTATATTGGCATGCAAACCTTAGGATTCTCGGCTCTGGGGATTACAGCAATTATTGCCTATCGCATTACCCCTGAGGATGTAAAAGTGGTTGTTTCTGGCCACAACATTCCTATGTTGCCACTCACAGTGAGCATTATTGTTATTTTACTCGTGCAGTATTGGATCGCATTTTCTAAGGTCACGAGACACTATTTGACCCGCCAAACTCAGTAATGGACTTTGTTGCTAAGCTGTTATCAATAGCGTAGCTTAGCGACCCAGTAAAATACTTACGACTCTTAACTTGAAGTAAACTATGAGCCATTTATCGCCCAGCGAACTTTCCATTCTTTTAGTAGAACCTTCAGAGACACAGCGTCGAATTATTATTCAGCGCTTACAACAAGAAGGCATTCTCAGCATTCAAACCGCAGAAAACATAGAAGCGGCTAAAGATATTATTGCTCGCCATAAACCTGACCTTATTGCGAGCGCCATGCATTTCGATGATGGCACTGCCATCGATCTCTTGGGCTACTTAAGGGCCAACGCTGACTGCAAAGATATCCAATTTATGCTGGTCTCGAGTGAGTGCCGCCGTGAGCAACTTGAAATATTCCGCCAATCGGGTGTAGTAGCGATTCTACCTAAACCCTTCAGTGCCGACCATTTAGGTACAGCATTGAATGCCACGATTGATTTACTCAGCCACGATGAACTCGACCTGAGTAATTTCGATGTACAAGATGTGCGCGTATTAGTGGTCGATGATAGCCGTATGGCAAGAAACGTCATTAAACGTACGATTGGTAACTTAGGGATGAAGCTAATTACCGAGGCCGAGGATGGCGCGCAAGCCATAGCGTTAATGAAACACAATATGTTCGACTTAGTGATCACTGATTACAATATGCCGAGTGTAGATGGGCTAGCTTTGACACAATTTATCCGCAATGAAAGCCAACAATCGCACATTCCCATCTTGATGGTGTCTTCCGAAGCCAACGATACCCACCTCAGCAATGTGTCCCAAGCGGGTGTAAATGCCTTATGTGACAAACCCTTTGAACCCAAACTTGTTAAAAAATTACTCTATCAACTGTTAGAAGAATAAAACCAGAATAAAACTTAAGTCACGAACTGAGTAAATATTCTGCGCTTTACTGAACATCCTGCTGCACGCTAGACGCAAAAGGCTTTCCAAGTGTTAAACCTTATGGCATGTTAGGCACGCTTATTTCAAATAAATCTACGGAAAGAAGAGACAATAAAAATGAACAAAACTGAACTAATCGCCAAAATTGCAGAAAATGCCGATCTAACGAAAGTAGAAGCAGCACGCGCATTGAAGTCTTTTGAAGCAGCTATTACCGAATCAATGAAAAATGGTGACAAAATCTCCATCGTAGGTTTCGGTTCTTTTGAAACAGCGACTCGTGCCGCTCGCACTGGCCGTAACCCACAAACGGGTAAAGAAATTCAAATTGCTGAAGCGACAGTGCCTAAGTTTAAAGCGGGTAAAACCCTACGTGACAGCGTAAACTAAGTTATAAAATTCAATACAACGCCTCCATTGTGAGGCGTTTTTTTTGCCCAACCCCAGTGAAGCACTGAATATTTTTTGCACAACAAAAGTGCGCCTCTGCCCCACAAACTGGCAAATAAAAACATTTAATTAACATTGTGAGTTCTAATACCTTGTTTTATATGACATTGTAATAGTGGCATGTGATTAGCAAATCCTTCCTTAGAAAAAAACCAAGATGCACTAATGAACACAGCTGACTTTGAGTGTGCCAATGGTGAATCGATAAATAAGTCAATCGAGGGGATGAGCATGAAGAAATCACTGTACAGCGTTTTGGCCTTATCGACGGGAATGTTACTGGCAGGCAACGCCTTTGCAGCCGTATCAGGCAACATTGGCGGTACCTCTAATTATCTATGGCGCGGTGCGACCCAAACTAAAGATGCGGTCGCAATCCAAGGTGGCCTTGACTACAGCCACGATTCTGGATTTTATGCGGGAACTTGGGCATCGAATGTGGATTTTGGTGATGATACTAGCTACGAGCTTGATCTATATGCGGGTTATGGCGGCAGTATTACCGAAGACATCAGCTACGACTTTGGCTATCTCTACTACGCCTATCCAGACGCGCCAGGCAGTATTGATTTTGGTGAGCTCCATGCTGCTGTCACGTGGAAATGGCTCGAACTTGCTTACTCCCAAGTCATCAATGCCGGTGACGATCTGGCCGCCGATCCTTTAGATAATAAAGATCTCAGTTATCTTGCCGCGACGGTATCCGTTCCTCTCACTGAAAAGCTGAGTTTATCAGTGCACTATGGTTACTCAAACGGTGATGTCGTCCAATCTTGGTTTGGCGAAGATAATTATGCCGACTATAACGTGACTCTCAGTGCAGATACCAGCATAGGCACAGTGTCATTTATGGTCTCAGATACCGATCTCACCGATGATGATGCCAAACTAGTACTCGGATATTCCTACAGTTTTGATCTATAGGCTCTAAGCATAACAAAACGCCACCTTAAAAAGTGGCGTCGTTTTATCACCATCACCTACTAGGCAATAATTGACCTGTTCGTTTTACGGGCCGCAACCATTTTCTCGATATACTCAACAATGGGCTCAGTCACTGAAATCCCTGTTGTTTGCTCAATCCCTTCAATGCCAGGCGCCGAATTAACCTCAAGGATCAGTGGGCCACGGTTAGAACGTAAAATATCTACTCCCGCGACAACCAATCCCATCGCCTTCACTGCGGCAATAGCCATTTTACGCTCAACAGAGGTGATTTTTACCACCTCACCACAACCACCTAAATGCAGATTTGAGCGGAAATCACCCTCGGGGCCTTGACGCTTCATCGAAGCAACAACCTTGTCACCGACAACAAAACAACGAATATCACTACCATTGGATTCTTTAATGTATTCCTGCACTAAGATATTCGCTTTGAGCCCCAAGAATGCTTCAATCACGCTCTCAGCAGCCGTTTTAGTTTCAGCGAGTACGACACCAATCCCTTGAGTACCTTCGAGTAATTTAATGACTAACGGAGCGCCACCCACCATATTGATGAGATCTGGGATATCATTTGGCTTATTGGCAAAACCCGTCACTGGCATGCCAATCCCTTTGCGGGAAAGTAGTTGCAGTGCCCGCAATTTGTCCCGCGAACGCGCAATGGAGATTGAATCATTCGCGGCATATACGCCCATCATTTCAAACTGACGTACAACGGCACAACCATAAAAAGTCACGCTAGCATGAATACGCGGAATGATGGCATCAAACCCAACTAATTCAGTACCTTCATAATGAATGCTAGGTTTAATAGAATTAATATTCATGTAGCAATTCAGCGTATTGATCACGACCGCTTCATGTCCACGACTTTGGCAAGCCGCGACTAAGCGTTGTGTTGAATACAACTGGGGGAATTGGGATAAAATACCTATTTTCATTGCTGAGTGACCAACTTAAGCATGAGTGAATAAACCGTTCTGCGGCACCAAAAGCACAGCGACAGAAAAAGGGGCTGATATTTGTCTATTGCTCAGTGTAAAGCAAGAAAATATTCCTCACCAGACGAAATCATTATGCTAATGAAATACTTCAAGACCTATCACATTCGGAACTCGTTTAAATTAACAGCGGCAAAATATACTTAGCCTCAAACTCCGTTGCATCTAAGGGACGAGAAAATAAATAACCTTGTAATACAGTACAATGGCGAGAAGTACAAAACTCAGCCTGCTCAATTGTTTCAACGCCCTCAGCTACTGATATGACATTAAACCCATGGGCGAAGTTAAGCAATGCAGCGAGCAAACGAGTGTCTTTATCATCCTTATCATAGGAAGCGACAAAGCTTTTATCGATTTTCAGCACGCTAATGGGAAACAATTTGATATGTTCTAAGGACGAAAAACCCGTCCCAAAATCATCGAGGGCAAAACGCACCCCTAACTCTGCGATTCTATCGAGCATTTTGGCATGTTCATGGGGATCTTCAATAAGGCAATTCTCAGTAATTTCAAGCTCTAATGCTACAGCAGGAAGTCCTGTCTTCGTCAGCGTATTCGCTATTTTATCAAACAGGTTCTCATTTCCAATTTGCGATGCAGACAGGTTAACGGCAATGGTAAATTCTCTCCCTGTTGGCTGTAATTGGGTTAACCAAACCTGTGCCTGAATACAGGCTTGTTCAAGCACCCAATCATCAATGTCCTCCATTAATCCGATCTCTTCGGCTATGGGTAAAAATTGATCTGGGGTGATAATGCCGTCTACAGGATGCTGCCATCGGATAAGGGCTTCCATCCCCACCAGCTGATGGGTTTTCGCATTCACTTGCGCTTGATAATGAACCTTAAATTCATTTCTTTTTAAGGCAGTACGCAAACTCGACTCGATATGATTACGGTAACGCACCTCTTTATCTAAAGCTTCTGAGTAGAACTGAATCTGGTTTCGGCCCATTTTTTTAGCGCGATACATGGCAATATCGGCACATTTCATCAGCTCAGAACTATTCGAAGCCGCTTCATTATAAAAAGCCACACCGATACTGGCACCAATAAGCACATCGTTATCACCGAGACAAAACACGTCCTCAAACACTTTGAGCAATCGATTAGCCACAATCATAGGGAAATATTTATAATCATTATCAGTGACTAGCACGACAAATTCGTCCCCACCTAAACGGGCAATAATGTCGCCATCTCTTAGTACTTCACTTAATCGAGCGGCTACTTTAACTAAAAGAATATCGCCCGTCTGATGGCCTAGAGTGTCATTGATCGCTTTAAAATCATCTAAATCGAGCAAGATAACGGCTAAATAGTCGTGACAACGTTTGGCCCTTGCTATCGCTCGATTAAGACAAAGTTCAAAACCATAGCGATTAACCAGCTTAGTCAACGAATCGTGTTCAGCCAGCTCTTTTAGTTTTTGGTGACTATTGCGTAACGCCAACGCCATTGAAGATCTTTGTTTCGCATAACGAATTGCACGGGTTAGTATCCGCGAGTTGACCTCATCTTTAAGCAAGAAGTCCTGTGCCCCTAGTTCAATACAGCGCTGAGCCAGTTTCTCATCTTCATAGCGACTCAGCATAACGACTACGGTCTGGTCTTGCGTCATGGCATTGAGCTTGATCAACACTTCTAAGCCATTAGCATCGGGTAATAAATAATCCAATAGAATACCGTCAAAATGACGTTCTAATGCGAGATTTAAACCATCAAATGCACAATTTGCTTCGACCACATTAAAAGTCAACTTTGACTGTCTGAGTGCTCGGATGATCGCAGTTCTATCAACTTCATCATCATCGATCAGTAGTAAATCCATATACTCACCTTATGCGGATGGGAGCTCCACTATTCGCCAATAACCTTCAAGCATATTAAAAATATTGTTAAAACCGTCTTTCATATCAGTTTTAACCATGTAACCAGCCACATGATGGCTATAGGCTTTCATCCTATCTTCATCGGTACTCGACGTGGTGAGCATAAAAACGACAGACGAAGAAAGAGAAGGATCTGAACGTATTCGCTCAAGGAACTCAAACCCATTCATTCTTGGCATATTAAGATCGAGCAAAATAAGATACGGACCTTTGATCGTGTCTAAACTAGTTAGAATAGTTAATGCTTCAATCCCATCCCGAGCACGCACTAAGGGATTGAGTAACCTCAATTGTCTCATCGCCCGCTGCACGGCCATGTAATCCACGTCATCATCATCAACCAATAAAATGGTGACCTGTTGATAGTGATTTGCTGCGCTCATAGAAGCTCCTTTTTCACTATTTTCTTAGGCCAACTAAAGCAAAAACAACAACCTCGGCCCTGCGATTTGAGCTGAATCTCTCCACCTAAACTTTCAACTGTTTTCCTCACAAGTGATAAGCCTAAACCACTGCCTTCAACTTCATCCCTTGGTTTAAGTGTTTGAAACATCTCGAAGACTTTTTCATGATATGAGCTTGATATCCCCGGACCATCATCTATCACACTGAATCGATACTGCTGATCAACCGCCTCACATGAAACCGTAATCACACCTGTACCTAAGTCATGATGTTTTATGGCGTTACTGATTAAATTTCGTATAACTAATTCCAACAATGGTCTTACGGTATAAAAATTCGGAAATTCACCTTTTAGGACTAATTCAAATCCCTGTGGCGGCGCGACGAGCGCAAACATGTCTTCAACCAGTTGCCGACTTTTCACTTCAGTGGTTTCGGTATCGACACGACCAATCCGAGAAAACATCAATAGTCCATCGAGTAATAATACCATTCGATGAATACGACTTTGGATAAGCCCTAGGTATTTCTGTACATTTTCATTGGTGTTATCGACTAAATCCTCAGATAACCAAGAGGTTAGCTGCTCGATACCACGTAAGGGGGATTTCAAATCATGGGAAGCAATATAGGCAAACCTGTCTAATTCTTGATTGATACGCTCAAGCTCAAGCATATGTTCTGCACGCTGAACTTCAATTCGTTTACGTTCAGAGACATTGTTAATTGTCGCGAGAATAGAAATGCCATTACTAAAATGAATAGGCGTCAATCCCACTTCAATTGCGAGTCGACTACCATCTTTGCAACAGCCAAACAGGTCATCCCGCATCGACATATTTTTCGCAATAGGCTGCACTAAATAGTTACTCATGTGCTGCTGATGAGCATCCCTTAGGGTTTCGGGCAATAACATATTGATGGAACGACCGAGTAACTCGTCTCTGGTATAGCCGAACAAACGTTCAGCATGGGTATTCACTAAAGTAATAAATCCAGATTTATCCACCATAAATAGCGCACTTGGAGAGGCTTCAATTACTAATCTAAAGCGTTTTTCGTTAGCAATTAACTCTGAAGTCAGTAAAGACTCCTTATATCGATTACGCGCCATAATTAACACTGAGTAAAACAATGCCAAAATAAAACCACAACCGATAAATTGGAGCCACATACCTTGGGTCTGTTCCGCTCTCGAGATAAAACGCGATTGTGATGAAATGTCTAAGCGCCACAACTGCCCTCCAACTAAGTCAGTCTGTGAGTGATAAAACACATCCTGCTCATTCGGGGCCACTTTGCTGCTGGTAAACATTAGACTGTCAGCGCTTGCCTGCGGACTTTCATAAATGGCAAGTTTCAAGCCTGAGAATCGCTCCCCCATAATCCCTTGCATGAGGTCATCCATCCTAAACGCTGCATACACAAGTCCAAACACGTGCTGTTTACGCTCAGCCTCTGTTGTTGTGGTGCCTTGATAAAGCGGTAAATACATTAAAAAGCCCGCTTTCGCATCATCAGAAGTATCTTGAACTAATACGACTTTGCCAGAAACTGTCGGCAGTCCAGTGGTAATAGCGCGAGTGATGGCTTTATATCGATTAGACTCGGAGCACATGTCATAACCCAAGGCTCTTTGATTACGCCAATCAAAGGGTTCTAAGTACACAATCACGCAATACTGATCACGCGTTCCTTCTGGGTAAACTTTATAGTCTTTAAAACCTTCAGCTTGAACTTGTTGGATGTGCGCACTTAATGCTTCAGGTTGAAGTAACTGAGCATAGCCAAAACCTTGAAAACCTGGGTAATACTCAGATAAATGAGCATTGATGACATAAGTTTGCCATTCCTGACGTGTCACATTACTCGAGGATAATAATAAGCCAACGCCACCACGTAAGACTTGCTCATAGGCAAGCATTCTGCGATTCACGGCTTCTGTTAATTCTTGAACGCTATTTTCGAAACGCTCTTCACCTCTATCCCTAAGATATTGCTCAAGCACATACCAAGAGATCCCCATGAAAAGTAAGGCAGCCACTATCATCAGCCAGCTAGAGCTCAGCACGCTAAAGTAGATATTATTAGATGGGGGGAGTGATTTAGAAAACTGATCCTTGTCCATGTAAGCCAATTCCCTAGCAAACGATTAACAACAAACACAGGTACAAGTGTTGTTGTAATTATGACTAAATTCAAGTTTATCCTACTATTTAACTCGGAATTAACGCGAATATATCTATGACGATACCGTGCTCTTAATCACAAAATAAGCAAAAACTAAATTAATCAAATATTCAATTGCAGTCTAGTGCCTACGCAAAACAGCGGTAAGCTGAATCATCCGACTCACGGGAAGAATTTTTCACCCTAACTCACAAAATTATTTGCTTTTCTACCATACTCTTTTTAGTTAGAAAGTCGTTAGGAACAACAAGAGGAATTCGTTATGGCTCATATTACTGAAGTCGTGCCCAACGATACTGAACTTGAGGCAATGACCACACCAAGAAACAGCAAAGCCGCCGAGGCAATGCAGCATAGACGCGAAGTCAAAAAGCGTTTAGAAGACTACCTCGAGCGGGCGGAGTTAAAACGTGCATTAGGAGATGACGATTTTTTCTAGCCAATTCTATCTCGCTATCTAGTGGTCAAAATGATGGGATGATGATCTCAGTCGGTGATCATTTGTTTCGAACTCACTGAGTTTTGGCCCACTAAAATCGAATATCTCACCCAGCCAACAGTGCTGGGTTTGACTCTGCTCTAGCTCACTAACCTCCAGATTTAATATCGCGTCATCACGGTCATTTTTACCACTCTTGTCGGCTTGAGTTTTGATTAACAAGCATTCAGCCTGAACACACTCAAATAACTCATCGCTGTCATGCTTTGCTCCAATCAATCTATTTCTATATCAAGAACAAAGCAGCTTTAATGTCATATCAATAAAATATTATTAAACAGATGGTTACTTATTTATGTCCCATAGACATAGCGCTAGAATTGTAACAAGTGCACCAAAATGATTCACAAAATCGATAACAGCTAATTTATTTAATCGGTATATTTTCTCAGCTAGCCTGCGAATCAATATGAATAAATGAGGTTTAAGGCTATGATTAGCCACATCTCTCTCGCTGAAATTACCTGCAGGATATACGGGAATGTCTGAGTCGTTAGCCCAATATCAACAAGATCTACGCCGTTTTTCCGATGAATTAATTCGCATTCAAACGCCAATAAAAATCTTAGATGCCATTAAATGGCCGCGGGAAATGGAGGAACGTTTTCTCTCCAATAAGGGCACGGTACTTCCGGCTATCAAGCAAGAGTTTTATCAAAACATTGCTTTACCTTTTGATCCTGTTAAAACCCAAGCTGAGCTAGCCTCCCTAAAACAAGACATCCATAGACGTTTGGGTAAACGAGACAAACTCGGCAAAATATTAGTGGCAAACGTCGATCAGTATCGCCTTGTCATCGATATGTTGGGGAACAGAGGCACGCCAACCTTTGGTAAGCTCAGCCAAGAATTGTACGGCAGTGCTAGCCATAAACTGCATGGCGATCGCCATACCTTGCGCCAGTTAGGCGATAAACTCAGCTACATTTTCTCGTTGCCCGCGGCGAGGCACATGAATAAACATCACCCTAAAATTATTAGCGCGCCAGAAGCGGTTAACGTGCTCAGCCACCGTTTAGAAAAGTACTTCCATAGCGATGATATGCGTGTACGCCTTAGTGACGGTATCGTCTCTGACGCTGCAGTCGGTGGCGATACCGTTAAGCTCAATAGCAAAGCAATGTTCAGCGAATCGGATCTTAATGTATATGAAGTTCACGAAGGTTGGGTGCATGTCGGCACGACGCTAAACGGCCGAGCTCAACCCCACGCCACTTGGCTCAGTGTCGGTTCTCCCCGCGTAGCAGCAACCCAAGAAGGTCTAGCCGTTTTACTGGAAATGCTGACGCTAAGTTCAAATCCAGGACGGGCTCGGCGAATTAGTGACCGTGTTGCCGCGGTCGATATGGCTGAAAATGGTGCTGACTTTATAGAGGTATTCAATTATTTCAGAGGATTGAATCTAAGTGCGACAGACAGTTACCGTGTCACCCAAAGGGTTTTCCGTGGTGGTATGGTGGAAGGCGGCAGTTTCTTCACTAAGGATATTTCCTATGTGCGTGGCTATGTGGAAAACATTAACTTTATCCGCAGCGCCATCACCTCAGGCCTTCCTGAACTCATCCCTATGCTATTCCTCGGTAAATTGGCGATTGAAGATATCCCCGTGTTATACCAAGCTTGCCAAGAGGGCATTCTAACTACGCCTAAATATCTACCGCCCATGTTTGATAACTTTAGTGGCCTTTATGCTTGGTTTGGTTTTGCATCAGGTTTAGCAGGAATCGATTTGAAAGGTGTACAGCGCCATTTCACTCGCTTATTTAAAGACGTACCAAATGTCGTCCCCGCCTTTGAGTTACTCGATGATACTGAATTTGACAACAACTCGGACTAATACAGTAACTAGATTGATTTAAAATAAAAAAAGCTCACAACTATGTGAGCTTTTTATAAAACTAAACGCTAATCTTCGATAGAAAAACCTTCACCATTACATTCATAATACAACTCACAGGCAGGATAACTCGCTTTGCCACACGTGTAGAAGATAATGGCATTTCCACCCAACTTTTTAACTTGTACTTTCAAATCTTTTAAGGCTTCCACACTAATTGCGGCAGTGCATTTAAATCCAATCGATCACCTTGGGTCGCGATTGCTATAGCCTTTGGTTTAGTCTGAGGATCTTGGTTAATCACATCGACTAATCCATGCTGCGCCTCGGGTTCTCCATGGACTAAAATTAACGGCGGTTGGCCTTCAAAATGGTGATACCAACGTAATAACTCTGCTTGATCCGCATGGGCTGAAAGTCCACCCACTGTGTGTAACTTAGCCGCGACTTTAATGCTGTTACCATGAATAGACAGTTCCTCAGCGCCATCGACGAGGGCGCGCCCCGGTGTTCCAAGCGCTTGATAACCACAAATAATCACATCACATTCTGGGCGCCATAAATTATGCTCTAAGTGGCTACGAATACGTCCACCGTTACACATGCCGCTCCCTGCAATAATGATCAATCCCTTATGCACGTCGTTCAGCGCTATCGACTCTTCGGTCGTTTGGATAAATTCGACATTCGACAACAGCGGATGCTGCCCAGGATGTTGGCGGGTAAAGCGTTTAAAGTCCTCATCCATCAGCGGATAATTATTAACGTAGACGCGGGTCGCCTCAATTGCCATCGGGCTGTCTAGGCAGATTTTCCAACGGCCGAGATCCCATTCTTTAGCATATAAATGAAATAGATATAATAACTCCTGTGCTCGTCCAACCGAAAAAG
The DNA here is from genome assembly GCF_018224605.1 of Shewanella sp. M16. Classification (NCBI taxonomy): domain Bacteria; kingdom Pseudomonadati; phylum Pseudomonadota; class Gammaproteobacteria; order Alteromonadales; family Shewanellaceae; genus Shewanella; species Shewanella sp. M16. The sequence goes on along the minus strand of NZ_JAGTUL010000003.1, from coordinate 99,746 downwards.
CGGGCAGCAATATATTGCCTTGGCTCTCGTTGACTGTCTTAGCAAAAATGGCTTTCAATTCGGCTAAGGTATCCGTCCAACTGCGGTGAAAACGATTGCCATAGGTGCTTTCCATTAAGACTAAATCTGCCGTATCCACTAAGGTAGGATTACGTAAAATCGGCATACCTGCACGGCCAAGATCGCCACTGAAGACGATTTTCTTCTGGGATTTTCCCTCACCTAACCACAATTCGACTAAGGCGGAACCTAAAATATGCCCTGCATCTGAGAGGCAAATATCCACATGGGGAATAACCCGAGTCACTTGACCATATTCCAATGGTACAAATTGGGTTATCGCGAGTTCAGCATCTTCAACGGTGAATAGCGGTTCTAGGGGGTCAAGATCATGTTTAGCACGCTTTTTATTGACTCTTTCGGTATCGCGGGTCTGCAGCATAGCCGCATCTTTGAGCATGATGGCGCACAGCTCTGCCGTGGCTTTATGGGTGTAGATAGGCCCATCAAAACCCGCTTTGACTAAAAGTGGTAAACGCCCAGAATGATCGATATGGGCATGGCTAAGCACGACAGCAGAAATAGACTCAGGATCAAATGCGAAGGGATCATGATTACGCAACTCATCAGATTTACCGCCTTGGATCAAACCACAGTCGAGCAATAAGTGTTCATGATCAACCGAGAGTAAATGACACGAACCCGTCACTTCCTCTGTCGCCCCTAAAAACTGCAATGTCATTCGCATGGTGTCCCTCCAAGATGTTTATCTCATATAAAGATAGACTATGCCCTTATTCCTAAAACAAAAAGGATTAATTAGTCACGTGCGAGCAATGTCAACTTTAGCTGTAATGCTTAGTCATCAATAACCTAACAATGGGTACAACTGACCTTGACGTACCGTTTTGCCAGCGTTAGCAATAGTGCCATCGCGCAGCCATTGTTCGAGCAAGATCTGCAAAGGCTGCTTGACCTCTGCGGCCGTCATTCCAGCGCTAATACTTGGGCTATAGAGTAATTTAAGCAAAATGAAATCGAGTCCGGTAAGTAAGTCCTGCGGGGTTTTGTCGTTAAAGATGGAGGGAAATACTTTCTCTGAATCATTGGGTAAACCAAGCACTTGAGTAATCTCTTCCACTACGCAAGCCACTAACTTACCGTGCATTTTGGCTTGATCTACAGGAATAATAATCCAAGCACGTTCAATCTCTTGCCGTGAATTGAGAGCAAACTTTGCCATACACACAGAGCCATGGACATTTTTCGCCGAGCTCGGTCCCATTAAGCGCATCACCTCACCTGCCCATAGGGATTGACGGGTAAACACTAAGTGCAGATTCGCCTCTGAGAGCGTATCAACCCGTTGAATATCGAGGCCGGTGATCTGGCCTAAGTGTGTTAAGTGCATCAACACTAATTGAGTGTGCAGCGCCTTATCACCCACTTGATGCTCAATAAACACTCGTACTGGTATGCGCCACTTACGCACGCTATGTTTAGCAAGGTCATACTCATTTTGTAGGGCGACTTCACTAAATGCTTGGGTGATATAAGCGGAGTTTTTCCAATCCGTAGCGGGCGTTAATACTTGGGTTAATCCGGGAGATGTTTGAGCAGCAAATAAAGGTAAAGCTAATAAACTTAGCGTTAGAAAAAGCCCTAAACGAAACAGACGTGCAGTAAAAAATAACCAACTGTAGAAACGTGTTAATACCCTAAGCCACTTTTGCATTGGCACTCATCCCGCAACTTGACGAGGTCACTGAATCAAAATCATAGCAGTGATACTGATAAAAGAAGTCGAAATCTGCAAACAATCTCCTACGACATAGACTCAATAAACTCGCCCAGATAATGCAATGCCGACTAAACCGTAGCCAATAAAACCCCATAATAAAATGACTACACAAAGCATCAATGCATTGTTTTTAAAAACATTATATTTAACATCATTAATCGTATACTGATGATATTACACCACCATTGCCAAGGATTCAGGATGACAATGGTGTGCATTTTTTAGCTTAAGCGCTTTCTAACGAGCATAATCCGTGCAACTATTCAGCGAACTCACTAATATGAGCCTGTATTTACAACAGCTAGTCCCTTAACCATCCCTCAACTTCATCGCGCGTCGGTACTGAGCCGCTATGTACGAGCTCACCATCGATCACTACCGCTGGGGTTTTCATCACTTTAAATTTCAATAGGCTTTGAGGATCTGTGTCCTTTTTTACAATAACATCCACACCCATTTCTTCTGATATGTCCGCAATCATCTCAGCGGTTTTGCTACATTTAGCGCAACCACTGCCTAATACTTTGACTTGTTTCATGTTACTTCCTTAACGAACTGTGCTGCAAAATTAAAAATTTCAACCTACTGTCATACTCGCAGCCACATATAGCAAGGTAAATTTCCAGCCAAGCAAACTCATAGACAAGAGTATGGCAACATCTATAGCTCAATTCAGGCCACAATAAGATAACTGCATTATTAGTTGCATTGCATTGATTGCTATTAATTTCTATATCTAAATATAAACAAATATTTATAAACCATCTGTTATAAACACTACCAAAAAACTAAAAAAGTACAGCCTAGTTTTTCATAAAATCACAATACTCTAGTTAATTTCACGACTCAAAAAATAATCTTGATAACACAACAAATATTAATACAACCTAAATTAGACGCTTGGTGAATACAGCTAAAACAGGCAATATTTTACTTGATTATTATTTAGATATTTCCCCGTCATCATTTATCCACACATCTCGTGACCAATATCACTTATTACAACATTTAAGATTGATCCTACATCACTAAACACTAGTATCTGCTATGTTGCGGCTGCGACACGATTTATCAACATATTATAACAATACGGAAACTTCCATATGACCTGGACCCAAACATACACGCCACTCGGTAGCTTGTGGCTAACCGCAATGGTTGCTTTACTGCCTATTGTGTTTTTCTTCCTAGCCTTAACTGTATTAAAACTTAAAGGCTATATCGCTGGGGCATTAACCTTATTAATTGCCTTAGCAGTCGCGATACTCGCCTACAAAATGCCTATTAGTATCGCGCTTGCTTCTGCTATATATGGTTTTAGTTATGGGCTATGGCCAATTGCTTGGATTATTATTACCGCAGTATTTTTATATAAAATCACCGTTAAAACAGGTCAATTTGAGGTTATTCGCTCGTCAGTCATCTCAGTCACGGAAGATCAACGATTACAAATGCTATTGGTTGGCTTTTCATTTGGAGCCTTCCTCGAAGGTGCTGCTGGTTTTGGTGCACCTGTTGCTATTACAGCTGCGTTACTTGTCGGGCTTGGATTCAATCCATTGTATGCAGCAGGACTTTGCTTAATCGCAAATACGGCACCCGTCGCCTTTGGAGCTATGGGTATCCCAATTATCGTAGCAGGTCAGGTTTCATCACTAGACCCATTCCATATTGGACAACTCGCTGGCCGTCAGTTGCCAATTTTATCGATTATTGTCCCCTTCTGGCTCATCGCAATGATGGATGGCATCAGGGGAATACGTCAAACTTGGCCCGCAACATTAGTAGCAGGCGTTTCATTTGCGATTACCCAATTTTTGACCTCAAACTTTATTGGCCCCGAATTACCCGATATTACTTCGGCGTTAGTCAGTCTAATTTGTTTAACGTTATTTCTAAAAGTCTGGCAACCAAAAGAAATATTCACTTTCTCAGGCATGAAACAAAGAGTTACTACCCCTAAATCTACTTTTTCTCATAGCCAGATATTTAAAGCATGGTCTCCCTTTATTATTCTCACAGCGATTGTAACCCTGTGGAGTCTTAAAGATGTACAACTGGCATTAAGTTTTGCCACTATCAGTATTGAAGTACCTTACTTACATAATCTCGTTATCAAAAGTGCACCTATTGTCGCTAAGGAAACCCCTTATGCAGCAATATATAAACTTAATTTATTAGGCGCTGTTGGAACAGCAATTTTAATCGCAGCAATGATCTCAATTGTGGTCCTTAAAATGTCAGTAAGTAATGCACTGACATCCTTTAAAGACACTTTAATTGAATTAAAATTCCCGATATTGTCGATTGGATTAGTATTAGCATTTGCCTTTGTCGCTAACTATTCAGGTCTATCTTCAACCTTAGCACTCGTGCTCGCTGGCACTGGCGTAGCATTCCCCTTCTTCTCGCCATTCTTAGGTTGGTTAGGTGTGTTTTTAACAGGTTCAGACACCTCGTCAAATGCCCTATTTGGCGCGCTGCAAGCCAATACAGCAAACCAAATCGGTGTAACACCGGAGTTATTAGTCGCCGCAAACACTACGGGAGGTGTAACGGGCAAAATGATTTCGCCACAATCTATTGCCGTTGCTTGCGCTGCAACGGGATTGGCAGGTAAAGAGTCAGATCTTTTCCGCTTTACGCTAAAGCACAGTCTATTTTTCTGTACTTTCATTGGCATGATCACAGTACTCCAAGCATACGTAGTCCCTTGGACATTAGTGTTTTTCACTAAATAAAGCGATATCTAAGATATATTAAAAGCCGAGTGATAAACCACTCGGCTTTTTAGATTGAAATGGATATAAAACTCACTCTGCGATGAAGTTAAAATGAGTTTAATTAAGTAAAGTAGCAAGGCAGCTTTATTAATCCCAGTGAAGTCATACAATCAAGGTCCTGATTGTCATTCTTGTCGTAGATAACTACTCGGTACATTGATGACAAATGCAACTTAAGCCAGCAACTTCGCCTTATCCTTACCTAATACGGCCATTAGTCACTTGCAGTATCAATGGGATCCATTCGGATAGAGATCTAAATACTGGCTCGATAGCGTTAATCAACACTGCAAGCTCCTAATCGTTTATCTCATGGTTAAACAATCACTTGATGATAGGTTTCCACATGGTATGACTCGACTAATTCGGGCATAACTTGGTGGAAATAGTGTTGAATCGCATCTTTAGCGCAGTGCTCATCAAAGGCGGCAATATCGACAAACTTTTCTACAAACGTCACGCGGCGTGGTTCATCACGGCTCACATTGAGTTCGTAACGAATACAACCCGCTTCGCGGCGCGTATCAGGAATAAGGCTCGCGAGCGCAGCGATTAGCGCTTCGGTTTTGCCCTCTTTAGCCAGAAAACTCGCCACGCAGGCAATTTGTTGTTGATTGATTCTATAGTCCGTTGAAGTCGACATCTCAGTTCCTTATTGGCTTAATGTTGAATGTTTATGTGCCAAGCTTTTGTTGATCGCTTATGTTGATAATTGATGTAGATAACTCATATTGATAGCCGCTTATGCTGATTGGTAGCGCATATCTAAATGGGGAATACCATCTTCTAAATACATCTCAGAGCAGGCGACAAAGCCGAGTTTTTGATAGAAAGCTTTGAGGTAATCTTGAGCACCGATTTGGATCCCCGCATCGGGCCAAGTCGTCAGTGCCGATTCAATGGCGTGCTGCATTAAAGGCATGGCTAGCCCTTTGCCTCGTCCCGCTGGCGATACCACCACACGGCCGATACTCGCCTCTGGATAACTCAATCCCGGCGGCAAAATACGCGCGTAGGCAAGCAGTTCCCCGTCTGACGATAAGCCGAATAAATGCTGGGTTTCTGGGTGCCTATCTTTATCGTCAAGCTCTGGATACGCACAGGCCTGCTCTACTACAAACACATCGACTCTTAGCTTCAATATGTCATATAGCCTATTGGCATTTAATTGATTAAATGTAAGATTTTGCCACTGCAAACGATATCCCTCTGCAAATCATCAAAAAAGAGCTTTGAGTCTACCACAGCATAAAGACCATAAAAAAGCGCCTTAATCCACGAGGACTAAGGCGCAAAGCTGTTGCGCAAACCAATAGATCTGGGGAAATCTATGGCGACAACAGGATAACGAAAACGTTATTACTCGACCATGGCATCGTGGGCCACAGGCCCTGTCGGTTTACGGATCAGCAGCACAGCGAATACGGCGATGAGTAGCAGAGCGCCCATGATGTAAAACACATCGTTATAGGCCTGAATATAAGCTTGCTGACTCATGGTTTTGCCAAGTAAAGCTTTCGCCTGCGCGGCGGCGGTATAGGGATCTGAACCTCCCGCCTGCAACATACTTGCGCTTTGGGTTAAATAATCCTGTGCTTGCGTGCTCACTGCGGGTAAAGATTCCTTAATATGAGCCAAATGCCCGCGCGACAAAGTGTCAGTCAGGGTCGCCACCAGCGCGATACCAAAAGCACCGCCTAAGTTACGCATCACGTTTAATACCGTCGATGCCGAGGCATTTTCATGGGGTTTTAAATGCATGGTCGCAAGCATTCCAATTGGCACCAGAATAAAAGGCTGACCTAATGCCCGTACTACTTGCGAAGCGATCATCTGCGGTCCGGCATAATCTGCGGTCATCTGGCTATTCATGTAATAACTAATGGCGAACATTAAAAAGCCAAAAGCAGCGAGATAACGACTATCGAAGCGCTCCATCAATTTCGGCACTAAAGGCAAGACCAATAGCTGCGGAAATCCCATCCACATAATCACACCACCAATTTCTAACGGTGTGTAATCATGGACTTGTGATAGATAAAGCGGGATCAAATAAATAGCACCGAATAATGCCATGCCCAGTAAAAAATACGCCACGGTAGAGAGCACAAAATCACGCTTACCGAGCAGGCGCAAATTCACTAACGGCTCTTTACGCCTTAGCTGGATCCAAACAAATAACACCAGATTCACGACGGCAATAATGGCCAGATTACGAATGAGCTCCGAGCCAAACCAGTCCTTGCGGTTACCCTCTTCGAGCACCACTTCAAGGCAACCCATCCCCAGCGCCATAGTGACTATGCCCGCCAGATCGACATTCTTCAGCTTATCCCAAACGACCGACTGCTTTTCTAAACCGTAGGCCAACATCGCCATCACCAACAAGCCCGGTGGCACGTTGATATAAAACAGATAATGCCAGCTAAATTGCTCGGTCAACCAACCGCCTAAGGTCGGGCCGATTGAAGGCGCAAAGGTCGCCGTCACGCCAAATAACGCCATGCCGACGGCACGCTTGTTATCGGGTAAAAACTCAAGGATAAGCCTAAAGGCCAGCGGAATTAGTGCGCCACCAAAGAAACCCTGTAGCGCCCGAAAGGCGATCATGGCCTCTAAGTTCCACGCGATTGAACAAAGCACAGAAGCAAAGATAAAAGCAGCCGTGGTCCATAACAGATAACGCCTGACCGACAATCCCGTGCTGAGCCAGCCAGAGAGCGGGATCGCGATCATCTCAGCCACCAGATACGCGGTTGAAATCCAGCTGCCTTCTTCGAGCGTTGCCCCAAGGCTGCCTTGAATCTCCTTCATCGATGCATTAGTGATTTGAATATCGAGGATCGCCATAAAGGCGCCAATCAAACCACCAAATACCGCAATCCATGAACGGCGACTGCCACGCTCATAATCGGTAGGCTTTTTAGGTACACTGATGCCCTGCGCCTCCATATCGGCAGACGCAGTGATAGAGCCAGTTGCGCTCATACTAACGACCTGTATTTGCAGCGATTGCCGATATTGCAGGACCCGACGCCGTATCCACTTTTACGACCGCACTTAAGCCCGGTAGCATGCGTGTTTCTGCCTCAGACAAATCTAAGCGAATACGCACGGGAATACGCTGGACGATTTTAGTGAAATTACCTGTAGCGTTTTCCGCTGGCAATAGACTAAATTTGGCTCCGGACGCCGGTGACAGACTATCGATAGCACCTATAAAGGTTTTGTCGGGAAACGCATCGAGACTGACCTGCACCGACTGTCCTGGTTGCATGTGTTGGATCTGGGTCTCTTTAAAGTTCGCCGTGATCCACACTGCCCCATCCGGAACCAAACTGTAGAGTGCTTGGCCGGGCTGCACGTACTGCCCCACCATAGCGCCACGTTTACCAATCACCCCAGAAAAAGGTGCGGTCACGCGGGTATCATTTAATTGAATTTTCGCCAGTTCTAAAGTCGCATCGGCCTGCTCTACTACTGAACCCGCCTGATCTAATTGGGCATTAAAAACCGCTAACTCCCGTTGCTTTGCCACTAACACGGCTTGAGCTTCATCGAGGCGGGCGGCGGCAGAATCAAATCCGGCCTGTAGTTGGTCGACATCATCTTGGGAGCTGTAATTACTGACTTTAAGCTTTTTTGAACGGCTCAATTGTTGTTGTGCCCGTATTTTATCGGCCTTTGCCGCCACCACGCCTGCGCTGGCTTGAGTGATTAACGCCCGTTGCAACTCCACCTTTGCAGCTAAGGTTTGCAAGTCCGCCTTCGCACTCGCCTGTGAGGCTTCGGCTTGACTCACTTTGGCACTAAACTGGTTATCTTCTAGCTGAGCTAATAACTCACCCTTTTGCACATGCTGGTTATCGGTTACATCGCTTAACACAACGTAGCCAGGCACTTTCACGCTGATATGGGAAATATCGGCCTCAACATAAGCGTTATCCGTGGTTTCGATAAAACGTACCTGTGTCCACCAGTAATAACCGCCTCCTGCAACTGCAGCGAGTAACAGTGGAACGGCGATAATGAGTTTACTTTTGGACATGAATGACTCCTTGATTAGTGATATCTAGTGTACTACTGTCTCACTAAGTTTATTAGTCAGTAAAAAATCAACCCACTGTTTCACAGGTGTAACAATGATGGATCTCAATCGCGTGCAAATTTTCGCTCAAGTGGTCGAGCAAGGCAGCTTTACGGGTGCCGCCAAAGCCCTTGGGCTCACTAAGGCAACCGTCAGTCGCAAGATAGCCGAGCTCGAAGCCGATACCGGCACACAACTGCTGTTTCGCACCACGAGAGCCCTAAAACTCACCGAAGCAGGATCGAGTTATTACAACAGGATCAATAAGATCCTCACCGATCTGCAGAGCGCAGAACATCAGCTCAGCGCCCAACAGCAATTGATTAAAGGCAATCTAAAAATTGTCTGCCCAATTGAATTAGGCCAATTGTTTTTAGGGCCAATTTTCGCGCAGTTTTTAACGCTTTATCCCGAAATCACCATAGAGGCTGAACTCACCAATCGAAAGGTTGATGTGATAGAAGAAGGCATCGATCTGTTATTTCAAATTGCCGATTCTGGCGACACTCGCTTACAAAGCTATGCCTTAGTCAACGCCCATAAATCGCTCATGGCAAGCCCAGCTTATTTAGCTGCCCATGGAACACCCAAGGTGCCACAGGACTTAGCCAAACATAAAGCGATTCGCTTGCAGTCGGCGCATATCGAAGGTGCGTGGAAATTATTCGATGGTAAAACTTGGATTGTCGCCGAGCCCAAGACTCAACTGACGGTAAACAATGTCACCCTCGCTCGCGAGGCCGCCATTGCGGGGCTTGGGATCACAGCGGTGCCGTCCATCATAGCCCAAGTCGCATTAGAAAAAGGCGATTTAATCCCGCTACTAGATGACTATCCAATGGTGCAAACTAAGGTAGTGCTTAGCTATCCACAGCGGGCGTATCTACCGCGAAAATACCGCGTCTTTATCGAATTCATCTATAGCTCCCTATTTAAACGTTGGGGATCGCAAGTCTTAGAAGTCCCTGATTTTATCGGCCATGCCGATCTAGATGAATAAATCGAATACCCCAAACAGTAACAATTGTTACTTTGTAAAGTGTAAATCATTGCCTTGAGGATAAATCCTCTATGTCAGAATTGCCTTAATCCATAAGCCCCTATAAGCTTGGCAAGGTAACAGGCTGCAAAAGACCTTAGGTTTTCCTGATACAGTTTGCACAATAAAATTTAACATTTAATCTCAATTTTGGAGGAAACCTAATGAGCTTAATTAAAGAGTTCAAGGCTTTTGCGTCCCGTGGCAATGTGATCGACATGGCCGTTGGTATCATCATAGGTGCCGCATTCGGCAAAATCGTCTCGTCCTTCGTAGCCGATGTCATCATGCCACCGATTGGTATCATCCTAGGTGGTGTGAATTTTAGTGATTTGAGCATAGTGCTACAGGCAGCTCAAGGTGATGCGCCTTCTGTGGTCATTGCCTATGGCAAATTCATTCAGACTATTATCGACTTTACGATTATCGCCTTCGCCATTTTTATGGGTTTAAAAGCCATTAACACCCTAAAACGCAAGGAAGAAGATGCGCCTAAAGCGCCACCAGCACCGACCAAAGAAGAAGAGTTGCTGTCTGAAATCCGCGATCTATTGAAAGCTCAACAAGAAAAATAATCTCAAACTTAAGTGTCACGCATAAAAAACCCATCTCTAGAGATGGGTTTTGTTTTTTACATCAGCGAGATAAGTGATTACTCAGCTTCAACATGCACAGTTTCACTGTAATCTTGCACTACTTCTGCCACCCGAATGCAATAAGAGTTAAACAAACAGGGCACTATACCCGTTTGCTCGGCAATGCTGTGGGCCATCTGATTGCGCCATTGGGTAATAGAGGCTTGGTCCTCCCAAAACGACAGGCTCAGTACTTTGCCATCGTCGGTTAGGCTCTGAAAACGTTCGATCGAAATCAATCCCTTGCGGCCTTCTAAATATTGGCGCATTTCAGCCGCCACGTGCAGATACTCTTCCTTCCCTTCCTTTGTCGGGATGACTTCAAAAATTACCGCAATCATAATGTTCTCCAGAAATGAATGTCCTTAATGTCGACTCTAAGACTAGCCCATCTATCACTCTTTAGCTCACTGATTTTTAGAGTTTTAGTCAATGTGATAACCCTGTCTACAACGAAGGCAATAACCCGAAACATAACAAGTTATTGCCCACGATGACGGCTTACTTGTGATTAACCGAGCTCATCAATGCGCTTATCGCCGCGATATAGCCAACGATACAAGGTCGGCAAGACGAGTAAGGTCAGCGCCGTCGAGCTAAACAAGCCACCGATAATCACCACTGCCAAGGGCTTTTGGATCTCACTGCCGACACCCGATGACAATAAAATCGGGATCAAACCTAAGGCCGAGGTCAGTGCCGTCATCAATACCGGCCGTAAACGCCCAACCGTGCCCTCATAAACACAATCATAGAGTGCTTCGCCGCTTTGCCTGCGCTGATTAATCGAATCCACCAGCACCACACCGTTGAGCACCGCTACCCCAAATAGAGTGATAAAGCCAATAGAGCTAGGCACTGACAAATAAGTACCACTGACATACAGGGCCACTATGCCGCCAATCAAAGCTAAGGGTACGTTCGCCATGATGAGCAACACTTGCTTGAATGAACCAAAGGAGAAGTACAACAACAAGGCAATCAAAGCGATAGAAATCGGCACCACTAGCATCAACTTTTGCTGCGCCCGCTGCTGATTCTCATATTGGCCGCCAATGATCACTGTATATCCCGCAGGCAAATCCGCCTTTGGCACTAGAGCATAAATATCTTTTACAACCGAGCCCATATCGCGTCCCGCCACGTTGGCCTGCACCACAACACGGCGCTGCACATCGTCACGGCGAATATTCGGCGGCGCCATTTCCACTTCGACGCTGGCGACTTCCCCTAAGCGCACTGTGGCGCCATTTGTACCACTGAGTAATAAGTCTTTAATCGCATCAGGGCTTTGGCGAAACTCGGCCGCGAGTCGCACATTGATGTCGTATCTGGCATTGCCATCGATCACTTGCCCTGCACTCGCGCCGCCAATACCTTGGCTGACGAGGCTCATCACTTGATCGACACTGATGCCGTAACGCGCCAATAGCTCGCGTTTGGGGCGCACGACTAATTGCGCCTCACCGCTCACTTGCTCAAGCGACACATCGACGGCACCGGGGATTTTCGCGACAAGATCGGTAAGCGCTTGGCCTTTCTGTGACAATACTGCTAAATCTGGGCCGAAGATTTTGATCGCTAACTGGGCTTTTACCCCCGAAAGTAATTCATCTACCCGAGTCGCAATCGGCTGCGAAAAGGTCAACAAGAGTCCGGGGAACACGCTGAGTTTTTCCTCCATCAAGCGTTGCAGTTCCAAGCGCGAGCTTGCCGACTGCCACTCTGCTATCGGTTTCAAGCCAATATAGACTTCAATATTACTCACAGGCTCAGGATCGCCACCCAGTTCAGGCGCACCAATGCGGCTCAGGGCATATTCCACCTCTGGAAATGCTAGCAAAATAGCCTCAAGCTTAGGTGCGACTTGGAGCGAAGTCCCTAAACTCGCCGTCGGTGCCAGCGTCACCCTCAAGTTAATCGTGCCTTCCTCCAGTTCAGGCACAAATTCGGTACCCAGCCTTGGTAGCAATAATAGACTCAAGCCGAACATTACCAAGGCGCTGAGCATCACCACCTTTGGCCTAGCAAGCGTTGCCGTCAGTAACTTGCGATAAGCGGCATCCAGTGGCGCTAAAATAACACTTTGTTTAAGCATCACACCGCGCTTAAACAGATACACGGCAAGGGCTGGCACGGCGATCAGCGCCACCAGCAGCGCCGACATCATAGCCAAAATAATACTGACCGCCATCGGCTGGAACAGTTTGCCTTCAACGCCTTCGAGTGCAAACAGCGGCGCAAATACGACGATAATAATGGCGGTGGCGAAGAAGATTGGACTACACACCTCTTTTGCCGCGAGCATTATCCGAATAACCATATTCGATTTGCTGACATCACCACTGGCTTTAGCGCCATCCTCCTCACTGTGATAGGGATCGTCCTCACCATCGGCACGCGCCCTCGCCTCAGGTAAATGGCGGCGATCCGGTTGGGTTAAGTGTTTGAAAATATTCTCTACCATCACCACAGAGCCATCGACTAACATACCAATCGCCACTGCTAAGCCGCCGAGCGACATCAGGTTTGCCGACAGACCATAATAGGACATCACCATAAGTGCGAGCCCGATAGACACTGGAATCGACAGCAACACCAACAAGGTCGCGCGGATATTAACGAGGAACAACGCCAAGATCACCACGATAAACACAAAGGCCATTAGCAGCGCATCGCGCACTGTGGTCACAGCCTTATCGACCAGATCCGCTTGGTCGTAAAACACCTCAAAGGACACGCCATCGGGCAATGCCTGCTCAATAAGGCTCACCCGCGCACCAATATCGTCAATCGTCGCCTTAGTGTTTGCCCCCATGCGTTTGAGCACGACACCTGCCACCACTTCACCGAGATTTTGCACTTGGCCTGATTCATCGCGGCGCGTCATAGTCACAGCCCCGACACGGATCTCGCTGCCGAAATCCACCTGAGCGATATCGCCAATACGCACTGGCGTGCCGCTGGCTTCGGTCAGAGGGATCTGCGCGATCGCCGCCAATCCCGCGTCTCCTGCGGGCAACATGCCATAGCCGCGCACCACAAGTTGCTCTTGGCCTTGGTCCATAAACCAACCGCCAGCGTTGCGGTTATTGCTCTCTAGCGCTTCGGTCACCTGCGCCATAGACAAGCCATAGGCACGCAGTTTATTCGGGTCGACCAGCACTTGGTATTGGCGCACATCGCCACCAAAAGACAAGACTTCAGTCACGCCGCCCACGGGCATCAATATCAACTTCACCAGATAATCATTTAAGCTACGCAGCTCGGCGGCATTAATGCCAGAGTTAGGTTCTGCACGCAGAATATACTGATAAATCTGCCCTAATCCCGAAGTATTCGGGCCGATTTCAGGCACTCCGACGCCGCTTGGGATCATCTCCCGCGCCGCCTGTAACTGTTCAAACACTTGCTGACGGGCGAAGTAAATATCTGTCCCCTCGGCAAATACCACAGTCACAATCGACAAACCAGTACGCGATAACGAGCGCACCTCAGTCACTGCTGGCAAGGCGTACATGGCCGATTCCACCGGATAACTGATAAGTTTTTCCACCTCTTCAGCGGCTAAGCCTTCGGCCGCAGTATTGATGGTCACTTGCACGTTAGTCACATCAGGAAAGGCATCGAGATTCAACTTAGGCAGCATGGCCACGCAGCCCACAATCACGGCGAGCAGAGCCAATACCACTAACAGCCGATTTTTAATCGCGGCTTCGATTAACTTTTGCAACATAGAAAATCTCCAAAATGAGGGCGCTCATATTAGTGGGCGTGAATATCGAAGCCTGCTTTCGCCTGCTCGGATGCCAAGAAGAACGCGCCAGCCACCACGACCTTGAGCTGTGCCTGCTGGGCTTTTTCAAGCTCAGGTCCACGCACTAGACTCAGGCCGCGCTGACGCTGCACCACTTCTACCTCAATGGACTCGAAGCCATCCTCATCTTGAATAAAAATCTGCCAGTCGCCATCGCCGCCACGGGTCAGCGCCGCATCGGGCAGCACTATGCCACTGCCGTTTGGATCGGTAGTAGAGCCAGCAAAGTAGAGTTCAGCAAATTGCCCCGCATGCAGCACATGGTCAGGATTGGGCATACTCACTAACACTTGCTCGGTGCGCGTCACGCTATCGAGTTCATGGGAGCGACCGATGATCTTGCCCGCCAACGTCTTATCCCCTACTTGCACTAAGGCTGAACTGCCAACCTGGATATGCGTAGTTTGAGTTGGGGTTAACTGCGCCTCGACCCATAAATAGGATTCATCGGTCAGTTGCATTAAGGGCGTGCCCGCGCTAAACACTTGACCTAGCATGGCGATATCCTGCTGCACTCGGCCGTCAATTGGCGCTAAGAGTTGATAACTGCCTATGGCTTCGGGTGCCGATTCCAGTGCACGAATTTGCGCGGGCGTCATCTTAATTGCCTCTAAAATCGCCCGTTTAAGTTCGGCATCCACCTGCGCCTGCATCCGCCGACTGACGCTAACCGCACCTTCACTCATGCGTTTGACTCGACTCCATTCGGCAGCGGCATTAATGTAGTCCGCCTGTGCCTGCGCAACGGCTGCGCCACCCAAGGTAAGTAAAGGCTCACCTTTTTTCACTTCTTGTCCCGGCACCACATGGCGCGCCAACACACGCACATCGAGCTGCGGCGCAAGGGTCGCGGTTCGATCGCGATCCACCACTAAGGTCGCCGTCGCCCTAATATCGAGATTCAAATTGGCTAGGTTCAAGCTATCGCTCGACAAAGGTAATAAGCTAATCCCCGCCAAGGCTTGCTGCGCTTCGGTCAATTTCAGCGCTTGTTCGCCGTGTTCATCCGTCGACGCCGTTTGCGTTACCGAATCGCCGCTTTCCTTAGCGACGGGTGCGTGATCACCGCCAGCCAATACAGGCTGAGCGAGAAAGGCCAGCGTGCTCAGCACGAATAATGCGAGAGCGATTTTTGATAGGTTAAACCGACGCTTTTCAGACGTCGTTACAGCATCCAGTTGAAGGATATTTTCGTGGTGAGTATTTGAATTCATTATTGTGACCTCATGGGTTTACTGTGCGTGCGGCGGCATTAGATGTTATCGAAGGGGCTGCATTTAGCTTTTCTATAATGAGCTTTTCGATAAAAGGCATAAGCTGGCCGCTTTCGCCCATCCAAGTTAACCAACTTTGATAGATAGCCGTTTCTAGGTTTAAGCCCACCAAATAACTGGCGGCTAACTGACGACGGCTCTGTAAGTACTCACTCGTACTCACATCCCCCGCCTGCCATTGTTGGCTTAAGGATTTAGCGGCTTTAGCACCTGACACTTGCACTAACTCACGCCAGTCTTGGTAACGTTCAAGTAAACGCGGTAACGCATAGAGGAATTGTTTCTGCTTAGCGGTAAGCACTCGCTCACGGGCAAGATAGCCTTGCTCCGCGATCGCGATTCCCTTATCGGCCACTGCCTGTAACTCACTGTAGTTATTGCGAACTTGTAGAGGAATCGACACACCAACCCCAAGTTTATTGTCCGTACCTTCCTTTTCGGCGGCTAGACTAATGGTCGGGTCTGCTGACGTATCGGCCTTGACTTGCATGGCATTGACTCGCGCCAGCAGCACTTGCTGATAGGCACTAGCCAGAGCCGGCAAAGTGGATGTTAAGGTGCTCAACTCGGCTGCTGGCGCTTGCTTAGTCTGAGCCACAAAGAAATGGATCTCCTTGATAAACTCACTAAAAGCGAGATTATTATCCCCCAGTAATTCAATTACTTTGCCATCGGCCACTAAGGCCACCTGCTCGGCTAAGGCGTAGTCGGCAGTATTAGAGGCGACTTCGAGTTGTATCAATTGCAGCTCGACGTTGGATAAATCCCCCGCCGCCAATCGCTGCTCAGCAATATTGAGCTGCGCCTTGGTGAACCTTAATTGCTGCTCGGCAAAGGTCAGCGCCTTACGGCTTTGCGCCTGTTCTGCCAAGGCCAGTAAGCGTTCGGCCAACATTTGGCTACGCTCTAACCCTATGTCTGCTAAAAGGATTTGCGCTTCAAGCTCGGCACGCTGTGTCGCCACGCCGCGCTTGTCACCCCAATCGAGGGTTTGACTCAGCCCTAAGCTATAAGCATCTGTATCAGCATTTTGATAATTAAGCCCAAGTTCTGGGTTATACACAGCGCGATCTGCCGCCTGAATGGCCAGTTTGGCCTGTTGCTGCCTTACAAGCTGTGCCTGAACTTCAGGTAACTGATTGAACTGTGTGAGTAACTCAGGCAACCATTGGCCAAAGTTGACATGTGCCGTGTCGGTTTCTTTGGCGGGTAAGCCCAGTGATTGCGCCTTAAATGCCTCAACTTCAGCGGCTTTGATTTCAGGGGCATTAGCTTCAGAGGCTTTGGTTTCAAGGACCTTGACTTCAAGGACGTTGACTTCAAGAGAGTCATTTTCTGCCGCGAGGGCAAAGGCTACCAATCCGGCGGCCAATACTAATCCGCAGCTAAACAAGCCCGATCTAAACAGACAAACTAAAGTACGGGCGAGAATCGTTTTTTTCATCGCAAATCCTAACAATATCAAATGTGGATCGGCTGGCTTTTGCGCCCAAAGCGAAACGGCTAGATGTGAGCTTCATTTAAATAGCTCAATGCAAAGCAATCATATCGTTCTGGACATGGCAAATAAGCGCCGATCGAATCATCCCGCCAAGCAATACAGTAACGGCTAAAAAGCCAATGACGGCTCCAACAGTTAACGCTGCGAGCATCAGTTCAAGCGTATCTTTTGAGGGATGAACATAACGGGCTTATCACGCGGCAAAATAGAATGAGATCCAATCAGATGAATCAATCGTCCTAGGCCGAGAAATAAGCCGAATATTGGAGAATTAAGCGATAGGAGGGCGGTATTTAGGTAAATTTTCAGGCGGGAAATAGGATACATCGGTAGGCAGATAGACGCTTTCTAGCGCCTGTACAGGCTGACTCACTGCCTGAGATAACAGCGCTACATGACCGCCATGGCATTGGCAGTCGAGGCATAAGTCAAAATCTTGTATTTCAGTGGTTTTCACTAAGTGGGAATGCAATTCGCTGCTTTGGTTTTCACCCGCGTGATTACTGGTGACACCCGTGGAGTCCGCAAAGCCTAAGGCTTGCTCGCTTGGACAAACGCAATCGACACATTGCGCCAAAGTGGTCACTTGGGCGCTAAATTGCAGATGGGGATGATTGTCGGCTTCTTCCGCGCCATTGCCCGCATGTAACTGATGCGCACCCAAATTCGCGCCAGCAAATTGCAGCACGATAATGGCTATCAGTAAGGTCACCATTCGAGTAAAAAATGGCTTAGCGGTAGAATTCAAATATCACCTATAGCAAATAACGGATAACGGATAACGGATAACGGATAACGGATAACGGATAACGGATAACGGATAACGGAACATCTGACCCGTATGATAAACATAAGTTCACAGCTCGCAAGCAAAGTCTTTCAAGCTGTGATCTCTAAAGGCTAACGCTGACTTAAACACAGCACTTATTTAAACACCCAGTGCTTATTTAAATACACAATGCTTAGCATAATCAGCGGCTTCGTTAGCAGTCCAATCGCCAGACGGCTTATTTTTCATCTGTTTACACCAAGCATCACTGCCCACTTCTGGCGCGCAGGCACTCAGTCCAGCGGTAAATGCCAACACTAACGCAATCGCACTGACCTTAGAAACTGCCAGTGAAGAAAAAGAGCGCGATTTCAATAATGACATACTTAATTCCTTGTAAACATGGCCTAAATTAGACCATTAAATATTCGAACGCTTAGTGATCCAAGCAATCGCTTTGGCTTTCTGTTCGAGTGGAAACCAAGCCACTTCGCCCTGCATAAAAGGCCCGAGTAAGCGCACCGCATTTCCTACCCAATCAGGGCCGCCCACAAACACTAAGGCTTCAAAATTCGGTAACTGGACTTCACCACTACCGGTCAGCGACTCAAATTCCCAGCCTTCGAGTAACACATCTGCCTCAATATACAGGCAAACTTGGCCCCAATCCTTACGATAACTCTTAATCGCAGGCTGTAAACGGGTCCGATAATCGGTAGAGGATAGTCGGCCACTGGCAAAAAGACTGATAACACCCTTAGCAATATCGGGGATTTGGCATAACATAGAGGCACTCCGAATCGAGAACACTTTTGCAAGCAATGGCTTTAGCCAATGCAGCGGCAAAGAATGCGCCCGATGATAACAAATCTATTGGAAAGCCATAAGTCATTATTGATGGCTTCTCAATCCATGCTGAAAAATGCCTAAGTTTGCCATGATAAAAATCTCAAACCGTGTGGAACTTCAGGAAAATGAAATCGAGTGGCAATTTATCCGTTCGAGTGGTGCAGGCGGCCAGCACTTAAATAAAGTGTCCACCGCTGCGCAGCTGATTTTCGATATTAAAAGCTCATCATTACCCGAGTTTTACCAAGAACGCTTACTCAACAAGGCGGATCACCGCATCACTAAAAGCGGCAAAATCATTATCAAATGCCAAGCGAGCCGCAGCCAAGATGCCAACCGCCAAACCGCGTTGGAGCAATTTATCGCCTTAGTTGCCAGTATCGGTGAAGTGCAGAAAAAACGCATCCCCACCCGCGCCACTAAAGGCAGCCAAACGCGGCGATTAGAGACCAAGAAACAAAAAGGTGCCACTAAGGCCATGCGTCAACAGAAGAGTGACTATTAACTTAGGTGACAGTTAACTTAGATGACAATTAACTCAACTGACAGCCAACTTAGGCAATTGCTAACTCAGTACCAGAGAAATAACCGCAGTTGAACCCAACCAACAATGGCACAAGATGCCAAAGGTATAATCGGCTCGCACATGATCAGCTCGCACACAATCGACTAACGGATAATGCAAAATCGATTTGAACAGGTTAAGTTAGTGGCCTATGTAGAAAACTGAAATAAATTTTTCCAACTTTAATCCCAGCATTAATCCCAAGGCATGTCGTAAAGGAAAGCGCAATGAGTCACAAAATTTTGCTCGTCAATGGCCCCAATCTCAACCTCTTAGGCCGCCGCGAGCCCAGCGTTTATGGTCATCAAACCTTAGCCGACATAGTGGCGGAGTTAAATCAGCAGGCAAAGTTGGCGGGAGTTGAGCTCGAACATATTCAGTCCAACGCCGAATTTGAGCTAATCAATGCGATTCATGCGACCGATGCCCAGATGATTATTATCAATCCCGCCGCCTTTACTCACACCAGCGTCGCCCTGCGTGATGCCTTGCTTGGCGTGGCAATTCCGTTCTTTGAAGTACATTTATCCAATGTGCACGCCCGTGAAGCCTTTCGCCACCATTCCTATTTTTCCGATAAGGCGATAGGTGTGATTTGCGGTTTCGGTTCACAGGGTTATGAGTTTGCGCTGGCAGCGGCCATTAAACGGCTCAACCAGCCACAGTAATCCCATTCAATAGCGTGCTTTGCAAGGGCAGATAAATGGCAATGGATCTTCGTAAAATTAAAAAACTCATTGAGTTAGTACAAGAATCTGACATAGCAGAACTGGCGATCACCGAAGGTGAAGAATCAATTCGCATCACCCGCTACAGCCCTATGCCAGCCAATGTTCAATCGCAGCAAGCGATCCCCAGAGCACCTGTGGCGCCTTTGAATGAACAGGCAAAGCAAACAAGCATTTCGCCAAGTACAGAAGGTTTTGTGCAAGTCTCGCCTATGGTCGGCACTTTTTACGCGGCGGCAGAACTCGATGATGTGCCGCTGGTTAAAGTCGGTCAACGAGTGAGCCAAGGTGAAGTGATCTGCATTATCGAAGCGATGAGAATGATGAATCCCATCCAAGCCGAGCGCGATGGCGTGGTCAGCGCTATTTGGGCCAAAGACGGCGATGAAGTGGCATTCGATCAGCCGCTATTTACCTTAATCTAACCGCTCGCCTTCCCATGAATTGAAGCGCACTTAGATTTAAGATGCGGTTTTCAAACCAAGACAGCATTAACCGAGGTCACTATGATATTAATTACCGGCGCCAGCAGTGGTTTAGGCGCGGCGCTCGCATCGCTCTACGCCAAAGAGAATGAAGCACTGACACTCACAGGCCGCCATGCCGAGCGTCTACAAACCGTCGCCAATGCATTAACGCCCTTCTCCAACAAAACTATCGCTGCTATCACCGCCGATCTCGCCAGTGAATCGAGTCTCGAAGCCCTGTTCGATGGCCTAACACAAGCCCCTAAAACCGTGATCCACTGCGCGGGCAGCGGCTACTTTGGAGCGATTGAAACCCAAGGGGCGAGCGATATCCAAAGCCTGCTCAATAACAATGTCACCTCGACGATTTTGTTAGTGCGCGAACTAGTGAAACGCTATAAAGATCAAGCGGTCACTGTGGTTGTGGTCATGTCCACCGCAGCACTGGCCGCCAAGGCGGGAGAATCCACTTACTGCGCGGCAAAATGGGCGGTGCGGGGATTTATCGAGTCGGTGCGATTAGAGCTTAAACAAAGCCCAATGAAGTTGATTGCCGTGTATCCCGGCGGCATGGACACAGGCTTTTGGCCCAGTAGCGGTAAGGCTTTAGATACCTCAAGCTTTATGTCCGCCGATGAAGCGGCTAGCATGCTCAAACAAGCCTTAGTTGCCACAGAGCATGGTTATATCGCCGATATCACCATACAAAGGGGCTAAATGTGTGGATTCGAGACGCAGAATATGACCACTGCGTCTCTTCCTTAGCACTCGCTAGTCGGCGCAGTTCGCTGTGTTTAGGGTAACGACGCGACGGC
The DNA here is from genome assembly GCF_018224605.1 of Shewanella sp. M16. Classification (NCBI taxonomy): domain Bacteria; kingdom Pseudomonadati; phylum Pseudomonadota; class Gammaproteobacteria; order Alteromonadales; family Shewanellaceae; genus Shewanella; species Shewanella sp. M16. The sequence goes on along the minus strand of NZ_JAGTUL010000003.1, from coordinate 78,616 downwards.
TTTCTCTGTGGGTCAGCCACCACATCAGCAGTCCTCCCAATGACAACAAAGATGCCGCATAACCTGTCGCGGCAATGCCTTGTCCAGACAGTATCACTAAACTGCCCACCCAAGGCCCAATTGCATTGGCAAGATTAAAGGCGCATTGCACTAAAGCGCCTGTCATGGCTTGCCCATCGGGCGCCACATCCATCAATCTGGCTTGCACAATAGTGGCAAGCCCTAACCCACAACCGACAAAAAATACCACGGGCATCAGCGCCCAGTAATGTCCGGTCAAACTCGGGTAAATAGCCAACACCACAGTGCTTAACACTAACGACCAAAACGCAGCCGCTAAGGCCGACTTATCCGCCGCCCAACCACACACCAATGTCCCGAGTGTTGCGCCAATACCAAATACCGCCATCATGATTGGGATCTTAAACGGCTCGACTTGTGTCACTTGGATTAAGGTTTCAGCCAGATAGGTATACACGCAGAAGATACCGCCAAAGCCAATGGCCGCGATACCGAGCGTCAGCCAGACTTCACGATTTTTAAGGGTTTGTAGCTCTTTTTTGGGACTCGCATCAGCGGGCACGGCTTGATTAGGTGCTAAAAAATACACCATTATCGCGGTAATGGTCGCCAGAATTGCCACTATGCCAATGCCAGAGCGCCAGCCCACAGTTTGCCCCATCCAAGTCGCAAACGGCACACCGATAATCGTCGCCAGCGTAAGGCCAATAATCACCCGCGATACGGCGCGGGCCTTCATTTCTGGCGGCACTAAAGAGGCAGCGAGCAACATAGCCACGCCGAAATAAGCGCCGTGGGGCAAGCCGCTGAGAAAACGAAAAAAGATTAACCAATTCAATGATGGCGCTAACGCACTTAAGCCATTGGCCACCGCCATTAACCCGGCTAAAGCAATCAAGAGTGTTCGCCGTCTGACCCTAACGGCCAGCACCATGATAATTGGCGAACCGACCACAACCCCCAGCGCATAGGCACTAATGGCATAACTCACATGGGCAACCTCTACCCCTAAATCGCTCGCGATATAAGGCACTAAGGTCATGGAAGCAAATTCTGTGGTGCCTAAAGCGAATGTTCCGAGTGCTAAGGCAAGTAACACCCATAATGTACTGGCGCCCTTATGCTGATTTTGGGCAGCCTGATTTCTAACAGTATTCAAACCTCTTCTCCGCTATGCTATAAAACGACAACTAGCTAATAAATAACTAATAAAAAGATAATAAAAGATGATAAATAAATTGGAGCCCACTAAGGGGCTCCAATTTCTCAGTCATTTACGTAATGTAAATCTATCTGACTAACTGTTCTTGATAGGTTTGACTGTTCCAGTCGTAGGCATAAAGCGTGCCTTGCCACTCGTAAAGTGTACGACCATCCTGCTGCACAACCCTAGCATTGCTCGGCAAGCTAGACACACTGTGCGGTGCGCGTGGACGCGGAGTCGCAGCTGTTTTGCCTGTGACGTTACTAGTTTTCGACACCAGTTGCCCAGTCGATTGTCCGGCCATATTTACAGGCATACTCGACACCATACGGCCTTCACTCGCAGAATACTGCATACTGGTTGTTACCCGTACAGGTGCAGAAATGGCCACAGGTTCATCGTCGTAGGCCATAGGAATCGACAAACCTATGCCCGAATAGGGCGAGTTCCAGTAATTTCGAGCGTAGGCGTCACGCGATGTATTCCAACCCCAATCATTGTTCCAATGGGTGTTCACACCATAACCGACATTCCAACCCGATCCCCACCCCGTAGCGAGCCCTAAACCCAGTCCTAAACCCCAAGGGTAATAAGGTCGATAATAGGGACGATAATGGCGATTATCTTTACGCACATGGCGGTTGTCGTAATAATTGTCATGACGATTGTTGTAATGACTGTCGCCACGACTGTGGCTATCACGATGACCGTGACGTTCGTCTTGATCCGAATAGCCTCTATTTCCGGCCACCGCCACAGTCGGCACACTGAGCGCCCCCAAAAGTGAGATCCCCACGGCAAGCGATAAAACTAAGCACTTTAGCGACCGCTTATGCGCGCCATGTGATTGAGTTTGAACACACTTTTCTTGAGCAAACCATACAGGAATATTCATATAAACCTCGAAATAAAGGGCGTAAGCGAGATCTATCGCGACTTACTGGTAACCATTTTACGCTTCCTAAGCTTGAAGATCACTGAATTGGTTAACCCTAAAACAGAAAAATGCTATAGTGCGCGCCACACGGATTTTCACCGCAGAGGCTATTTCCACATGAGTTTTAAGGATTTACGCAGCTTTATTGATCACTTAGAAGCCAATGGCGAACTCAAACGCATTAGCTACCCAGTTGATCCTCATTTAGAAATGACAGAGATCGCCGATCGCGTATTACGCGCTCAAGGCCCTGCGCTATTATTTGAAAATCCCAAAAATCATCACATGCCCGTGTTGGTAAACCTGTTCGGTACGCCAAAACGTGTGGCCATGGCACTCGGCAAAGACGACCCATTAGCCCTGCGCGAAGTGGGTGAACTGTTAGCCTTTTTAAAAGAACCCGAACCACCTAGGGGTTTTAAAGACGCGATCGCTAAGATCCCTATGTTCAAGCAAGCCTTGAATATGCCGCCAAAAACAGTGCGTAATCCGCCTTGCCAACAAATCATCAAAACCGGCGATGAGGTCGATTTAACTAAATTGCCTATTCAGCATTGCTGGCCGGGCGATGTCGCACCACTAGTGACCTGGGGCTTAACCATCACCAAAGGCCCGCGTAAGAGTCGTCAGAATTTAGGCATTTATCGCCAACAATTACTGGGTAAAAACAAGCTGATTATGCGCTGGTTGTCCCACCGTGGCGGCGCGTTAGATTTTGCTGATTTTAAACAACAATTCCCCGGTGAGCGTTATCCGGTTGTGGTCGCACTCGGCGCCGATCCTGTGACCATTCTAGGCGCCGTCACCCCAGTCCCCGATTCCATGAGCGAATACGCTTTTGCCGGTTTACTGCGCGGTGAACGTACCGAAGTCTGTAAGGCATTAAGCTGTGACTTAGAAGTGCCCGCCACCAGTGAAATCATCCTCGAAGGCTATATCGATCCTGAGGAACTGGCGGAAGAAGGGCCCTACGGCGATCACACGGGTTACTACAACGAAACCGATAAGTTTCCAGTATTTACCGTTACTCACATCACTCAGCGTAAAGATGCCATCTACCACAGCACTTACACTGGCCGTCCACCGGATGAGCCTGCCATGCTGGGGGTTGCATTAAACGAAGTGTTTGTGCCGATTTTGCGTAAGCAATATCCTGAGATCGTTGATTTTTATCTGCCACCTGAGGGCTGTTCGTACCGCATGGCAGTGATCTCCATTCGCAAACAATATCCGGGACATGCCAAACGAGTGATGATGGGCGCGTGGTCTTTCCTGCGCCAATTTATGTACACTAAGTTTATTGTCATAGTGGATGAAGATGTGAACTGCCGTGACTGGCAGGATGTGATCTGGGCGATCACCACCCGCATGGACCCTAAACGCGATACTGTGATGATCGAAAACACCCCGATCGACTACCTCGATTTTGCTTCACCCGTTGCGGGCTTAGGCTCAAAAATGGGACTCGATGCCACCAATAAGTGGGAAGGTGAAACTAACCGCGAATGGGGCACGCCAATCGTGATGGATCCAAAAGTAAAACAAAAGATCGACTCAATCTGGGATGAGTTAGGCATAGACGACAGCCCAACCCTATAATTCAGCTTAAGCCATTACTCAAGTATCGGCTTAAGCCAAGAGAATAGGCCAATAACAGGCCTCTAAAGCGACACCTAGACACATACTGTTGAAGAAAGGTGCAAAGGAAGTTTGATGAAAACCATACGTTGTAAGATAGAGAAAGTTAACCCATTTAACGATGCCGTATATCAAGTATTGTTAAGGCCTGAAACCGCCTTCGATTTCCAAGCGGGGCAATACTTATGTGTTGTCATGGGTGAAAAAGATAAACGCCCCTTCTCTATCGCATCAGCGCCAAACGCCGAGCTGATCGAATTACACATTGGCGCCGCTGTAAGTGAAAGCTACCCAATGCAAGTGGTCGAGCGCCTGAAAGCCTGCGCTATTGATGGCAGCACTATCGACATCGAAGCCCCAGGCGGCGAAGCCCACCTGCGTCACGAAAGCATTCGCCCTCGCCTGTTAATCGCCGGCGGCACAGGTTTCTCTTACATTAAAAGTATCATCGAGCACCAAATCGCCCTCGGCCAACAGGTTGAAACTATGCTGTATTGGGGTTGTCGCACCCAAGATGCCATGTATTTTGAAACCATCGCCCGCGAGTGGCACGACGCTCACCCTTGGTTACACTTCGTGCCAGTCATCGAAGAAGCTCCCGCTAATTGGCAAGGCAAAACCGCCAATCTGTTAGCACAAATCAAACAAGATTTTGTCAGCTTAAATGGCTATGACATCTACATCGCCGGCCGTTTCGACATGGTGGGTGCAGCACGGGAAATCTTCCGCGAGATTGGTGTAGAGGAAGCACATCTCTACGGTGATGCGTTCGCGTTTATCAAATAACGCGATAATTTGTTAGCTTGGCAGGCTAATCTTTGCCAGTTGAGCTGCAAATAATAAACCCCAGTTTTTACTGGGGTTTTGTTTTTACGTTACGCCGTATTTCACTTATTAGTGTGTTCTAAAGATCTAGAAATTTTCAAGTCAGCGAATAATGTAGTTATTAAGCACTGTCATTCCAGTGACTCGCCGTAAATATATCCCTATAGGCTCGACGGCGACATCCATGCCGCCAACGGTCACTTACATGCCAGTGCTTAATCTCCCTAAACCCCTCAGAAACCTGAAAGTCTTTTTTTACTGCCATGATTGCTGAAAATTTAACAATGGTGGCTTACTAAATTTGCCAGTGATCATGTTTCACCTGCTAGCGGCTTAATTGGCAAAAATCGCACTTCGGAGTTGAATTCGGGAACAAAGTAGGACATTGCCTTGCTAAACCCGAGGTGACCATATATGTCCGGTTTTTTTTGTTATTTTTACATAAAGCACAAGTTTGCTCTGTTTTATAAAGAAAGGCATCTTAGTTTATTTGTAAGTTTTGCAATTTCTTTTGATTTATCAAGATATTCGCTGGAAACTTGTTCTTGGCTTTTATTTGCAAGGAAAAAAAGTTTTTCAGCTGCTTCATGAATAATTGTAGCTATTTCACTAGTATGACTAACATTGTTTATTAAAAGCCATCGCTCAATAGCACCTCTAGATAATCCATTAAGTTCTTCCTTCCACTTAGAGTTATTGATAATACTAAGAATTTCTCGTTGTGCATCAATTCTGTTGTTAAACTCACTCATTTATTATGCTTCTCCGTAATGAATCCATCCAAGCAGGAACTTGAGAAATAGAATTAATCACAAGTTCAATTTCATTCTTCTTAATATTATCTCCAAAACCTCTTGTAGATAACAAACGAGCACGCACTAAGATGTTAAAAACTCCGCTCTCCAAATGTAAGCTTGGTAATACTTTTAGCGCTGAATATCTAGAGAATATAGGTTTTTCTGCTGCTAGAGAATAGCAAGTCGCGTAGTTTCTTATTGCCAAATAAATGCATGATAAATGGAAGGTTTGGCTATTTGATGAGTTTAATAATGCGTTATAAGATCGTTCAAAAAGCAATCTAAACTTATTGCTATCAGCTTCAATCGTTTTGTATTTAGCTGGAGAGCCAAGGTTTTTTATGAAATCAGAACCGTCAGGTGTAAATAAAAGTTTAGATTCAAGAAATAGGTGCCAAGCAAAAGGATTACCTTCAAACCATAGTTCTCTTAATCTTTCGTATTGGTATATTGAATACTTATCTTTATCTATTTCATTTGTTGTTGATGCGCAGCACGCTAATAGATCTACATCGGAACCGCGATCTATTTCTCCTCTGCAAACAGAACCAAATGCGTAGATGTGCATTTTATTCATCATCTACGTCCAAAGCGTTTAACAAGAATTGCAGTAAGAAAAGCAAAGCCAATTAAACGCATTGCTGCAACTGATGATGAAAACCAAATAGGGTATTGATGTGGGGAACCAATACCAAAAAATACACCTGGCGAAGCAATGAGACTGTTTAGATAGTCTCGTAAGTTCCATTGGTCACCAAATGCTGAAGTATCGTAAATAGCAATGATTAGATGAACAATGATAATTGTTCGTAACAGTTTGAAAATATTTTCGCCATTTCCCCATATCATATCTAATGCTTTGAACTCTAACCATTTTATAAACTGTACAATTTTTTTCCAACCTACATATTTATTTTTATAATAGTTTTCACTCGAAGACCATGACTTTTTTAGATATTTTTCAGTTGCATCAAGTTCTAATGAGATAGCTTTATTTACAGCTTTAGCATCACCAATCTGTTGGAAATTCATACGTAGTGAACGGGCAAACCTCATCTTTAGATTTTCTTCTTTTGGTGCTTCGCCAACTAGAATATCATCGTCAAGTTGGCAGCGTTCAAAAGTTGCATATTCAAATTTACAACCAGAAAATGCTGATTGATGAAGGTTTGATCCTATAAATTTACATCCGGTAAAATCACATGAATCAAATACGCAGTTGTTAAAATAACAAGATTCAAAAATACAGTGCTGGAAAGATATATTTTCAAAGCGCATCTTTTTTGCATTTAGTCTTATATAAATCTTAAATGCATACTGATTCGGATTATTTTTTAGACTGACACTTATGTAGTGATCCGAAACAACAATCCTATTACCGAGTTCAAACCCCTCTAAATCAAGAGTTGTAGTCGATTTTATGGCCAAATCAATGTTAGGTGTAGGCACTGGCTTTTTAGTATTAGACATAATATTCACTTAAACCAAATTGGATAAGGCTAACACAAGGGTATTTATTATAAATAATATTTGTGTGAAAGCTAGGGCAGATTTTTTTCATACATTCACCATGCACGTTACAGAATACAAACTCCCTAGGTCGATTTAAATCAATGATTTTCGCAAAATGAAAAATTAAAGGACAGGCAGAACTCTTTTGAGATTAACAGTTTGCACCGAAACCTCAGGAGTTCCCCTTCCCCTGCGAAGTTGTCGAAATACGTAGATAAAAATGCCGTGGAGACATCATGGATGATGGCGCAGGCTCGGGGGCACATGGATGTGCCATCTGAGCCGTTAGGCGATTTTTATTGGAGTATGAGACAGGTAACTAATGCATGTAACTTCGCTAGGGGCGTCTTGGAGAATCCAAGGAGGATAGGACGAGCAGTCCTCCTTGGTCGGGTGTGGGGTGAAGCCCCACGACTTTGATTTTAAAAAGAAGCTTAAGCTTTAGATTGCTCTGCCATGAGATAACAAACTCATGAATTAAAAACTCAAACGAAGTTTGAAAACCCACAGCCCTGCGGCACCTGAGCAGCCCCTTACACTTGTGGTCTATGTAGATCGAAACGCAGATCTTCGGAGATCCCATAATAAGCCGATGGGCCGCCAGCACGTAATACGGGCTCGGCAAGGGCAGTTTGATAAATCCCCTCGGCATTGAGTAAATGCTTAGCAATATGCACGGCAACCACTTCACCTAACACTAACCAAGTATCGATCTTGTCGCCATTCGCGGCTGTTAACTGGATGCATTGGGACAATTTGCATTCGAAGTTTACTGGGCTTTCAGCCACTAAATCGGCCTTAACAATGGTGCCAGCTTTAGCCGTGAGTCCGGCAAAACTAAACTCATCTTGACCGCGTGGCAGCATGGCGGAGGTTTGATTCATCTGCTCGGCTAAGCCGCGAGTGGTGAGGTTCCACACAAATTCCCCTGTTTCGACAATATTGGCGACACTGTCTTTCCAGCCTGTGCTGGCAAAGCCGATGATGGGCGGTTTGTAGTTGAAACAATTAAAAAAGCTGTAAGGTGCGAGATTACGTTGCCCCTCGGCATTCCGTGATGAAATCCAGCCGATCGGTCGAGGCCCCACAATCGCATTTAAAGGATCGTGTGCAAGGCCATGGCCTTTGCTCGGTTCGTAAAAATAGCGGTTATCAGCAGTCATACTTCATCCTTTTGTTATTGCCACAACAATACTGGTGCAATTAATACAGCCATCACAGGTACGCTTTTATAGCCGCTATCTTACCCAAGTTTCGAGCAGCGACCAAAAGTCTGTAGGGCAATTTAAGTCAGCTCCTTGAACAACATCTGGCTGCAAATTTCAAATCCAACACACTCTTCTGCTAAAGTGATACTTATCAGTGGGCTAAAAAGCCTAACTCTGCTAAATAGCATGTGGCAAATGAAGGAGCGGTGAATGAACGCGATAAAAGGGGGATGGAAGAGGTTATTGTTGGTCGCAGTGCTGTTAGCGACAGGTTGTGCCAGCGTAGCGCAAATCGATTTCAATAGCCTGTTTGGCACTAGCTCACCGCAAAAACGCGTCGAAAATGCACAGCTTAACGACCAATTTATTCAACAAGCCGAGTTTGTGCACACACAAGTTGAGCCTATTCTCAATAGCCGCTGCGTGGTATGTCATGCCTGTTACGATGCCCCCTGTCAGTTAAAAATGACCTCAAGCGAAGGTATGGAGCGTGGGGCGAGTAAGGAAAAGGTTTACCAAGGCACACGCTTAGTCGCTGCCACACCTAATCGCTTACTTGTCGATGCCTTTACCCCTGAAGCTTGGCGTCAACGCGGGTTTTACCCCATGCTAAACGAGCGCGATCAAACCCCAGAAGCTAATACCCAAGCCTCAGTATTAGCCAGAATGCTCACGCTTAAGCAAATGCATCCTCTGCCCAAAGACAAGATTTTAGATAAGCGTTTTGATTTCAGCCTAGACAGAGTTCAACAGTGCGCCAGCCTAGAGGAAATGGACAAATACGAGCAAAGCCAGCCCCTTGCAGGTATGCCTTATGGCTTGCCAGCACTGAATGCTAATGAACATCAAGTGTTGATGCACTGGCTTGAGCAAGGTGCACCACTGCCATTTGCACAGGCGCTTACACCTGAATTTATTGCAGAAATAACCCACTGGGAGACGTTTTTAAACGGCGACAGTTTAAAAAGCCAATTAAGTGCACGTTACATTTATGAGCATTTGTTTGCCTTCCACTTATATTTTGAGTCTTTAAATCAACCGAACGCCCAGCCTTTATTCTTCGAGTTAGTGCGTTCTCGGACGCCGCCGGGGCAAGCGCTGGATATTATCGCCTCCCGTCGTCCCTTCGACGATCCTAAGGTGGAGCGAGTCTATTACCGCTTTCGGCCTTATCGGGCAACCATAGTCGATAAAACCCACATCCCCTACGTTTTAAATACCGGCTTGCTAAATAACTGGCAACAATGGTTTATCGATGCGGATTACTCAGTCACTCAACTGCCGAGCTACAAGCCGAGCGTTGCGGCCAATCCCTTTGAAGCCTTTATTCAAATTCCTGCCAGTGCGCGCTATCGATTTATGCTGACCCGCGCCCAAGATACCATTATGGGCTTTATCAAAGGCCCAGTGTGCCGTGGTCAGGTGGCGCTCAATGTCATTAACGATAGATTCTGGGTGTACTTTGTGACTCCAGATTATATGGACGACACTGACTTTAGCGCCTTTTACCATTCCCAACTTGAAAACCTACGTATGCCAGCGGAGGAAGAAAGCACTGCACTCGCAGTAACTTGGGTGAAATATGCCGCCAAGCAAGGCAAATATATGCGGGCGCGTAATCAGTTCTTGAACGAGAAATTCAAAAACGGCCAGCACCTTACCATAGACGGACTCTGGGATGGCGACGACACCAATGATAATGCCAGCCTGACAGTACTGCGCCACTTCGACAATGCCACTGTGGTCAAAGGCTTAGTAGGCGAACCGCCCAAAACGGCTTGGATTATCGATTATGCCTTGCTGGAGCGTATCCACTATTTATTGGTCGCGGGTTTCGATGTTTATGGTAACTACGGCCACCAGCTATTAACTCGCTTATACATGGATTTTTTACGTATGGAGGGGGAATCGAATTTCCTGACCCTGTTGCCACAGGAGGAAAGGCGCAAGCAGTTGAGTGATTGGTATCAAGGGGCTGGAACTCAACTCACGGCCTTTATCGCAGGGGATATCAACACCTTTCATCAGCCTACGGGCGTACTCTACTTTAGTGACGATCTAAAGGGCGAGCTGTATCAAAAACTCGGGCAGAAGGTTGCTAAGGTTCAACCCAATCGATATCACATAGAAAATAGTAGCTTGCAAATACATAGCAAAGCACTTTTACACACATTAGATCGATTAAAAGGCACACAAGCGACCCTGTTACCTGAACTAACTATGATCATGGTCGAACCTGAAAAAGCGGGTAAAGCTGAGATATTTACCTTAGTTCGCAATAGCGCCCATCGGAATATTTCGAGCCTGTTTAATGAGGCGAGTAACCGCGAACCCGCTAAAGATGACGTCACTTTAGTGCATGGCTTATTGGGCAGTTATCCTGAGGCATTTTGGCGAGTGAAAGAACAGGACTTGCCTAACGTCTTGGCGACAGTAGAGAAAATGCAAACTGAAAAAGACTATGAGGCACTGTTAGATATGGTGGGTGTACGCCGTACTGATCCGAAATTTTGGGCCTTTAGTGATGAACTCAATCAGATCTTTTTCGACAATCACCCGATAGAAAGTGGGTGGCTGGATTACAACCGACTGCAAAATCGTTAATAAAAAGGGGAACGCTAGTGTTCCCCTTCCTTTCAAATCAACCCAGTAAACTTACCAGATCTTAACGCGATCTTCTGGAGCCAAATACAGCTTATCGCCAGGCTTAACATCGAATGCAGTATACCAAGCATCTAAGTTACGCACGGTCAGTGCGCGGTACATGCCGGGGGCATGTCCATCGGTTGCCACCCGAGCACGCAGGGCTTCGTCACGCATCTTAGTGGCCCAGGTTTGCGCAAAGCCGATAAAGAAGCGTTGATCACCCGTAAAGCCTCCAATCACAGGGGCATCTTTGCCTTTCAGCGAGGCATGGTAAGCATCATAAGCGGCGGCTAAACCTGCTACGTCGGCAATGTTTTCACCTAAGGTCAACTTGCCATTCACGTGTAAATCAGGGAAAGGCGCATAAGCATCAAACTGCTGCGCTAACGCATCGCCTTGCTTATCAAATTGAGCAAAGTCAGCGGGCGTCCACCAGTTACGCATAGCACCAGTCGAGTCAAAGGCCGCACCATTGTTATCAAAACTATGGCTGATTTCATGACCAATCACAGCGCCAATCGCGCCATAGTTGTAAGCAGCATCGGCCTTAGCATCGAAGAATGGCGGTTGCAAAATACCCGCAGGGAAGTTAAGCGCATTTTGCACCGGTAAGTTCACCGCATTCACCACTTGCGGCGTCATCCACCACTCGCCTTTATCCATTGGTTTGCCAATCTTGGCTAACTGGTGGCTGTACTCCACTTTTTCGCCATTGATGGCATTGGCGTAGGCATTGGTCGCAGTCACTGCATAGCTGTCGTAATTGCGCCATTTATCGGGATAACCCACGCCCACTGCCATAGTGGCCACTTTTGCTAGGGCTTCTTTCTTGGTTGAAGGGTCCATCCAATCGAGTTTTTCCACTCGCTGACCGAAGGCGGCCACTATGTTATCCACCATAGTGCTGACTTCTGCTTTGGCCGAAGCAGGGAAATATTGCTCGGCATAGGCATGGCCTACGGCATCACCTAAATATTGGTCGAGTGCCGCTAAGGCACGTTTATCGCGGCTGCGCTGCTCTGGCGTGCCAGAAAGCTTAGTGCCATTAAAGGCAAACGAAGCGTTGTCGATTGCCGATGGCAACACATCAGCATGGCTGTTGATATGGTGGAACACGAGCCAATCTTTCCATGCTTCTAAAGGCTCAGAGGCCACAAGCGCAGAAAGTCCCGTAATCGCCGTTGCATGGTAGGCCGCAAATTTAGGCTGATTACCCAGTTGCGCCGCCGCTAGAAAGGCAGTCCAATCGATGCCCGGTGCTTTGGTATCAAAGTCAGCACGGTTCCATACCCCCGAAGACTGGGTAAAATCTTCGCTTGCTTCACGGCTGGCGTGGGCCGCGGCAATCTTGTTTTCAAGGGTAAAAATACGATCGGCACGAACAGCGGCATCGCTCACACCAGCATCTTTGAGCAAGATTTCAATGTAAGCGCGGTAAGCGGTGCGAATGTCGACCATTTTAGGATCGGCAGACAGGTAATATTCACGCTCAGGTAAGCCTAAACCGCCCTGTAAAAAGTAAGGTAAGACTTCGCCCGGCGTTGCTAAACCTTGGGTGACGAAGATCCCAAATAGGTTTTCGGTATAAAAGTCAGTCGCGTTGAGAGGATCGACATCGGCGCGCAGATTTCCGCCTAACGCCGCAGATAAATCCTGCTTGCTCGCAATGGCCTCATAACGGGCAATATCCGCCTCGGCAGGCTTCATTCCTGCGGCATCAATAGCGGCGGTATCTGTGTAAGCCTTGTAGAAATCGGCGATACGCGCTTCGTCGCTCCCCACCGCATGTTGCGCTTTCACCAGATCGGCAATCAAACTGGTTTTATGCTTTTCGGTTGCTTCAAAGGCAACGAGGAAAGCGCCAGTGCTGGAGCGATCGGCTGGGATCATCGTCGTTTTCATCCACTCGCCATTGGCGTAGGTATAAAAATCATCCCCTGGTTTTACCGTTGGCGTCATAGCCGCGACATTAATGCCAATCGGCATTTGAGCCGCAACGTCTTGACTTTTTGGCGCGTTTTCGCTGGTTTTTACGGTGTTTTCTGTGGTGTTATCACTGCAAGCAGTGAGCCCAGCCAGTACTGAAGTTGACAGTAATAGCACGGGAATAAGACGGTCCGACATGAATGACTCCTCTCTTTTTTATTATTGTATTTATAGTGTGATTGCTAAGTTTGGCAGTGTAACTGGCACTGAATGAAGAAGTAAAACAAAGCCAATTTTTATGATAGAAAGTTAATGCAAACAATTTGAGCCAGACGCTTAAACACGCAGCTTAGCATCATCACGACCGCGCTCAACTGCAGGCACAAAAAAGCCGACGCTATGTCGGCTTAATCAAGTTTGGCTAACGACTACTTTATAATTTGATCTGAGTGTACTGAGTCCACGCAAGTACTTGTCCCATCTGAGGAATGATCCATACTGCCGTGTGCTCATTTTGATAAACACGATAATAAAATAAATCTTCATCACGGATATCATGCTTACGAATTTCACGGTAGAACTGCATAGCAGAATGGCTGACTTCATCCGGTTTTGTCAGTTCTTTTTGTAACACTTTAACGTGAAAAACATCGACTTTAAGGTCATCAATTGTGGTCTGGTACTGCTCAAACTCACCGCGGATAGTGTATTTAATCGGTGTCGTTAAACAATCTTGATCTGTAATACAGGAGGTCGAATAAAACTTACCCTTATTTTGCCCTTCATAGACCAGAGACATACTGAGATCGTTACGAACTAGGAGTTCGCCCGCGACGGGAAAATAAATATCCGCATGGTAATTATGCTCAAGTAACTCGCCCATTCCTTTATCATCCGCAGGGAGGACGATACGGTTATAGCGAATGCGCTGCTCCATTATTTGGCTCAGCGGAATAAACTCCGCCATATTTAATCCTGCGGGTTTTGCATCTATCGCCGTGATATTGATGATGCCGTGACCACTGCAGGCATCGGCGTCCAGCTCAGGGCAAATCGCCATCGAATAATTTTTGCCATCAGTTGAGGTAAATGCACTGAAGTAATTAAGGTTATTGATGTGATTTCCCTCTGGCGCTAAATGTTTTTGCCACCATGAAGGATGTAAACGATCCTCATCACCAATATAGAAGGTTCGCGCCGTCCCCAGCGTGCCACCAATATTGAGGCTGATATATTTATCGGCATGCCACTTAGCCACCTGTTTAACCACCGCATGGTGGTCGCTCACATACCAAACGATTGCCAAGATAGCGCACAAAAGGGCAATACCAGCAACTTTAGTCCAAACCGACACCCCCACTAAGGCATCACGAATTGCATTCGCATCATTGATCGCCAGCATCTTTACATGGGATTGTTCAGAGATATGCAATTGATACCCGCGGCGTGCCACGGTTTTAAGCTGCACTTCGGTATAGGGTTCGAGCTTTTTACGTAAGGTACTGATGCATTGCGTTAAAGAGGTAGGAGCAACCACCCTTTCAGGCCAGCCGACCTGCAGCAATTCTTCCTTAGTAAAAATGGCATTCGTGGATGATAACAGCAGCACTAATAAGGCCGTTTCGGAAAAAGTCAGGCTGATGGTTGCCCCATTCACATGATCGACTAATTCCTTAGCCTGTTCATCTAACATTAAATAAGATGTGATTTTATGCATGTTAAACGCCTGAAAGATCAGCCAATACTGATAAAGTTTGATTACACTAACAACATGCAATCATCATGTGACATTGTTTCTTTCCAAGAAAACGATGATATGCAATCACCAAGTCAAGATGGTTTATTTTACCTTTTAACAACATATAAGAGTGTGACTCTATACTCAGTTTAGTCATTGTTTAATAAGTACAAAGTTAGACTAATACAGAGGTCGCTAAACTAGATTTCTTGGTATTTAAAGATCCAAGAACAACACAAAAGTAATGCACCAATCCAGCCACCCAGCAAACCATACATTAAGGGTAAGCCAAGCCCAGTTTGAGCAAGCAGAGTGAGACTACTTTTAGCCGCGAGTGTATCCGAGGGAGTCACGAGTAAATTTAAAGCACGGAACAGATCAGTAGGATTCAACAAAATCAGTAGATTGAATACTGTACGATTAAACATCTCACTCATTCCAACCACAGCACTGAGTAAAATAAGATCATAAACCAGCACAAACACAAACCATAAAATGAGTAATATCCCCAGTGCCTTGGCTTTTTCTCGCACACACAAGCTAACCCAATAACCCAAGAGCACGAACACTAATGACAGTAAAATACTGCTCATAATCAAATGGCTAAACCCGATAGCTATGGATAACTGGGCCAGAGTATCGCCCAGTGATATCAGTATTAATCCTGTTAAACCAAAGCCCAAAATGCAGGCAATGGTCATCACGCAGGCATGGCCTAAAAACTTGCCGCACACCAGATGCCAACGTGCTAATGGATAGGTCAGCAGTAACAGCAGAGTGCCGGATTCTTTTTCACCAACAAAGCTGTCATAACTCAATAAAATCGCACCTAAAGGGAGCATAAATACCGATAAAGTGACTAACCCAGAAAGGATCTGGGCAGGCTCAAATACCACTAAGTTGCCGGACACAGCGCTGCCCATAAAACTCACACACAGAGATAGCAGCAACAAGATTCCCGCCATCATCCATAACCAACGATTACGTAAATTATCCTTAAACTCTTTGGCGGCTATGGTGCTCACTATGCTCAGAGCACTTAAACGATGGTGCAAAACCTCAGAACGGTTCATAGGACTGATTCCAAATTAATCGCCTGATTTATATCTGTTATGTTAATAGTCTTTGTAGGCATTTTTGACGACTGAAGGGGGCAAAGACTTTCCATGTAATGATGAAACACACTCTGCAAACTAGGAGGTTCAATAGAAAAATCCCCCGCGGGCACTTTTTGTAATAAGTGATTTAACACGGCTGACTTTTGCTCCTGTGGCACGGCTAGCATAAGTCCCTGCCCCGCATTTGCCTTAACACATGCCGCTAAAATGGGATCTGCTAGCAATGCTTGCCTTTGAGTATTAGATAGAAAATGCAACAAGATATGATTTGGTAACTGAGTCGCCGCCCTCAGGGAGGTTAAGCTTCCCGAAGCCAACATTCGCCCTCGACCTAAGATCAAAGCGCGATCCATCTGATCTTGCACTAATCCCAACTCATGGGTACTGATAATAATGGCGCAGCCCTGCGCCCTGAGCTGAGCGATTTTTTGATACAGGAAAGCCGATGCCAAGGGATCTAAGCCAACTGTCGGTTCATCGAGTAACAGTACCTTAGGCTCAGCCAATATCGCCTGCGCGAGCCCAAGACGTTGCCGCATCCCCTTAGAAAAAGTACTCAAACGCTTATCTTTAGCGGCCTCTAAACCAAATTCAGCGAGTAATTCATGTACTTTAGGCAAGGAAACGCCCTTAAGCTTAGCGAAATATCGCAGCAGCTCATTAGCGGTCATATTGTCATAAAAACTCACATTTTCAGGTAAATAGCCTAAAGACAAACTCTGCCGCACTTGTTGGGAGCTCACACTATGACCTTGAACTTGGAGCAGACCACTTGTGGGGGTAAGTAATCCCAAAATAAGCTTGAGTAATGTAGATTTACCCGCACCATTATGCCCAAGGAGTGCGATCACTTGACCAGCTAACACCTCAAAACTCACATCATCCAGAGCCTTAAACTTGCCATAGCATTTACTGATATTTGTCGCTTTAACAACCACATCAGCACTCGCTATAGGCTTATTTGCTGAGCAGGTCAAAGTTTGATGATTCATCGCGAACCTCCATCAATCAGTACGTGCGCGCCACTTTGCATTAGGGGAAAACTATCACTTATACCGCTCGTCACTTGGGGCTTAAATTGGCGTTCCACCCAGCGCAGTAACAACACAACAGGGCTTTCCATCAACAGTTTGGCTTCAGGATAAAGCCAAAACAGTTTATCTAAACTGTCATTCGGCCTATGGACAATATCCCCTAATCCATCGCCATTCAGATCCCAGCCTTGATATTCCGACCAGTAATTCCCCTGCCCCTGATAACTCCATTCAAGTTGGCTTTCACCGACATATTTGACTTGGGTTTGATTGGCCATAATACGATTATGCCAAAGGCGATTTTCCTCTCCGCCCATGGCCATACTGATCCCAGTATCACTGTGGCTAAACTCGTTATCTTGAATACGGTTATGTTGAGCAGCGTAAATAAAAATACCTTTCCCCTCATTGCCAAGCTCCACAGTGCCCTTAGGGTTATGGATTTGACTCGCAACATTGGCTTGCACATGGGATGCCTCAGTAATGTTGAGTAAAATGCCAAAGTCCCGCGCCTGAGTCACACGGTTGTGGTGCAGGTAAATATGGGTTGAATTCATTAGGGCATAACCGCCATCGACGGCAATCGCTTGGTTTTGCCACGCTTCGTCGGCTTGGGTATACATGTAGTGAATGCCATATTGAAGCTTAGTGAATTGATTTTCATAAATGCGGCTGTGGGTAACGGACTCTAAATACACACCATCACGGACAAAAATGAGCTGATTTCGGTCAATTTGTGGCGAATTAACATGCTTAAGATAAATGCCATCACCCCGATCAAGCACATGAATGGCACCGTTGCCACTAATACTATTGTCCGTGATGATGGGTGAGTTTAGCTGTTCGCCATAAATACCAAAACCCTCACCCACCAAGCGGTTTCCCTTAATCAACGCATTATCCGCCCCTTTTTTGAGTAAAATGGCGGCATCACGGTAATACAGATCCCGTCCCCAGTGGCGGATATTGAGCCCCTCAATACTCACCTGAGGCGCCTCAATGACCAATGCACTGCCTTGGCGCAGTGCATCTAATGTCGCGCCTACTTCCCCCTTTAGCGAAATGGATTGCGTCACCTTAAAGGAGCCTTCATACACCCCAGTGGCCAGCACTAGGGTGTCACCTTCTTGAGCTTTGTTAAGGGCAAGAGTGAGTGAATCTGTATCTGTTACCCGAATAAGTGCTGCCCAAGTACCGAAAGAGGCAAAGCACAGCAGCCAGATAAGGACGAGACGCAGCTTCATCATCACAACCTTATTTATCACCCGCGAGCAGTTCTAGGGTGATGTCATCAAATCTCAGCACTCGGCCACCGTATTCCTTAGCAAAGGCTTCGGCGGCAGCTTTGGTACTAAAAGGGGCAACGGCAGGTCCCATCACAGCTTTCTTAGTCGTACCGTAAACATAGAAGGCATTTTGAGCATCAATAAAGGCGCCATCGTCAGGTTGATCCCAATCGGTCGTGCCCGCGTCATGCACCATCATGTAATCAATTTGTCTTTTATTTTCAGGCTGTAATGCAAAGTTAAACATATCGCGGCTAGAACAGAACTTAGGCACCATTTTCTCGGCCTTAAGGTGCACTTGCCCTTTAGGTCCGGGATATTTAGTGATCACCATGCCGCATAAATGGCAACGGTCATGCTCGTGGATCATCTCGGCTTTATGAACATGGTCTGTGGCCTCGCTTTTATTACAGCCAAATAGCAAGGGCACTAACAGCAACAATGCATAGTATTTCTTCATCCTATTTATCCTTTTATTAAAATATCAACGCCTCGCCAGATTCCTTGCAGGGACAGATCTTTACGGCGAGGGTTGATAGAAACGGGTTTCATCTTTCATTCATTTTGCTTTGTGCTTTTGCAATCGCATTATCGATTGCTTCACGGTTGATACTGTCCCCATGGTGTTTGAGCAGGAGCTGCCAATGGTCAATGGCCTCTTGGTTACGAGCATGCAAGTAAGCATCTGCCGCGAGTAACATATGGGTTTGAGGCTCAAAGGGAGAAAGTGCTAATGCTTTGGCAATCACCCCTTGGGTTTCAGGTGTCATTTGCCGAAGCTCGCGGTAATAAAGCGCGTTAGCTTTTGCCCCTAACACTTCGGCATCATCTCCCCCTATTTCGAGTAATTTATCTAAGGTCAGCACCGCATCTGAGTACAAACCTCCCGCATTGTAAGCCTGAGCTAATGACATAAGTGCCAAGGTGTTTTGCGGCTCACTCTGAGCCCAACGACTGGCTTTGGTGATCTCGGCCGCCACTAAATAATCAATATTTTCATCAAGCCGACCTTGATCCCAATCCCTAAAACGGCCTGTTTGACTGTAGATAGCAAGGGTCAGCAGCACTAGAACGATTCCCATCGCAAAGGGCACTTTGCTCGACATGTTTGGCAACTGTGCGATTCCCATGACTAGGTTTAGACGCATGTGCTGCCAATAAATGTAAGCAACAAACAACAGTAAACTGATGCCAATGCCTAGTCCTAAGCTCACCATTCCAGTCTCCATTTCACTCTCCAAACAACTCGTTTTAGGAGCCAGATTAACCGTGTGCAGGCATCATCTTTTTATTTTTCATCTCTTTCATTTCGCTGGGTTTCTCAATATTTTTCAGTTCAATTTCAAAGATAAGTGCTGACTCTGGAGGGATAATACCTACGGCTTCAGTGCCATAGGCAAGGCTTGCAGGTACCACAAAACGGTATTTAGACCCCACAGGCATCAACTTTAATCCCTCTTCCCAAGCGGGGATCACCGACATTAATGCAAACCGAGTGGGCTCTTTACGTCCAACCGTATTTTCAAACTCAGTCCCATCGATAAGAGTGCCAACATATTCCACTGTGACCACATCTTCTGGATTGGGTTTATGACCTTTACCTTGGGTTAAGACTTCATATTGAAGACCAGAGGCGGTGACTTTAACGCCAGACTTTTTTTGATTTTCAGCAAGATATGCCGCACTTGCCTTTTTAGTTTCTGCCATTTGTTTTTCAGCAACGACAGTTCTTGCGGCATTGAGTTGTTCTGCTCTTTGGTTCAGGTAGGTCAGCACTTCTTCGTCGGTTAATTGCTGTTTATCTTTAAGCGCATCCACAAAACCTTGCACGACTAAGTCGACATTCACCTCTGAACCCAATTCAACTTGGTTGTAGACTTGACCAGAAATGTAATTACCAATAGAAGCGCCAATGCTGTAAGAGGTTTTATCTGCATCGGTTTTCAAACTTGTGCCAGCAAAACTGGCTACCGAAACAAATAATGCGGCGCAAGTCGCCACTGTGATGCTTTTGGGGATAAAAGAAGCTGGCATACGTGTTTTCATTTTATGTTCTCTACAATGTTAACCCTGTGGGTTTCGCCTTTTGGCCCTGCAAACCAAACCGATAAAACATCGGTCCTGTGTGTTACTAAGGTTTTTCTGTTACTCGACCTGACATACGCCAGCCATAAATGCCATCGGCCATATGACGCACACCTGTGTAACCTAGCTTCATGGTTTCTCTCGCCGCCATATTGCTGCTGGTGCAAAGGCGGTTAGCGCAGTAAAACACCATGACTGCATCTTTATTCTTTGGAAGTAACTCTCTCCAATTCTGAACATTGAAAAAAACTGCTCCGGGGATAAAACCTTCTGCCCATATCTCCAGTGTATTTACGTCGAAAAAATAAACGCCTTGTTTGCCGACTAAGGTTTCCGCTTCCATCATCGAAATGGGATTTAATTGGATTTCGTTATAGGGCACTTCAGACATTTCTGAGCCACCACCGGCGATGACTGGCATAGCAGTCACGCCTAAGGCCAACACCATCAATATTCGGCTTACACTTTGACGAAGCATGTTATGCATAATTAGGCTCTCATATTCCCCGACACCCAAAGGTGTCGGGGATAACTAGGACTCAAGTTAAATTATATTTTCTTCGCACTCAGCGCATTACCATCAATAATGGCTTGGGCTTGGGTCACATAGGTCAAGGCGGCATCTAAGCGTTTTTGTGAGTAACGCGCACCATGAACACCCCATGAACCATCGGCTTTAATCAGTTTGAGGACATCTTGAGCTTTATCGGTCAACAACAGCACTTGCGTCTTATCTTCTACCGATAACTTCGCCATATTGGGCGACTTATCGATGCTAATAAGGGCTTTTTCTACTTTGGCATAGGTTTCTTTCACTGGTTTTTGCCACTTCTGAACTTTGCCGTAGATTTGCTGTTGATCTTTAAAGTGCAGACCCTCACCCAACTTAGATTGGAATTGGCTATGGCAACCTTTGTTATCCACTACATCGTGATCAGAAGCGGAAGTACGAGCACAGGTCCACATGAGATCGAGGTAGTTATGGCCATTTTCGTCCTTCGCCACAGTCCAGCCCTTAGTGGATGAGTCGCGAGACTTACCTTCAGGTGGGTTAAGCGTCTTACGCAATGGATCGACATCGATTTTCCACATGTGCGACTTACGAACGTTGTCGAAACCGGCCATATCAGGGAACTGGATCGCGGTGAAGTTTTCACAACTACCCATGTTTGGCATGTGACAGCTTTGACAAGTTTGTTTACTGTGGGTCTTGGTATTACTCGCAATTTCAGCCTGTGCCGTATGGCAATCGGTACATTCTTTGATGAGTTTTGGTTTAGTAATACCGGATTTCCAATCACCATCAGTCACTTCGTGTGGATCATGACAGGTAGAACAACGCATACCCTTATCGTAGTGAGATGAGGCAAACATTTGCGAACCTTCTGTACCACAAGATGGGCACGAAGATTTCATCTTCACGTTAAAGGCATATTCCAGTTTTTCTTTACCCTGTGGGGTTTGCGCAAGTTCTTCTACGAAGTTAAAACGCTGGTGACAACGCTCACAGTTAGAAGGCATACCACCACCGATACCGCCGTCTAAATGACCACCTGCGCCATGACACTCTTCACAGGTAATACCGAGTGACACTGTATGTTTTTGGAGCTCTTTAGGATTACCAAGGGCTGCAAAAAACTCATCTTTAGTTTTAAAATCAAACTTAAAGGTGTGGCACATTTCGCAATAGGAACTCGCAGGTTGGAATAAGAATTCCTTCTCGTATTTAGCACCATAGGAGCTCATACCCCACTGGTGTGAACCACTCGCGCCAAAATCTTCCATTTTAGTTGGAAATTCAGGAATAACTTTCTGAATTTTCTTCGCCATTTCAGGGGTTAACCATTCAGCCCAACCACGGGAGAATTGGTTACCACCGGCGACCATAGTGCCAGTACCATCTTTGAGTAAACCGTCTTTCACATGGAAAGTACCGCGTACTAAGTAGCTATCGATAAAGCCGTATTTGGTTCTTGGTGTTCCCACCGTCGCATAAATTGCATCAGGGGTAATGCCGTCTGGCAAGATAGAAGTATCCTTAGTGCCATACATGGTTTTGTTTAAATCGTTATCGACTTCGGGATGACTCCCCGGAAAACGTAAGGTTTTTGAATGGCGTGAACGTTTCCACTTTTCATATTGTGGGCCGTGGCACTCACCACATTTTTCAGGACCAACAAACTTATTTGGGAAATCCAAAATCGACTTGGCACCAAGGCGATATTGCAATGCCATAGGGCGATTGCCCTCTTGATGTTGGCTATATTTTTGGCTATCACCACCGTGTAAGTATTCTTCACCACGGTCACTGACCTTATAGGTTCCTTTTAAACGACCTTGCTCGGCATATTTAAATACCGGATGATTTTCAAAAAGAAAATCAAACAACTCTTTTTCCTGAACAATATAATCCTGCAGTGTTCTTACACCACGGGACTCTAGTGTTAGATCGGGATTAGCCATAATTCCCTGAGCTTCCGCACTCTGTTGTTTATTACCATAGCCAGGCTTTATCTCACCCGGTTTAGCATCGGATGCTATTCCGGCCACACTGACGATAGTACCTAAACAAAACAGCACGCTGAGTGCTATTTTGGATTTCCATCGTTTCATCATTCACTCCTAATTATCATTAGTTTTATATTTTCCACTGAACCTAACTGCTCACTGAACGACATAAACAATTGACCAGTTACAGCATGGTGGAGGCAAAAAACCATTAAAAATCAGAGCTAGAGCACACTAAATTCCCGCTGATAAATCAAGATGAATAAAATCAATTAAAACAAATTAAATACAATAACTTACAAAATTAATGTCATTTATTTTTTAGAAGTTAAAAAGCACATTTCAGTTATAAAAAAAACTAAAAATTCGTTTGATTTTTCAAAAAATATCAAGCGTAAAAAGGAATGATTTAATAACGGATAAGATCACATTATTAAATGCAAAACTCGACTAATCTTAAAATCAACAGTGATTAAAGCTTGTGATTAAACTGACTTTTACTACGAATAACTTATATGTACATTTAAAATCATAAGAAAATAACTCAAGTTTCTGAGCGAATTTAATAAAAATCAGCATGTGAAAATCACATAGGTAAAATAGCCAACTGTAAACACTATATTACCGCGACCACATTATTCTAAGGCATAATAAATGACAACTATGCTTCCAGAAATTGGACATATATTACTGATCATTAGTAGCGTATTGGCATTATTTTCTGCAGCACTGACCTTAATCGGTGTTAAGCAGAATAATGCCTATCTGGTGGGATTAAGCCCGACACTCTTTAGAGCCATATTTACCTCAGTATTTGCTTCACTTCTTTGCTTAATTTATTGCTTTATGACTGATGATTTTTCTGTTGCTTATGTCGCAAACCACTCGAATAGCCAATTAGCATTGGGTTATAAAGTGGCCGCCGTTTGGGGCAGCCACGAAGGGTCAATGCTGTTTTGGATATTTGCGATTGCCCTTTGGGGCGCGATCATCAGTTATCGCATAAAGATGGCGGATTGCACTCAAGATAAGGCCAGCGATAAATATCAAGACGCCCTGTATTTTGCGAGGCTGTTGGCCATTTTGGCATTAGTGATCCTTGGTTTTAACTTATTTTTACTCTTTACCTCTAATCCCTTTGCCCGCTTATTACCTAACATTCCGATTGAAGGGCGAGATCTTAACCCCATTTTGCAAGACATAGGGCTCATACTGCATCCGCCCATGCTCTTTCTTGGTTATGTTGGCCTCACTGTTTGCTTTGCTGCAGCGTTAGCATCACTGCTCGGTGGTGGTTTTAATACTCGTCAAATTAACTATTTACGACCTTGGGTATTATTAGCGTGGGTGTTTCTAACGGGTGGCAATGCCTTTGGATCTTGGTGGGCCTATAACGAACTGGGTTGGGGTGGTTGGTGGTTTTGGGATCCGGTAGAAAATGCCTCCTTTATTCCTTGGCTTGTGGCAACAGCATTAGTGCATTCCCTCATTCTCACTCAACGTACTCATGGCTTTAAACTCACGACTTTACTGCTGTGCTTATTGGCATTCTCACTCAGTTTACTCGGCAGCTTTTTGGTGCGTTCCGGCATAGTGCAATCGGTACATGCCTTTGCCGCCGATCCGACCCGTGGCATGTCAATCCTCTGCTTATTAGTGATTTTTGTTGGGGTTGCGTTACTCATTTTTGCACTCAAAGCCCATCATTTAAAACAGGATGTGGCTTTCGCGCCTTTCAGTAAGGAAACGCTGTTACTGCTCGGGATCGTTATCTTAGTCGTAGCAGCGTTTTCCGTATTACTCGGTACATTTTACCCTTTGATCTATGAGCTACTCGATTTAGGTGCACTTTCAGTGGGTGCCCCTTATTTCAACGCTATATTTGTCCCCCTCACTTTCTTGCTTGTCCTGTTAATGGGCATTGCACCCTTAGTGCAATGGCAAATAGTGCAATGGCAAATAGCGCAATGGCAAAATGCCTCAAAGACTCGTATCACTTCCTTGCTCATTCCTAGCCTAGTGATATTAGCCGTCGCAGGCTGGGTAAGCTTACAGGCCGCCTCGGGCAGTAGCTTATTTTTACTCCTTGGCACTGCCGCAGCACTTTGGTTGCTAGTGTGTTTATTGCTCACGATATTGGCAGCCTCGGGATTAGGGAGACGAATATATGCCCGGCAATTAACCCAAAACCGCAATGAGCACGGCTTAAATCCTCCCGTTAAATCATCAAAACAAGGGTTTATAGCCATGCTATTCGCTCACTTTGGGGTGGCTATCACTATTATTGGAGCAACATCCGTCTCCTTTTTTGAACAGGAAGCCCTCCTCAGAATGGGCCCTGGCCAAGGTAAACCGTTGGCGGGTTATATCTTAGTGTATGAAAGCACTGAGAATGTTGAAACGAGCAGCTTTACCGCCATTCAGGCCAATATCAGTATCCGCGATGCAGCGAATGATGAACGGGTTTTAGGCTATATCACACCACAACGGCAAACCTTTAAAAGCAATGGGATGGAAATGTCCCACGCGGGTATCGATCATGGATTATGGCGGGATATTTATGTGTCTATGGGGCTGCAATTAAGTGACAGCGAATATCTTATCCGTATCAGCTATAAACCCCTTGCGAGTTGGATCTGGCTGGGCGCCCTATTTATGATGCTAGGTGGAGCGATTGCCGCTTGGCCTACTCGCCGCTTTAGCTACCAAGCTGATTTAACAACCTTAGTTACCCTATCCCATCACAAACCACAGGAGACGCTTGCCTAATGAATCCAATATTGCGCTTTTTAGTCTTACTGCTCCCTATCACCTTATGTGGGATAGGGATCCCATGCTTATCCATGGCGCAGGAACAGTCCATATCTGGCCTTTCCCACCAGCAACAGGCAATGGATATCAGTAAAGTGCTGCGTTGCCCTATGGCGACGAATCAAAGCCTATTTGAATCACAGGCGCCTATCGCCAACGAGCTCAAAGCACAAATATTCTCGATGCTAGAACAGGGGCAAAGCCAAGATGAGATTATCGATTTTATGGTGCAACGCTATGGTCAAAAAATCCGTTATCAACCTGAATTTAAGGCCTCCACCTTCGCACTTTGGCTTGGGCCACTGCTGTTATTAGTGCTTGGAATTGGGTTGTGTCTCGCATTGGTAACCCGTAGAAAAACACAAACGACTATTTGAAAGTAAAGGATAACCAGATGAAATCACACTATTTTCCCTTTGTTCTACTCGCGTGTTTAGGTCTGTTTTCTAATAGCAGCTCAGCCCACTCACTAGACAATAAACTCTACAGTACGGGAGAGCCCCTCCCTAAGCCCCTTGTGATGACTGGTTTTATAGAAATGCAGCACGCACGCGGCGTACCAGAAGTTCCCTTTATTGATGAATCAGGACAAACCCAAACCCTAAAACAGCACCAAGGAAAATTGGTTTTAGTTAATCTTTGGGCAACCTGGTGCGCCCCCTGTTTAAGGGAAATTCCAGAACTCCAAAAACTTAAGCAGCAGTATCAAGGGAAGAATATCGCCATCATTCCAATCTCTATCGATGAAGAATCTAAAGATGTACGCCCTTTTCTTAACCAACATGGCTTTAGCGGCTATGCCACTTGGCTTGACCCGGAGCAAAACATAGAACAAATCATTCCCGCGAATGTCGTACCCGCCAGTTATATTTTTGATGCTAAAGGTAATCTTGTCGGTTTTGTGCGGGGATATCTCGATTGGGCTGATAAAGACGTTGGCCCTTATCTTGATCAACTGATTGCAAAATACGGCCAATAATACCAATCGTATTAAATATCTGTTCATTCAGCGGGAGGCACAGGCTCACAATATATTTCTCCATTCGGTCATCCGCCAAAATTTACCGAAACCCGCTGCCGCCGATTTGGCTGCGGGTATTTTTATCTCTACCCCATCTTTGTATTCTGCGACGCATTTCTTTAAAATTGCCGCCAAACTCTTTATTTCAAGGCAAATCAGATGAAACTCACCCGCTTAACTCAACCTATTTATGACCACTTATATCGTGATATCAGTGAGTTTCGTAGCACCTTCGACTTGCCCGTTAATGATGTTGATTCTTTAGATGACAAGGCCGATACCTTACATACTTCACTGATTATTGAGGAGTTAACTGAACTTGCAGAAGCCGATAGCCGTATCGAACAGGCCGATGCCATAGTCGATTCTGTATATGTGTTAATGGGGCGTTTGGTGCATTTAGGCGCACAGGCCATGACCGACAGACTCGAAATCAGTTACCTGATTGACTTATTGCTTTGCGTGGCTCAAAACCGTGAAATCGACTTTATTCGCTGCTGGGATGAAGTCCACTCGAGCAATATGAGTAAAGTGTGCCGTAACGAGCAAGAACTGGCCGAGACCATTGCCTTCTATGCCAAACAAGGTGTTGAAATTGTCGGTAGTCAGCAAGGTGATTTCATCATAGCCAAATGCGCTAAAGATGTGGAAATGGCAGGTAAAGTGGTTCGCCAAGGCAAGGTACTAAAATCGGTTTACTATCGCCCAGCGGATCTGACAACACTGGTTAAAGCCTAACCACGGCAAGCCTAGGATAGCACTTAACTAAGTGCGTCCTAGGATGCGTTGAACAAGGCTAAAACGGCAGAACTCAGTCCGATGTATCACTCTTACGATATTCTAAAATATCCCCAGGCTGGCACGACAGGTACTCACAAATACTCGCCAGTGTTTCAAAACGCACGCCTTTCACCTTGCCGCGTTTTAGCAGGGATAAATTCGCTTCGGTAATGCCAACCGCTTTGGCAAGCTCCTTAGAACTCACCTTCCGTATCGCCATCATGACGTCTAAATTAACGATAATGTCCAAAATTACACAAACTCTTTGTTTTCTGCCTCAAAATCTCGGGCAGCTTTAAGCAAATAAACAATCAGCAACATCAATAAAATCGTGGTGATATTGCCAAAATCGAGCGCCAAGTCGATACGGGTATCCTCAAAAAGCGACTTATGATAGTAACCTACGCCTAAGGTTTGCAGTATCTCTATCACTAAGGCGGCAACCTTAAGCCAAACCAACCACAGATAACAATGCATACTTTCGTCGCTAAAAAACAAGCCGTCTTGATAGTAGGCTAATAATTTTTGCAGCCAATAAACACCCAGTAAAAACGTGATAAACAATGGACTTAACATTAACAGCAACAGGGTTTGACTCGCATCAGGCGATACCCATAGCGCTTGGAACAATCCATTATTCGATCCAAAACGTATCTCATCATGGACTAAGTAGCTATAACCCAGATACACCACCACAATCGTAGCGGCCAACAAAATCACCCACCGGAAAAATGCACTGATTTTTATTAACTTTTCTATGTTTTTATTCATCACTCAATCCTAAATTTAATCCAATCCCAGTGCTCTTTAACCTTGGCTAGTATACTCGTTCGGTAAAATATATTGCAAAGAAATATAATTTTATTGTTTTACGATAATTAATTTTCGTATTAACATGATGTCACTTCTAACAACTCAAGGTTACAACAATGCGATTATCCTCCTTCACAAGCCAGTTATGCAGTGCTGCTATTGCCGCTATGCTACTCGCAAGCTGTTCAGCCTCAACCACTGAGCAAAAAGCCAATACGGATAGGCTTAACAGCCAGCAAGCCCAAGTGCCGCTCATTCCCATCGAAGATTTTTTCAATGAGCAAAATATTCACCATTTAAAAATGTCCGCCGACGGTAAATGGTTAGCCTTCACAAAGGAATACCAAGGTGCGAGCAATATTTATGTAATGGCGGATAAAAGCGATCTTGCAAGTGCGACACTCTTAACGCAGTCCATTGAACCCATTAAAGAATTTGAATGGTCATCAAACAGTAACGAACTCTTTTTTATGAAAGATAAAGGGGGAAATGAAAACACCCAAATTTTTAAACTCAGCTTTGAAACTCCCCAAGGCAAAATAGATCCAAAAGAGCAGCAACTGACGCACAATGACAAGGTGAAATACAGCGTCATGGAACAGCCCAAGGATAACCCTGAGCAGCTGGTTGTGATGGCGAACCACGATGAATCGAGTCGGATGGATATCTATTGGCTCAACACCCATGATGCCAAGCTAACGCCTATTTTTGAAAACCACTTAAACTTAGTGCAAATGAAGTTTAACAAACAAGGGCATCCCGTTATTGGCAGTAGCACTAATCTAGATAACAGCTATAGCCTCTACACACTCATTGATGGCACTTGGCGTAAAATAATCCACACAGCTAAGGGTGAAAGCATTGATATCTTAAAAGTAAACGATGCGAAAAAACTCGCCTATATCAGTGCCAACATCGGTGAGCGGGATAAACAACAACTGCTCAAAGTTGATCTTATGACGGGAAAATATGAAACCTTACATAAAGATCCTAAGGATGAAGCGGATGTTTATCAGGTATTGTTTAACGATGCTGGTGAACCTTTAGCCATTTCCTATTACGGCGGTCGCTTAAGAACCTATCCACTTGATACTGAGTTTGCTAAGCACTGGGATGTGATCAATAAGCATTTTAATCAAGATGTTGAAATAACCATTACCGAACGTAACGAGAAAAATAATCTCTGGCAGATCAACGTCGCGAGCGATAGGGCATCGAGCTTAGATTACCAATACAATGCCATTAATGGTGATATCCACTTACTCGCGGATATTCCTCCAAGTATACAACCAGAACTGCTATCACCAAGACAATCCCTAGTCTATACCGCAAGGGATGGTGTAAAAATTCAGGCTTATTTGACATTACCAAAGGGAAACCAGCGCAATTTACCCACCATCATTCTGCCCCATGGCGGCCCTTGGGCTCGGGACTACTGGGCGCTAGACTCTGGTTACTTCCATGCGATTGCTCAGTTCTATGCCAACCGTGGTTATGCCGTGTTACAGCCAAACTTTCGCGCATCGACAGGATTTGGCAAACACTTCCTCAACTTAGGCAATAACAATTGGGGCACTGGCAGTATGCAAGATGACCTGACTGATGGTGCCAATTACTTGGTTGAACAAGGGATTGCGGATAAAAATCGCTTGGGGATCTTTGGCGCATCTTACGGTGGTTATGCGGCTTTATCCGGCGCGACTTTTACCCCAGATCTTTACCAAGCCGTGATCGCCTATGTGGGGCCGTCAAGCTTAGTCACGCTAATGGCGTCTTTCCCCGATTACTGGCGCCCCTATTTAGGTCAATGGTTTGAATCAGTGGGAGACCCGTTAATTCCTGAACAAAAACAAGATATGGAGAACCGCTCCCCAATTAATTTTGTCGATAACATAAGAGCACCGCTGATGCTTATCCAAGGAGCGAATGATCCGCGAGTGACTCAAGTTGAATCAGATAATATTGCGAAAAAGATGTACCAAAAATCGTTACCCGTTGAATACTTACTCGCCAAAGATGAAGGTCATGGATTTATCAAACGTGCCAACAAGCTCGCCTCGATAATTGCGACTGAACGTTTCTTTGGTAAGTACTTAGGCGGAAAAGTGGATAATAATGTCAATCCAGCTTTGCTTGAACATCTTAATAGCTTAAATGTTGATATAGAAAAACTGTAACCTTAATAAAGCGTTAGAAGTGCTACACCAATTTTGCCAAGGAAGGCGAAATATCTTAACAGGTTAACGCGGTTAACTGTGGGCCAATAGACTAATCTATCAAGTATGACTACACCCCAAGAGATAAAAATGAATCCAGCAAAAGTCGTGCGTGCCGAGGTTAAGCAATTGACTGATTTACCCAATATTGGCAAAGCCTGTGCGGCGGATTTACGTTTGCTTGGCATAGATAAGCCTGAGCAGCTGTTAGATAGAAACCCCTACGAGCTGTATCAAACGCTGTGCGACAAAACGGGCCAGAGACACGACCCCTGTATGCTCGATGTGTTTATCTCCATCACCCGTTTTATGGCAGGTGAAGATCCTAAACCTTGGTGGTTTTACACCGATGAGCGCAAAAATACCTTAGAGAAATGAAGCTTTAGCGACTATCTATCTGCCTGTTTATCCAATGGTATCGTTTCGGGCTCTTCCCTTAACCACTCACGCCAAATGGCCACCAGCAGGGCCATCAATACTGGACCAACAAACAAACCGACAAAACCCATGGTTTTTACGCCGCCGATCAGACCGAAAAAAGTCGGTAAGAAAGGCAATTTAATCGGCCCACCGACAAGATTGGGCCGCAGGGTTTTATCAACAATAAACAACTCTATGCTGCCCCAAAGAAACAAGCCGACCCCCGCCGTCATATCGCCAGTGCCGACAAGATAGAGTGAAATCAAGGTAAACATGGTTGGCGCGCCGCCGGGAACCAAGGCCATAAAGGCGGTTAACACCCCAAAAGCCACGGCTGAAGGTACACCCGCAATCCAATAGGCAATCCCCAGCACTATGCCCTCACCAATTGCGATAAGCGTCATACCTATCACGGTAGAACTGACTGTTGCAGGCACCACACGGGAAAAACTATGCCAGCGAGCAGGCAGCACTCGCTCACCCACGATATCCAACTGTTTAGCCACTTGCGGACCATCTTTATAGAGGAAAAACAAAGTGATCAGCATAAAAAGTAAGGTCAATAACAACCCTAAAGTATTCCAACCCAATTGAAGCACCCAACGGGAAATGCCACTCAAATTCTGGCCACTAATGGCACTGATAATTTGGCCTAATTCATGGGGTTCACCAATAAACTGCTGCCATTGCAGGGTTAACCATTCACCCATCCAAGGTAAATCTTTGATCCACAAGGGCACGGGCGAACCGTATTGGTTAGTAAACACCAACCAATCAACCCAAGTTCTAATCTCTTGTAACGCATAGGAAAATACAAACACAAGCGGAATAATCAGCCCGAGCACAATACAACATAGGGCAATGGTTGCCGCCAACGCCGAGCGACCACCGCATTTTGCCAATAGTTTTTGATAGAGAGGCCAACTTGAAAAACACACAATCAATGCAGCTAAGGCGGGCACTAAAAAATCGATAAAAAAGAATACGCCAGCACACAAGAGCAAAACCAACAAACTACGACCAATAGCGGCATTACTGAAAATCGGCGTCATAGTGGTACGGCTCCCAAAAACTTAGATGATTAAACAATAGGCTATACGCCACATTGAGCGCGCAAATACACTCTTATAAACGCTAAGCAGACTAACTCAGATTGGTCGATAAATCATCTAATTAGCATGTAATTTCATGGTTATAAATCTATTCTAAGAAACTTTTTTGTAATTTTGGAGTATGCCCAATGCATCAGCTAACACTTGAGGTTCATCCACGACTAAGTTGATCACTGTCAACGACTCAGGCAATTGTCCCATGCCACCATAATAAGTTTGGGGCAGCTTAAAAATCAGCTGCACATTCGCGGTATCACCCCGTCCTATCGTCAAGATTTCTGGTGCATTGATTGCAGTTGAATCACCTACCGATTTCCCCCCCATTTGCAGTGGCTGTAAATGAGTCAAAAATGTTCCCAATTTCAGTTCACTTATCTGGGTTAAATCGATCGACATAAAACCCCAGATACCATTATTGATAATGAGCTTACCTTCCCTTTGATACAGGGAGTAATAACGACTGATACGGTAATTGGCAGCAATTAATACCACTGAATACAAGATCAAACCAGAAACGAATACGGCAGCAATATGACTCACATTATCGACTAGTGTGTAACTCACTATCGAAGCCGCTATTAAACATATTATGATGACTAATGCATGCCAAGGCTGGGCACTGAGCAACTTAAGCGGCGTAATGGATAAAGGGTGGCGACGGGAAAAATAAGGAATAGCGTAATACCAGCTCGCGGGTTCAGTGGCGAGTATTAAACCTAAGGTCAGCTTTTTATCGTCAAGCATTTGATTCTTTGGCAAATCAGTGTTTGATGCACCCTTAATGTTAAGTGTTCTAAGTTCATTCGCCTCATCACCTTTCTCTTGCTCCACTGTTTCAGCATACTGAGCAATGATCGCTAATCTTGGATCGCCTAAAGCCTTCCTCGCCTGCCACAATCCCTTAATAATACTCACCATCAAGTACAATTCGATGAGCAACAATATCGCAATAATAGGGAAACGCAGCCAAGCGACAAACTCGAAATACTCTGCAATTTGAGGAGGGTAGCTGAGGCGAGCCATTAGGCTGCTCAAACTTAGAATAACCAATATTCTCCAGCTTTTTTGCGCACCAATTTTGATAATCCAATACCAATAGAGCAGAGGTAACAACACAAAATATAGCGCACTGACGAGTGCCAAGGGCAACTGCTCACTTGTTTGCGTTAACTGTTCTGGCAGTAAATTAAACCCAAGCCAATACACAATAATCATCAAAATGAGAAAATAAATTCGATATTTAGCTGGGCGTCTTAGTCGAATTTTTAGCATTTAACATCCTTGTCAGTTGATCTAGCCAAGCCTATGCGATAATGAAAACCCAAAAAAGTAGCTTGGCTTATCAATAACATGATGGATAAAACCATGAATACAATGCTGGCTTAAAAACGCTCAAACTGATCATTAGACCATCAAACCTAACGCCAATTGCCTCGTCAGCTCTGCGGCGGGAATAGCCTGACAACCTGTTGCATTTTGGCCGCACCAAAGTGGGCTAAAATCACCAAATCCTTGTTGTTCAGCGGCGCTTCGCAATACTGCGACGGCACTTGAGGCGAGCGGAAAATCCGGTGCGGCATTATTGATGGGGCCAAGCTCTGCCATAAAACGATTCATAATTCCACGGGCGGGTAGACCAGTGAATAAGTTAGTCAGAGCCGTATGCTGCGCGGCCTCACTTTGCAGGGCGGCACGGTGAATATCACTGGTGGTACATTCGGGACAGAGTAAGTATGCCGTCCCCACTTGCACCGCCGAGGCGCCCATCGCCATAGCGGCGCGCACTGTCTTTGCATCGACTATGCCACCCGCTGCAATAACAGGAATATCAACGGCGGCAATGATTTGCGGCAATAGACTAAAAGTGCCTAATTGCTCGGTTAAATCATCGGATAAAAAATGCCCCCTGTGACCTCCAGCCTCTAAACCCTGCGCAATAATGGCATCCGCACCACGCGCTTCAAGCCATAGGGCTTCTTCTACAGTTGTCGCTGTCGAAATGATTTTTGAACCCCAAGACTTTATCTCCAGCAACAAATCTTCATTCGGTAAGCCAAAATGAAAACTCACCACCTCAGGTTTAAATTTAGCTAACACTGCAGCCTGGGTGCTGGTATATGGCGCGCGTTGTGCCCCCACGGTTTGGCTATCAGGATTGACACCCAACTCAGAAAAATAAGGCGCGAGTTGATTAAGCCATGCGGCTTGTTTCGCTGCTTGCGGTTCAGGTTCGTGATGACAAAAGAAGTTTACATTGATGGGCTTAGTCGTCTGGGTGCGAATATGTGTCAAAGCGGTATCTAAGGCTTCGAGGGATAACATGGCGCAGGGCAAAGATCCCAACGCACCCGCTTGCGACACAGCTATCGCTAAGGCACTGCCCTGAACACCCGCCATCGGCGCTTGAATAATCGGTAATTCGATTCCAAATAATCGGGTTAACTTGCACGGCATACATCACCTCCTTTGACTTGTTATCACTTGATGCTCAATCCTGATATGGCCCTGCGGCTAAACGCTGGGAGATCCACCACAGATTGCCCACGGGATCCCGCACTCCACCTTGGCGATCGCCATAGGGCATATTCGCCACTTCCATCACTAATTCACCCGCAGCGGCGAGTGCCTGAGCCACCGTTTTATCGGCATTTTCCACATATAAATAATAGGATGCGGGCATAGGCGGAAAAGCTTCACTCGCCTCACTCAACATAAATAAACAGTCGCCGATTTGCATCTGTGCATTAGCTATTTTGCCATCAGCCCGACGGGAAATATGTAGCGCTTTAGCATCAAAGGCTTGCTGTAAAAAAACCACTAAACTATCAGCATCAGCGATCATCATATACGGGCTAACCCGTGCAAATCCTGACGGAATAAACATAACGATTCCTTGTTACCTAAGCATGAAATTGATCATAAAAAACCACTATAAGCCAATGACTATAGACTAAGCACTATAGCAAAAACCAGCTGTGGCAATTAAGCCTTAAGCGTGAAATGTAAACTTAAGCATTCAGTGAACAAGTCAAAGCGTAAAGCCTGCTAATGTAATACGCCCCTACAATTTCAACCACTCTGCAGCCCATCATAAAAGTGCCATAACACTTCATGGCACTGGTTATTAAGAATAAATCAGCTTTATTTAGCATCGACTTAGCAACTATGGATCATTCATCTATGCTTAATCTATTGTTAACTTAACATGATGATCCTATGCACTTTACTGCATTCTTCGCTTACTCCCTCAGGATTTGCCTCACCTTAATCCTCTATAGTTTCGCCTTTGCAGTGCAGGCAACTTGGTATCCCGCCGATGTGATTGCTGATGGCAAAAAAACGGCATACACACCACTCACTCAAGCCAATAAACCATGGCGGATCTGTGCCTTACTTCCCCATGGTAAAGACCAATATTGGTGGGGCGTCGCCTTTGGGTTATCGCAGGAAGCCGAGCGCCAAGGTGTAACTCTCGGCATTTATGATGCTGGAGGATATGACAATATTGAGCAACAAAAACAACAACTCTATGATTGCCAAGCCCTCAAAGCTCAAGCCTATATTATTGCTGCAAATACGGCTGACGGACTGATTGCGGATATCGAACAACTCTCTGCTGCGGGTATTCCTGTTATTGATTTAGTGAATGGTATCGCGACCGACAAACTCACGAGTCGCTCCTTAGTCAGCTTTGAAGATATGTCTGCGGCGGCGATTGAGTATATTGCATCGCAGCAACGAGACCCTGTCGATAAAGCGCCTGCGAAACTTAAAGTTGCTTGGTTTCCAGGGCCTAAGGATGCCTCTTGGGTTATGGCGGCGGAACAAGGATTTAGGCGGGCGGCAGCCAAACAAGAGTTCGACACGATTGAAGGAGGGTTTGGCACTACGGAGTTATTTATTCAAGCTGATTTAGTGCGAAAAGTGCTTACTAAACAAAGTGTAGATTATGTGATCGCCAATGCAGTTGCCGCCACTTTCGCGGCGCGCTATTTAGACGGGCGTAGGAATAAAACGGGAAAAGTCATCGCATTCTACTCGAATGCACAGACCATAGAATTAGTGCAGAAAAAACAGTTACTCGCGACGGTCAGCGACTCACCAGTATTGCAGGCTCGGATTGCCATCGATCTCGCAATACGCGCACTCGAAGGTGCGCCTTATCCCCACAGAGTAAGCCCTGTTATCAAGGTTATCTCCCAAGACAACATCCACCAGATTGATTTAGAACAAATATTAGCGCCACAGAATCAGTGGATGATCCATCAGGATCTTCCACAACAAAAATGATGCTCACTAAACTAAATAATCGGCGCCCAGCCCAACAAATAATGCGAGTCCTGCCCAATTGTTATTGAGGAAGGCTTTAAAACAAGGGGCTCGTTCGCGGTCAAAGATCAGCATTTGCTGGTAAGTACTAAAACCGACAAAAGTCAGTAAACCTAGGCCATAGAGTAAACCACGATCGGCGCTCCAACCGGCGGCGATAAAACAAGCCAGCGCAGCAAGCTGAAATAAACCTATGATTTGGCGGTCGTATTTACCGAACAAAATTGCAGTGGATTTAATGCCCACCTTTAAATCATCATCCCTATCGACCATGGCATACATGGTATCGTAGGCGACAGTCCAAAACCAATTGGCCGCAAATAACCACCAAGCCTCGATGGGTACTTCACCCGTCTGCGCGGCGTAAGCCATAGGGATAGACCAACTCCACACCACGCCTAGAAACATCTGCGGCATATTGGTGATGCGTTTAGTGAAGGGATAAATGATAGTGAGGATAATACCAACAACGGATAATTTAACCACTAATCCATTGAGTAATAAGACTAAACCAAAAGCAGATAAACCTAAAACGATAAACAGTATCAAGGCTTCTTTAGTGCTGATTTCGCCACTGGCCAGCGGCCGAGATTTAGTGCGTTCCACAAAAGAGTCGAGATCGCGATCGGCATAGTCGTTAATAATGCAGCCACAGGCACGCATGATCACCACGCCAATAATAAAGATGATCAATACCTTAAGATCGGGCATACCACCCGCCGCTAACATCAGCGCCATCAAGCATGGCCACATCAGCAATAGCGTACCTATGGGACGGTCGATTCGAGTAAGACGGGAATACACATCCCACTTCTGCTTTAAATTCATTAACTAGGTACTCCCAATACCCTCAAGTTTCCACTCGGTTTCAGGATTAGCATCATATACCCATGCTTCTCCCGATGCGAATTTACGCCCTGAAAGCGTGTCATAAAAAGCTGACATTCATCGCGTTCAGGGCTGGTATTAAAGCGCCTCTAACCGAGCGTAAGCCACCACTAACCACTTGCTGCCAAAGTCAGTAAAGCTCACTTGTACTCGCCCTTGGGCACCGCTGCCCTCAAAGTTGGTCACTTTACCTTCACCAAATTTAGGGTGATTGACTCGTTGGCCGACGTTAAAACCCGTATCGTTTGTCGCAGCCGATTTTGGGGCGCTAAAACGATTATTCGCCATCGGCGTTGAAACCTGTGCCTTAAGACGAATTTCATCCACATATTGCGGCGGGATCTCTTTGATAAAACGCGACGGCCGCGCGTAATCTTCGCGGCCATAAATGCGCCGCGATTCCGCATAGGTAATGTAGAGTTTTTCCATGGCGCGGGTCATGCCCACATAACAGAGGCGGCGTTCTTCATCAAGTCTATCGCCCTCTTCGAGCGCCATTTTACTCGGGAAGATCCCTTCTTCGACCCCCGCCATGAACACCATAGTGAACTCTAGCCCTTTGGCAGAATGCAGTGTCATTAGCTGCACCGCATCGGTAAAGGCATCGGCTTGGCCTTCACCTGCTTCGAGCGCCGCGTGGGATAGGAAACCGTTAAGTTCGCCCATGTCCTCCAGCTCTTCTGGTAGCTCAAAAGTACGCGCCGCCGTGACGAGTTCTTCTAAGTTTTCGATTCTAGCGTGGGCTTTTTCACCCTTTTCGGCTTCATACATGGCCTTAAGGCCAGACGCTTGGATCACTGTATCGGCCATGCGATACAGCACCATATCTTGGGTGTCTTCACGCAGTGTCATGATTAAGTCCATGAAACCACGCACAGAATTTGCCGCGCGGCCCGCAAGCACTTTCTCGTCGAGCAGACGTACACTCGCCTGCCACAGGGTTAATTCATGCTGGCGCGCAGTGGAGCGTAAAATATCCAAAGTGCGATCACCAATGCCACGGGGCGGCGTGTTCACTACACGCTCAAACGCAGCATCGTCGTCTTTGTTATTAATCAGCCGCAGGTAACCCATGGCATCTTTAATTTCTTGGCGTTCGAAGAAGCGTAAACCGCCGTAGATTCGATAGGCTAAGCCTTTGTGTAATAAGGCTTCTTCCAATACCCGCGATTGAGCGTTAGAACGATATAAAATCGCACAATCACTGAGGTTGCCGCCCTTTTCGTGCCAATCATTAATTCGACCGACGATAAAGCGCGCCTCGTCCATTTCATTAAAGGCGCAATAGAGCGAAATCGGATCGCCATCGGCTTCATCCGTCCATAACTCTTTGCCCATACGCTCTGGGTTGTTGGCGATCAAGGCGTTGGACGCTTTAAGAATATTGCCCTTAGAGCGATAGTTTTGTTCGAGGCGAATCGTGGTCGCCGTCGGAAAATCTTTTAAGAATTGATGTAGGTTTTCAACCTGAGCACCACGCCAACCGTAAATCGATTGGTCGTCATCACCGACTATCATCACATTGGCAGTTTGACCGGCAAGCACGCGGATCCACGCATATTGGATCGCGTTGGTATCTTGGAACTCGTCCACCAAAATATGCTTAAATCTGTCTTGATAATGGGCCAACAAGTGCGGTTTATTGAGCCATAACTCATGGGCACGTAATAGGATTTCGGCAAAATCGACTAAACCCGCGCGGTCACAAGACTCTTGGTAAACCTGATAGATTTTTAACAGATTTTGCTCAAGCGGAAAACCGCCCGCATCGATATGTTTAGGGCGTAATCCTTGGTCTTTTTTACCATTGATATAACCCTGAGCTTGGCGTGGAGGATATTGTTTCTCATCCAAATTCAGGCTTTTAAGAATACGTTTGATCAAACGTACTTGATCGTCAGAATCAAGAATTTGGAAGCTTTGCGGTAAACCCGCATCTTGGAAGTGAGTGCGTAATAAGCGATGCGCCAAGCCGTGGAAAGTGCCAATCCACATGCGGCCCATATTGGTGCCAGCGACTTTTTCAACTCGCTCGCGCATCTCAGCCGCAGCTTTATTGGTAAACGTCACCGCAAGAATCGAGTAAGGACTCTGCTGTTCGACCTGCATCAGCCACGCAATGCGGTGGGTCAACACCCGAGTTTTACCACTGCCCGCGCCCGCCAACACTAACATGCTAGATTGCGGTGCCGCGACAGCCTCGCGCTGCTTATCATTCAGGCCGTCTAGTAAAGAAGATACGTCCATTCTCGCCTCCAAAAAATCGAGGAGGCATTATAACAGAAGAAAACCCGCCTGCGCGTTTGATCCACAAGACAAGAGCCACAAGACGAATGACAAGTTGCCGCACCTTGATTTGCACTGATGTCGAACTACATTGATTAAGCACTGTCATTCACGCAATGCTTGTGGGCGGGAATCCAGCTTTTAAGTAACAACTATCCGTTAGATCTTTGTTTAGGGTAGGTATTAAACAAGAGCAAGGCTGTATTAATTACTCATAGAGAGAGTGTTCATCATTCTGTTTCAACGATTACGCACTGTCATTCCAGTGACACGCCATTAACTCATCCCTGAGGGCTCGACGACGACATCCATGCCGTCAACGGTCACTTCCATGACAGTGCTTAATCCTATTAACCTTTGCGTATCTCTGCCAGTCTGCAAAGAATGATAAAGCTAAAACGATATCAAGTGATTACCCATCAAACTGTATAAAAAACCGCTACCGCAAAATAGCAGATTCCTATAGCATCATTTATACCAATTGACATGGATGTGGCAGCGACCAAGTCCAACAAGCGATTTATGCCCTGCAAACAGTGCAGCACATAAATACTAAGGCGTTGAAGCGCCATTAAAATAGGGATGTGCTAAATGGATAAAAAAGTACAAGGTTCTTGGTTAATTCACCACACAAATAAGCTGCAGAATGTAACTAATCAAGGTGAGTACCAGAATACTTTTGTTGCCGGAAAAGCTGGCATTTTGCTATCTGCAATATCAGAAACTAATCAAAGTGTTGTAACAAATGAAAGACTGCTTGTGTTAGCAAATGCATCAAATATCAATACAGCTTTTGAGCTTCCTAAACTACTCGATATTCTAAAAGATCAGGAGTTGATTGATGTAACAGGTAATGGTGTAGGAGTCTTGGGTATAACAACAATATCTGCTCTCCAACATACAGCAAATATCTTTGAATCACTTAACCCCAAAAGTATTGAGCTTTCAGCTATTGAACTAGCAGAAATCGCTTCAAATAAACCTGTAAGCAGCAGTGAGGTTTCGGAAGAACTTTCAGACACGTATAAGTTGGCGAGCAACGAAGTAAAACAGTTATTTTACGATTCTGAGAAAATTGGATTTATTGATGTCGAGCCCATAACTAAAAGTGAGAATTTGATCTTTAATGGTAACTTGTTTAGACGTGATTCTGCGATAAAAACTAAGAACGTATTAGATTCTTTAAACGTTCAAGAACGAACATCTCTTGTAGAACTAACTGATATTATGAAGAGAAATGCATGTGTATCATACGCTGATTCTGTGAGAATTTTGGGTGAACCTCTATTTAAAAAGGTAAATTCAATAGGTTTTTTTGACATAAATGTAGTGAGCAACACCCAAGAAGAAGTTGGCTATTTGACATTACCTTCAGCATTTTCAAAATACAGTAGCTCTATGGTTGATGATGCTTTCGATTTGGCTAAAGCATTTGTGGCTTCCCTGACTTATGGTATGACTAAAAGCCATTATGCACGGGGTCAAATTTCCATGATTGATCGCTTACTTGGAGCATTAATAGACGGCAGAGAAGTTGGTCCAGTAAGTGCTATTGGTCAAGACTATAAGATTTTAGAGTTAAAGGGAGTTGTTGCAATACGACATGGGTCGAAAGGTGGCCGCAGCGGTCCACTTATGAGACTCCTGAAAAAAGAAGTAGGAGAGTTGGCTTTGCAAGCTATAAGGCAAGGGGATGTTAGCGAGCAATCAATCCTATCATTGCCAGGTGCTGCAATTACTAAATTTAGAGGACCGGAAGCTAATCGCGAAATAATTAGGAGAGAGCAAATACAAAGAAGCCCATTTGAGACTAACGATATGATTAGTGCTTTAAGAACAGGAGGTCATTTCTAATGGCTGATAAATTACCTAAAGGCTTCGAAATGGAAGAGCAACTTAGAAATTACTTCCTACAATCCGGTTACTTTGTTGTACGTGGAGTTCCATTCGTTTATGAAGGTTTTGATGTAACCGATATTGATCTCTGGCTTTACAGTAGAGAGTCATCACTTACTAGAAGCATTACTATTGTCGATGTGAAGAATAAAAAAACACCACAAGCAATAGAAAGAATATTCTGGGCTAAAGGGTTGGCTAAGGCAGTTAAAGCAAATAAAGTAATTGTTGCTACAACGGATAAAAGAAAAGAAGTTAAAGATTTCGGTTTTGACTTAGATGTATTAGTTTTAGATGGAACGTTTTTATCCAAACTAACTAGATCTGAAGTTTTTTTGAATAATCGGCTCTCTGATGAAGAGTTTATATCTGAGATAGAAAAATACAGTCTTGGAAAAATTGACGGCGATTGGAAGGGGCAAATAGTTAAATGCAAGAGCCTGCTCTCTAAAGAGATTGGTTTCGATGAATGTAACCAATGGCTTGAAGTGTCTAGATTTTTTGCAGAGCAAATATTAACGAAACCAAGTCAGCTAAAAGTTGCTATTAGGTGTTTTTATTATTCGATATCATTATTTTGTATTGGTGTCGACTTTGTTCTAAAGGAGTTATCATTTTTAGATCATGACAATAGAGTGAGTAAGCTTGTTGAAGGCTTTACATTTGGAACAAAAGGAAGAAATGGAGTTGCCAAAATGTTATCTCTATCCTTGTCATTGGTCGAGCAATTTGCACCAGAAGGAAAAGCTATATCTTCGCAAGTCCGTACTAAGGTAATGGCTGATTTCGATTCTTTACCAACCAACATACTTGGCGAATACTTTTCTAAAGCAGAAGTTGGAAAAACAACTTTCTCATCAGCGAAAGAGCTAGAGAATTTGGCCATGAGTAGACTATTTAGAACTCACTCTGAGTCTTCCATTGAGGTAAGAAGTGTAGTTGGCTGTCTGTTGGATTGTTGGGGAATTAGTAGGAAAATGTTCACTGAGGCCGTGAGCGCTTAATAACAAATCAAAGCGCTTGGACGCTGCATAGCTTCTCCAAAAAAAAGAAAAGGACATCCACAACTCTTTAATGCTTTAAGTGACCAATCAGACAACTCAAAAATCGACGGAATACGCCATACCCTCGGAGTTGCCGCAGAGCAAGGGGCTTTCAACTCCGTTGGGGGCGTCATGGAGCATCCAAGGAGGATAGGACGAGCAGTCCTCCTTGGTCGGGGGTGGGGTGAAGCCCCACGACGTTGACTTTGATTAAATAATTCAAACAAGAGTTGGGACAAAATCCCGCTTGCCAAAAACCTACACGAGATTACGAATTTCAACAGATAGATCAGCAGCGAAGCTCTGCCTCAACCCTCATTCTCGATGAGAATAACTTTAGGTAGCGGCGGATCGCGGTTAGAATACTCACCCTGTTTTTCTTGGTTACTTTTTCGGAAACAATAATGTCCCATTCAGCGCTTAATTCTTTTGATGATTTTTACCAGCTTTTGGCTGACAGCTTGGCGAAGAATAGTCTGATCAAACTATTGTTGAGTAAGTACCGAGGGGCTGATAAAAGCCTGCAGCGCATTACGATTCGGCCGATCAGTTTGCAGAATGAACCTGTGCTGTCGTTTGTGTACCAACACCAGACAAATCACATCACTAAAAACCTGAGTTATGACGAAGGGTTAGCCAGCATAAAACTGTTACTCGGTAGCGATTTTAAAAGTGCCCACTTAGCTACGGCGCAGGCAGAAGTTCAGCTTGAGATCAGCAAAAAAGGCAAAGTCCAAATCAGCACACATAACGTTAAACAAGCTGTCGCGGCGCAGTTAGAACATGACCGTGAGAAAAAGCGTTTTGTGGATATCGAACGTCCCTTCCTGACCAAGCTAGGGGTGACGGACAGCCAACATAATCTTATCCCTGCGATGTCGCGTAAATGGAAGCAAATCAATAAATTTATTGAGGTTTTCAGTCAAGCACTCGAAGCCTCACCCCACAAGAATGACCAACCGATCAATGTGGTCGATTTTGGGTCAGGCAAAGGCTATCTCACCTTTGCAATCCATGATTACCTGCGCCACAGCCTTCACAATGATGCGCAGGTGACTGGGGTGGAATTACGCCAAGCCTTGGCCGATTTATGTAATGAAACGGCGGCAACGCTCGATCATCAAGGATTGTCGTTTGTCTGCGGCGATGTGAGAACCCATGCGCCTAAGCAAACCGATGTGATGATCGCCCTGCACGCCTGCGATATCGCCACTGACTATGCGATTCATTATGGTATTCGCGCCAATGCCGACATCATCATGTGCTCGCCTTGCTGCCATAAACAAATTCGACCGCAGATGCACAGCCCAGAAT
Organism: Shewanella sp. M16; assembly: GCF_018224605.1. Lineage (NCBI taxonomy): Bacteria > Pseudomonadati > Pseudomonadota > Gammaproteobacteria > Alteromonadales > Shewanellaceae > Shewanella > Shewanella sp. M16. Next base: position 35,204 of record NZ_JAGTUL010000003.1, on the reverse strand, counting down.
TGTTTAAACCTATGCTGCAATATGGGGTGCACATGGGCCAACAGGCTGAAATGGTGACGGATTCATTACGTGCGCTATTTTTGGAAGCCAACGGTTATGCGACTAAGGTGTTTGAATTTATCAGCCTAGAACATACCAATAAAAATAAGATGATTTTGGCCGTTAAAAAGCCACAAAATAATCAGAAAGACAGCGCCGCAATCCTCGCGCAAATTGCTGACATCAAAGCCTATTACGGGATCAAGGAACATTGCTTAGAAACCTTGCTCGCGCAAACCCAAGCCGATTAACGGCCGGCGGTTTGCCAGTAAAGCATTAAAACTTTGCGCTCATGACAATCCCGTTGAAATTGAGGCAATCTTTAATTCTTTGCTGCTGCACCGCGCTAAGGGTATCGATATCGTGGAAGGCAAACTCTGAATGTTCGTGGCTTAAGTGGATCGGCAATGGCTCACCTTCTGCCACATTTTTTGCCACCTCAGGCCCATCAGGCAACAACAGTTCACAACGAAAGATAAAAGCTTGGGATTGATAGGCACTGTGATAATACACGCCGCTCAAATAGTTAACCCGCACACTTAACCCCAATTCCTCTTGGCATTCGCGCACTAAAGCCTCGTGAATCGTTTCACCGGGCTCGAGTGCGCCGCCGGGCAAGCCCCAAGCAAAGTTACCGTAATTGGCCTTAAGCAACAGCACTTGTCCCTGCGCATTAGTGATAACCGCGTGGCTGCTCAATCTAAAGGTATCGTTAAAGGCCACTCAGTTATCCTTGCATTTCTGTTCGGTACGTATTTGAGATATCACACAAAATCACTTCGCCGCAAAGGTATTACAACTGGCGAGATTACCCGAATCAAACCCTGTCTTAAACCATTTCACCCGCTGCGCCGAACTGCCGTGGGTAAAAGCATCGGGCTGTACGGCGCGACCCGCCATCTTTTGCAGACGATCGTCACCCACAGCACTGGCGGCGGCAATACCTTCCGCTAAATCGCCCGCTTCAAGTAAGTTAAGTTGTTGATTGACATAATGCCCCCAAATACCTGCGTAGCAATCTGCTTGTAATTCAAGCGCGACACTCAATTGATTCGCCTGCACTTTACTGCCAGATTGCTGGGCTTGGCGCACCTTAGTGCTAGTGCCCAGCAGGTTTTGCACATGGTGGCCTACCTCGTGGGCAATCACATAGGCAAAGGCAAAATCACCGGGCGCGCCTAAGGTTTTAAGCTCATCAAGAAAGCTAAGATCGATATACACCTTGCTATCGGCGGGGCAATAGAAAGGCCCAGACTGCGCCTGTCCCATACCGCAGCCAGTGGAGGTCATATTGCGATAAAGCACTAACTTCGGCTCTCGATATTGCCCTTTGAGTAACTGGCCCCAAACGGTTTCTGTGGTGCCTAAAATGGCCGCCACAAACTGGGCATTCTCATCCTGTACCGCGGTCGTTGAGCTAGATTGGGATTGGCTAAGATGAGCTTGAGTATTCGGGTCGAGTGACAGACCACCGGTAAAATACTGAAAAGCAATATAAATGCCGCCGATGAGCAACACCACACGACCAAGTTTAGTTCTCAGCAAAAAGGGCAAGAACCTGAGTAACAAGGCACTCGGCACACCCGCAGATGCCATTTGCTGGCCGCGTCTGTCTTCGATATTGGAGCTTCTATCAGTGTCACGCCAGCGCATCGCATTCCTTCACTCTGTAGTTAAAACTTTCATTAAACCGCTATTAAAGTCGCTTAGATGCAAAACTCTGATTTCGTATTTGCACTCTAGCGCCTAGTGGTTAAGAGCCTAGTGATTAAGTGTCCAGTGGTTATTTCGCTTGTGTATCGCTTGTGGGCGCGTCTTTCAGTGAGCGTAAAAACAACCCTAAACCACCAAAGGCCAAAACGAGGATCACGATAAGTTCAAAGGCCGACATAGATTTAAAGTGGAATTGAATCGAGCTGATAACCCCCACAACCAAGGCCGTAAGCGAACCTAAACTCAACAGCCAAGCTAACTTACTCTTAGCGTCAAAAAACACCATCACAATACCGATAATAAACGGTAGCATCACCATGCCTGTGGTAATCGACATGCCTTGCCCAAAGGCATTCACTCGATATAAGCCATAGCCCAGTCCAAAACTAGAGCTCACCTGTATTGCATTGAACAATAAATAAAATCCGCCACACATCATGGCAAGACCCATAAAAAATTGTCCCGTCCCGCCCTGTGTTCCGCCCGCACCTTTCATAGATATCCTTTCTACATTAACGATTTTTGAGTGGCTTGTTCTATGGCCATTTTCAGCCGTTGATTTTCTTCTAATGCTTTTAGTTTTTCATACAAATAAAGGTTTTTATCCACCTCAGCAACACAGCGCTGTTTATCTCGCATAGGCTCATAAGATTCAACACAGGTTCTTGCACCACAGACTCATTCGGTGCATGCAGATGTCAGCACAGTAAAGAACAAGAGCAGCATAATCAAAGGGAATTTCACCATCAAGCACGCCTCAGTGAATGACAAAAATAACACACCTTATTCATAGGTAACGCCCATATTGTCAATCACACATTTTTGCTAAGTGATATCAAGCTTATTCAGGCCCCATGTTGACATAAATTACGCTAAGGCCAACACTCAATGATGAATTTTTATACGCATGAACGACGACACTAAAGTGGATTAAATACACAGTGGCTAAAATAAGGATGCTGCAACGACTCCAATATAAGCCCTACCGTTAACATAAGGAATGCCTTTGAATACGCTATTAATAGGAAAAGGTGAACAACAGGTTCACTTAAATCTTAAGTATGCCAATCGCCATGGGTTAATTGCCGGTGCCACAGGGACAGGCAAAACCGTGTCGCTGATGAGTATTGCCGAAGGTTTTTCACGCCAAGGCGTACCAGTTTTTATCACAGACGTTAAAGGCGATATCTCGGGTCTAGCGATGGCCGGCACTCCGAGTGAAAAGCTATTACAAAGGGCAACTCAAATTGGCATTGAGGATTATCACAACGAAGCCAATCCTGTGGTGTTATGGGATTTAGCGGGCGTTCAAGGCCATCCACTGCGTACCACCATCAGCGAAATGGGCCCAACCTTACTCGGCCGAATTTTAGAATTGAATGACACCCAGAGCGGTATTTTAGACATAGTCTTTCAACTAGCGGACGACCAAGGATTATTACTGCTCGACTTAGATGATCTGCGGGCCATGCTGGCCTTAGTTGCCGAGGAACGCAAAGAAATCTCCGCCAAATATGGTTTAATCAGCGCCCAATCCCTCGCAGCAATTCAACGTTCGGTACTAGGATTAGAGCGCGATGGTGGCAAAGACTTTTTTGGTGAACCCGCGTTACAGCTTGAAGATTTAATGCGCACTAATTTGCAAGGGCGCGGCATTATCAATTTATTAGCAGCAAACAAACTGATTTTAACTCCCCGTTTATATTCAAGTTTTTTACTCTGGCTACTCTCAGAATTATTTGAGAATCTGCCCGAAGTCGGCGATCCCGAAAAACCTAAGCTAGTGTTTTTTATCGATGAGGCGCATTTACTCTTTGAGGGTTGCCCACCGAGTTTATTAAAACGCGTCGAACAGATCATGCGCCTAATTCGCTCAAAAGGCGTAGGCGTTTATTTTTGCTCGCAATTTCCTGATGATGTCCCAAACGAAATTCTCGGACAATTAGGCAATCGTATTCAACATGCCCTGCGAGCTTACACGCCAAGGGATCAAAAGGCCGTTAAAACCGCCGCAGAAACCTTTGTGCCTAACCCCAAACTGGTTGTTAGCGACGTCATATCCCAGCTCGCTGTAGGTGAAGCCTTAGTGTCTATGTTAGCCGACAAAGGCGTGCCAACTATGGTCGAGCGCGCGCTCATCGCACCGCCACGTTGCCGCATGGGACCCGCCACAAGTGAGGAGTTACAACAAGTCCGCGCCCAAAGCCCGATTGGAGGTAAATACGATCAGTTAATCAACCGCGAATCGGCCTACGAACGCCTTAACCAAAGACGAGTTGGTAACGCCACCAGCGACACCACATCCACAGCAAGTGATGTTCAAACGGGCCAAAAAGCCGAAGAACAAGGTTGGTTCAGTGAACTTATTTTTGGTAATAAGCGCCGTCAAGGGTTAGCTGAAACATTATCAAAACAAGCGGCACGCACGGTTGGAAGCCAATTAGGTAAACAAATTTTGCGCGGTATATTAGGTGGCATGTTAGGTAAATCGAGCAGACGTTAGGCATATGGTACTTAGTTAAGCCTCCAATTAGGGCCCACTAAAACCACAAACAATGACGAAAATAGAGGTACTGTGTCCTTGTTCGCATATTTCTTATACAGGTTAACGCTAGCATTAGCATTAATTATTCTAAGTGATAGATGGATCATGGTACGGAATTCGGTGATAAGATTATTTTGCTGTAATCGCTCATTGAGGCAAATAAATTCACAGATAATTATCAATGATTTTAGATATTTGTAATTTAAAATGTTGTAATTCGAGATAAAAATTTCGCTTCAATCAGGACGTCATGGAATAGGTTCAATTAAGTACGGCTTACATGATTAGCCTGATGAATAACCAAAGAGTACATGGAGTTTTATATGAGTAAAGAGCAAAAAAACCGTAAAGAATCGAAGAAACAACCGCTGATGTCTCCTAAAGAGAAAAGAGCAGCAAAACATGCGAAAAACGCAACTAAAGGTTTCTTAGATAACACTAAATAATGTCTTGTTATTAGGAGGTTTGTCCTCTAATAACACAAATAGGGTTAACTTAGGTTAGCCCTTTTTATTGCCCGCTTCATTGAACCAACCAAGTTTTACCTCACAATACAACCTTGCTCAAAACAGTCTCAGATCTCAGTTTTGTGATACAAAAGTAGCAGCTATCGACTATAGCCTAATTGACCTTTTTCAGGTTTTATGTAGTTATATTGAGCTGATTACGGTATTTACCGCTCGAAAGACCCTACATAACACTATAAAAAATAAGGATATTTCATAATGAAAATCAAAAAACGTTTTGTCGCCGTCGGCGCAGCAGTGACTCTCACACTCAGTGCTGCCGCTATGGCTGCTGCCCCCGCCTTTATCAACATTCTCACAGGCGGCACCAGTGGTGTGTATTACCCTATTGGCGTTGCGCTGTCGCAACTCTACGGCACCGGAATCGAAGGTTCTAAAACCTCAGTTCAAGCAACTAAAGCCTCAGTAGAAAACCTCAATTTATTGCAAGCGGGTCGTGGTGAATTAGCGTTCGCTTTAGGTGATTCAGTCGCAGCAGCATATCAAGGTGATATTGATGCAGGCTTTAAAACGCCGCTGGATAAAATCCGAGTACTTGCCTCGGCTTATCCTAACTACATTCAAATCGTCGCCAATAAAGAGTCTGGTATTAAAACCTTGGCCGATTTAAAGGGAAAACGTATCTCAGTGGGTGCCCCTAAATCAGGGACAGAACTCAATGCCAGATCGATTTTCAAGGCTGCGGGACTAAGTTACGAAGACATGGGGAAAGTCGAGTTTTTACCCTATGCCGAATCCGTTGAGCTAATCAAAAATCGTCAATTAGACGCCACTTTACAATCTTCCGGTCTCGGCATGGCTGCTATCCGTGACTTAGCTGCGACTATGGCAATCAACTTTGTTGAAATTCCAGAAGATGTGATCGCTAAGATTAACAATCCCGCCTATCAACATGGCGTGATCCCAGCATCGACCTATGAAGGCCAAACCACCGACGTTTCTACCGTCGCCATTCAAAATTTACTGGTGACTCAAAGCGGTGTATCGGATGATTTAGCCTATCAGATGACAAAACTCATGTTCGAGCACTTAGACCGACTCGGTAACGCGCACTCCGCCGCGAAGACCATCAGCGTAGATAAAGCGACGAAAAATCTGCCAATACCACTGCACCCAGGTGCAGAACGTTATTACAAAGAAGTTGGTGCACTCTAAGTTTTACTGATATCTGTGCATCCTATTCCAAACTAAGCAATTGAGATGCCGTTAAATAACGGCATCTCGTTTATATCATCTCTGTAGTCTAATGCTGTGAGGCATAATATGAGTGATCCCCAACAAGGTCTCAGCGCAAATACTGGCGATTGGCCCAAGGCTCTATTTTATACAGCCTTAATTTTTTCTATTTTTCAAATCATCACTGCCGCTTTTCATCCCGTCTCGACTCAAGTACTGCGTGCCACCCATGTGGGCTTTTTACTGTTAGTGGTTTTTTTAAGTTATCCCGCTAAAGGAAAATCTCAGCCTTGGCAGCCACTCGCTTGGCTACTCGGTCTAGCTGGCATGGCCACAGCGGCTTATCAGTGGTATTTCGAAGCCGACTTAATTCAACGTTCAGGCGATCTGACCGATGCGGATATAGTGATAGGTATCACTTTGATCGTATTAGTGTTTGAAGCAGCGCGCCGAGTCATGGGCTGGGCGCTACCTATCATCTGTAGCATCTTTTTGATGTATGGCTTATTTGGCCAATATTTACCCGGTGACTTAATGCACCGCGGCTATGGATTCGATCAGATCATCAATCAATTAGCCTTCGGTACCGAAGGGCTATACGGCACACCAACCTATGTGTCGGCGACGTATATATTCCTGTTTATTCTCTTCGGTTCCTTTTTAGAACAAGCCGGAATGATCCGTTTATTTACCGACTTTGCCATGGGATTATTTGGCCACAAGCTCGGCGGTCCTGCAAAAGTTGCGGTAGTGTCATCGGCATTGATGGGGACGATTACAGGATCAGGTGTTGCCAACGTGGTCACAACGGGCCAATTTACCATTCCACTCATGAAACGATTCGGTTATCGCCCAGCCTTCGCCGGCGGGGTAGAGGCAACATCGAGTATGGGCAGCCAAATCATGCCGCCGATCATGGGCGCAGTGGCCTTTATCATGGCCGAAACCATTAACGTCCCCTTTATCGAGATAGCCAAAGCGGCATTGATCCCTGCGCTACTTTATTTCTGCTCCGTATTTTGGATGGTGCATTTAGAAGCCAAACGCGCCAATCTATGTGGCCTGCCTAAAGATCAGTGCCCGAATCCATGGGCGGCAATTAAAGAGCGTTGGTATCTCCTTATCCCTTTGTTTATTTTAGTCTACTTGCTGTTTTCGGGTAGAACGCCGCTGTTCTCAGGCATGGTAGGACTCGCCCTCACATCGATAGTAATTTTAGGCTCAGCCATAGTACTGCGGCTTTCCTCAATGGCAATGCGCATTGCCTTTTGGATTGCCCTTGGCATCCTTTGCGCTGGCTTCTTCCAACTCGGGATCGGGGTCGTATTTGGGGTTATCGCCTTATTAGTCGCCATTTGTTGGTTTATTAAAGGCGGCAGAGATACTCTCACCATCTGCTTGCATGCACTGGTAGAAGGCGCCCGTCATGCCGTGCCTGTGGGTATCGCCTGTGCTTTAGTCGGTGTAATTATCGGCATAGTGTCACTGACAGGAATTGCCTCGACCTTCGCGAGCTATATTCTTGCCGTTGGCCAAGATAACTTGTTCTTATCACTCGTGTTAACTATGGTCACTTGCCTAGTGCTCGGCATGGGGATCCCCACAATCCCTAACTACATTATTACTAGCTCGATTGCCGCTCCCGCATTACTCGACCTCGGTGTGCCACTGATTGTGTCGCATATGTTTGTATTTTATTTCGGCATCATGGCCGATCTCACGCCTCCCGTTGCCTTAGCCTGTTTTGCCGCAGCACCAATCGCGAAGGAATCAGGCCTTAAGATCAGCCTTTGGGCAATCCGTATCGCCATTGCAGGTTTTGTGATCCCCTTTATGGCGGTTTACGATCCCGCTTTGATGCTTCAAGGTGATAGCTGGTTAGCCACTGGGTTTGTCTTGCTAAAAGCGACTGTGGGTATTGGTATTTGGGGCGTCATCTTTACCGGATATCTATTACAAAAACTCTACTGGTGGGAACGCGTTATCGGCTTCCTTGCGGGTGCGAGCTTAATTCTTGCTACGCCGTTGAGTGATGAAATTGGCTTTGGGCTCGCGCTGCTATTTATCGTGCAACACAGCTGGCGAGCACGCAAACTCAAACGTCTTGCAGAGCAAGGATAAGCCCTTGATATTATTGGTTATTAATCAGCCATTGAAGGTAAACAGATGCTAGGCCTGTGCTTAGGCCTAGCGGGCACACTGTGGGCACAAGTGCCCACAGACAACTTCACCTTGGCATGGAACCACAGCATAGAAAAAATTCGCTGGGAGGAAGACTATAACGTCACGCCACAAGGATTAGTGTTGGTCGAAGCAAGAGTGAAAGGTACGGGTGCTGGAATGGAAATCCCAGATGATGCCTATCTTAAAAATGGCAGCTGGCATTATCAGCCCAAGCTGCCCATTTTGCCTGTGTTGCGCTTAGGTCGCACGCCCGAAGCAGGGGATTTTGAACTTTGCTTCACTCAAATCTCAGGAAAAGTGCAATGCCAAGCCATGAGTCATTGGATTGGCGTACCCAACAAACAAACAGCCGCGGTTGAACTTTGGGGTTGCAACTCTTTGCCTTAAGCGCGTTTATCCATATATTTACGCTCAATTTCTATTAGGCGCCGATTAAAATCCTCAAGGTGTGCAAACATTTCGGCCTCAGCTTTCGCCCCATCTTTTGCGATAACCGCTTCGACAATGACATCATGCAAACCTAAAGGATGAATTTCATCAGTCGGTGGCTGAAACTTAGTCGTTTGATTACTTAATAAAACCAACAAGGATTTTACGATCGCTTCTAAAAAGCGATTTCCAGACATTTCAGCGAGCAAATAATGTACTTGAGATCGCAATATGACAGTTTCGGGATAAGCCAATGAGTCACTTTCATGACTATTCGCCTCTTGCAAAGCTTTAGCTTGCTCTGGAGTGCAATTTTTAGCAGCCATTCTAGCCACTTGCGGCTCAATCAGCATGCGTGCTTGACACAGTTCAGGAAGGGAAAGTTTCCCCATTAGAAATAAATCTTGGCAAGCATCACTTAAACGTTCAAAGGTTAAGTGCTTAACAAATGCGCCGCCTGTTGCACCTTGGCGAATCTCCACTAATCCACCCGCTTCGAGGCTTTTGATCGCCTCTCTCACCACAGTGCGACTAACTTGAAATAATTCTATTAATTCGCGCTCAGAGGGTAATTTATCGCCAGCCTTATATTCGCCGTCTAAAATAGCATTTTTCAGTTGCTGCCCGACTTCACTCGATGCTCTTATCTGCTTAATTGGCTTGAAGATATGCACTTGATTATCCCAAATATGCTTAGTGTCGCCATACTAGCATAAAACCGCATTAACGCAGAAAAAGTACTCTCATCTTTCCTACATTAGTGATTAAAAAACATTCATCTTTGTTGATCCAAGTAACATCTGTGCGAATTTCGTAACTAGTTTCTCATATTCATCTTAACTTCGTTGTCGGCATTAGTCATACGTCATACATTTAACCTAAGAATGTTAAACATAATTTCTTTAACTAGCTCAGACAATTCTGATCAGGGCTTACTAATAATAGGGAAGATGATGATGAAAAAATCTTATTTATCTTTGCTTGTGCTATCTACGCTAGCGATTCCAGCTACAGCAGATACCAGCATTGATCAAATGTTTAGCCAAGGTACGTTAAAAGGGGAATTACGCTTATTCGATTTTACCCGTGACTTTGATAATACGACGAACACTAAACACGATACGTCATTTGGCGGACTGTTTTATTACAATACCGCAAAAGTGAATGGCCTCAGTTTTGGGACCAGCTTCGCATCTGCAAATCCCATTTGGACCAATGATTCAGATGATGTCTACGGCCTAGTTGCTCGCGATGCCGCTGGCGATCATGACAACGTCAACCGTTTACAGGAGTATTTTGTCCAAGGTAATTGGTGGGATACTCAATTCAAATTAGGTGCACAAGAACTGCGCACACCAATGATGAATCCCCATGACATTCGTGCGATCCCACGAACTTTTCGCGGCTTTTCAGCAGAAAATAAGAGTGTTGATAATCTAACGTTATCAGCACTCTATATTACAGATTCCATGGGGTGGTCTGACAATAGCTTCGTATCCGTAAAAGAGGCGGTACAAAGCGAATTAGCAAGAGCGGGTATTGTGGCAGATGTTGCCGATAACCCAGTTTATGCCCTAGGTGCTAAATATCAATTGCCCTTTAAGACAGTCCAAACTGAAGCCCATCTTTGGCACTACAGCATGGAAGATGTTTTCAATCAAACCTATGCCAAAGTGAAATTAGCCGCTGATGTTGGTCCAACGAATTTGTACTTAACACCTTCCTATTTAACTCAACAGGCAATAGGTGAAGAAACCGGCGGCCCACTCGATACCTATCAATATGGCTTCCATCTAGGCGCCAAATTGGCGGGGGCAGATCTCACTTATATGTACGCCAAAACCGGGGATGACACAGTGCTGACCCCATGGGGCGATGAAAAAGTGGTCATTCAACAGGTATATCAATCTGCACGGGCGAATGAAGAGGTCAACGCGTTAAAGCTGGCCTATGACTTTGAAAAATTAGGGGCGAGTGGATTAGAAGCCTATGCCTTCTATGGGCAGTACGATGTGCCAGAGGGGACTGCGTCAGATTTTAATGAAACAAACTTTTCAATCGCCTATAAATTTTCAGGCATGTTATCGGGCCTAGGTCTTAAGGCGCGTTATGCCATGGTCGATTTTGATCAAGCTGAAGATCTTGACGATCTGCGTTTATATGTCACTTATAAATTTGCCTTAGGTAAATAGTTCATCAGTTTTAACTCCCCTGCACCAAAACTTATATGGGTGTATCAGCCTTGTTCGATACACCCAATTTTTGTACCGCAAAATTACCCATACCCAACTAAAAGTTGCGGTAAACACTTTGACTTAAGGATTGAGATTAAATGGAAACAAAGAATTTCTTACTTATTCCAGCCGTTGCTATGTCATGTTTTTTATTTAGCGGATGTGGAAATAACGATAACGCCGAAACCCCATTACCACAGTTAGCCTCGGCCACACCCGCCACACTGAATCTATGTAGTGAAATTGCTTCACAATATAATTTCAAAAATACTGTGATAACGAACTCACAAATTATTGCGGCTGGCAATGTTGAATATAGCGCTACTGAACGTTACCGAGCACCAGAACATTGTTTAGTGACGGGTTATATGAATGAAAGGATGGGAACTGGCATTGCGGGAGAAACCCGCTATGCGATCGGCTTTGAAATGCGTTTACCCACTAACTGGAATGGTCGATTCTATTATCAAGCCAATGGCGGCCTCGACGGTTCGATCGCTAAGGCGGTTGGCCGCTTAGTGTTTTCCGCAGGCCCAGATTCTGCCGCCCTCAATGAAGGGTTCGCTGTGATAAGTTCTGATATGGGGCATCCAGCACCAATCCCTTTCTTTGGTTTAGATCCTCAAGCAAGGCTTGACTATGGTTACAATGCTGTGGCCGAATTAACGCCAATGGCGAAAGCTTTAATAGAAAAAGCATATGGTAAGCAACCTGATAGATCATATTTTGCCGGTTGTTCTAACGGTGGTAGACACACTATGGTCGCGGCCAGTCGTTTTGCCGATATGTACGATGGCTTTCTAGTAGGCAACCCTGGATTTAACTTACCTAAAGCTGCAGTAGCGCAAATGTATGGTGTTCAAGAGTATTCAAAGCTGGTTGAATTTGATGGTCCTGATATTTTAGCCACACTACAAACCGCCATTACCCCTGAAGAATTCTCCCTCGTTTCCCAAAAAGTCCTCGAGCAGTGTGATGCCCTTGACGGTGTGAGCGATGGCATTATTACCGACACCTATTCCTGTCAAAAGACCTTTGACCTTGAACGTGATGTTCCAACCTGTTCAAGTGACAGAGATAATACCTGCTTAACAGCAGAGCAAAAGCAGGTACTCGGCAATATCATGGCAGGGCCCCATAACAGCAAGACAGGTGAAGCCATTTATACTGACTTCCCATACGATGCGGGTATCGGCGCATCTGGTTGGGCTTCCTGGGAATATAACATGGCGCTCAATCGAGACCCTGGTGCCGTTGGTTTTATTTTTAGTTCGCCACCAACCCCCTTTAATGGTGCAACTGAACAATCCAGTTTGGAATTTGTGCAATCATTTAGCATGGATGAGGATACCCAACGGATCTATGCCACGGATTCGATTTACTCCGAATCGGGTATAGACTTTATGACACCGCCCCAGCCAACGGATCTTTCGGTCATAAAAAATCGCGGCGCTAAGATGATGTTGTTCCATGGAACATCTGACCCCGTATTTTCAGCCAATGATACAGTGAACTGGTATAACGAATTAGCCGAGGCCAATGCTGGGCACGCAGAAACCTTCGCCCGTTTATTCCTTATCCCTGGGATGAATCATTGCGGCAGCGGTCCTACCACAGATAAATTTAACATGATCCGCGCATTGGTTGACTGGGTTGAAAAAGGAGTCGAACCCCAAAACATCACGGCTTCAGTCCGCCCTGAAAATGCCGAATTACCCAGTGATTGGTCAAAAAGCAGAACTCGGGTCCTCTGCCCATACCCCCAATTCGCAAAATATAATGGCATAGGCAATATTGAAGATGCCGCCAATTTTACCTGTGTAACACCTAAATAATCCCTAGGGCATTAAAGCCCAAAGGCCACCTCAATATTGTTGAGGTGGCCTACCTCAAATCATGTTTATTTATAAATAGTCCCTATTTGTTAACTACTTAAACATGCATAAAATCAGACGCTCATATTTCCCGCGTCGCCAAACTTATTCATTCAATAAAGTCCTATATTAGATTGTTTTAAAAAGAATAATCACATTCATCGCTCAAAATGCCAGCATTTTGTGAAGCACTGCAAAGATGTAATTAATACCTCTTTTGGTTTATTGTCATATGTCATACATTTAAACGTATGTTGTTAATGAATGAGAATTTAATCACTTTCACGCAACTGCACTTCTAGTTTTTAAAGCAAACAAATCACATGCGGTTATGGCCAGATCCATTGTCGTTGCTAACGATGTCATATCGACCTTAGCAATGAGGACCCAAGGAGTATCAAAATGAGTAAAGAGCATTCACAGAAACCGAAAGAAATCGATCAATACACTGCTAGCGTGCTTCAGAATGGTATATCTCGAAGAAGTTTCCTAACTCGAGCTGCAGTGGGAAGTGGTGGCTTAGCCTTTGCAAGTCTTGGTATTGCTTCAGCGAGTGCTGCACCACTTCAAGTTGGCACTGAATATGGCGAAATTGGCGGCGCAACGCTCAATTTTCTACCTAAGCCAAAACCTATTGCTGATAAAGATATTGCAACAACCCAAACCTTTGATGTCGTCGTCGTCGGTGCTGGAGCCTCTGGTGTGCCTGCGGCTCTATCCGCCAGAGAAAGTGGTGCAACCGTTGCGTGTTTACAAAAGCAAGCCATTCCAGTCTCTCAAGGAAACACTGGTTCAGGGATTGACCTGAAAAACAGTGATAAATCAGCAATTGAAGCTTTAGTTAGCCGTTTAATGGCGGATAACGCGCACCGTTCACATCCCGGTCTTCTTAAGCAATGGGCTTACAATTCAGGTGAAGCTGTCACTTGGGTTATCGATAGAGTTAAACAAGGTGGCGGCCAGATTGTTGACCAAGGAACTAAAGTGCAGCACGGTATTCGCGGAATTGCTGATACTGATGACCGTTTAAATTTTATCACTTCTTTCTGCGGCCCTAAACCCTACACCACGGGTGATGCTATCCGCGCATTAGCTAAAACAGCGGAAAAAGCAGGCGTTAAGTTTTTCTTTAATACTCCTGCACAACAATTAATCCAGGATGAGTCAGGAAAAGTCATCGGCGTCATTGCTCAAACTCGTGATGGTAAGTACCACAAATACATGGCGAAGAAAGGTGTCATTCTGTCCTCTGGCGACTATCAAAATAACAAAGCCATGTGTGACTTCTTCATCCCCGAACTGAAAAACTTTGAACGTAAACAAATGGATCGTACCGGTGACGGTTTTGCTATGGCCTATTGGGCTGGCGGCGTTATTGAACCTGTTGGACATACCAAAATGTTGCACGACTTCGATGCCGGCCCGGCTTCCATGTGTGACATGCCATTCTTAGCGGTAAACCGTAAAGGTGAGCGCTTTGTGAATGAGAAGGTTGAGATGTCTCTAATGAATAACTACTTGAAAGATGAGCAGAATGCGGGGCATTACTCACAAGTATTTGATTCTGACTATATGACGCAAGCGAAGGATTGGCCTGGCCACCTCTATTCTCCTGAAGAGCTTAAAGTTTATATGCCTGAAGTTCCTGATGAGAAAACAGGAGTATTTCCCTCTTTGATCAACACCCATTCAGCTAACACATTAGAAGAATTGGCTGTGAAGTTAGAGTGCGATCCAAAAACCTTTGTTGCCAGCGTTAACCGTTATAACGAGCTGTGCAAAAAAGGTAAAGATGAGGACTTCGGTAAACCTAGAAGCAAAATGGTACCAGTGCTCAAACCACCGTTTTACGGTATTCACCGTCGTATGCGTATTTCTACTTTATGTTCAGGAATTCTCGTTAACGACAACCACCAAGTACTTGATGCCGATGGTAAGGAAATTCCAGGTTTATTCATTGTTGGTAACCTAGGAGCAGGTTTCTACGGTGGCGTTGACTACCCATTAACGGTATTTGGCTTGTCTTTAGGTCGCTGCTACACCTTCGGCTATTTAGCTGGCAAATATGTAGCAAAGCTATAGAACACATAGTCATCAATAATGGATGCCTCACATTTTGGCATCCTGTGAAATGAATAATGGGATCAAACAATGAAAAACTTAACAATTATATTGGCTATTATTTTGGGTATTTTCGCTGGCAGCGCGTTCGCTAAAGAGAGTACTTTACTCGATCAAACTCATATGGCGAAAGGCCTTAAATGTGCAAGCTGCCATGGTGCAGAAGAACGACAAGCAGTCCCTATGCTCAAGTGTGTACAATGCCACAACACTAAGAAATTAGCGGAAAAAACGGCGGATGTAAAACCAACCAATCCCCATAAAAATCGCCACTTCGACACCGAAACTGATTGCAGTAAGTGCCACCATGTACACAAAAAATCTGAAAACTATTGTGTCAGTTGCCATCAACCATTTAATTTTGTAACTCCATAAGCTGATGACACTACGCTTAAAAAGCTAAAAAACAAAAAACCACCATTAAAGGTGGTTTTTTGTTCGAATAAGGCACTGTAATCAAATCTAAATTAAGTATTACTAAGATCAGCAGGCTTGGAACATTATTCCGACGACTGATAAAAACAATATCCATGCTTTCCTTGGTGTTTCACGCGATACATGGCGGCATCCGCGCGATCACAACTCTCGGCAAAACTATCACCAGAGCCAAATATATCAATACCGATACTCAGGCCTACCTCCACTTCACAACCTTCTAGCAGGAATTTATCTCGATAAACATCGAGCAATGATTGTGCGAGTGCCCCTAAAGATTCACGATCAAATGACGGCAGTAATATCACAAACTCGTCACCCCCTAACCGTGCGATATGCGCAAATTCACCTGCATGAGATACCAAAGTATGCGCAACGTGCATCAACAGGCTGTCACCAAACTTATGGCCGTGACGGTCATTTAACGCTTTAAAACCATCAAGGTCGATAAAAAATAACGCACCGCGAATACCTGGTTGCGAGGATTCATCGAATACTTTGGCAATAGCTTGGCGATTCATTAAGTTGGTGAGTGGATCACTGTGGGCTAAGCGGGCTAAATCTATTTCGTAGCGCTTTTCTTGAGTAATATCGATATGGCTGCCCATCATTCGCAATGGTGTTCCATCAGCTAAGCGCTCGACAATACGCCCACGATCGGACACCCAGGTTATACTGCCATCTTTGTGTAGCATTCTGTGAACTGCTTGATAGTAATCGGCTTGACCATTCACATGATCTTCAAAGGCTTTTATCACCCATTCTTTATCTTCGGGGTGTAATTTACTTTTCCAGATATCAACATGGGCAACAAACTCTTCAGGACTAAACCCGAGCATTTCACCCCAGCGCATGTTAAATATGGTTAAATTTCCGCTTGGAATATGCTGTTCCCATAGACATAAACCATTACCATCGAGGGCCGCAAAGAGTTTTTCTTCGGCACGATAATTCAACGCTGCTAAATGAGCGTTTTCACTTTTTAGCTGAGTGATCTCAGCCTGAAGTTGCGCAATTAACTCTGCTGCAGTATCCGAAGCCACGACAAATCTCTTTCCTTTAAGTGGGAAAATTGAGTCTAGTGTAAATCACCCTATGCCGAAGCAACATAGCGAGGAGTACAAGATGAGCCAGAATCATATTGGCTCAATCGAGCTTACACAGACTCTCGCAGTCCTGTCACGCTTAGTCGCGAGTCAGCACTTCGAGCAATTCGATCTCAAAGGTGAGATCAGAATTTGGTTTGATATGTGCCCCCACTTGACGCTCGCCATAGGCTAAATGAGCTGGGACTAACAACTTACGTTTGCCACCGACTTTCATCCCCATAATACCTTGATCCCAGCCTTTAATCACACGGCCAGTACCAATTACACATTGAAACGCCTGACCCCGATCATAGGATGAATCGAATTGGGTACCATCCTGCAAAAATCCACGATATTGGGTGGTGATTAGTGCGCCTTTTACCGCTTCTTTTCCTTCGCCCACTTGCAGATCGATTACTTCTAATTCAGTCATATCTTCATTCTCTTTTCTTGTTCGCACTTAGGGCGTGATATTCAACTTTGCGCAGGATTTTATCACCGAAGAGCGGGCTTGTCGGCGCAATCTAAACATTTCTGCAGCTCGGTTCACTTCTTTATCCTTAATAATAAGGTCATCATGGGCGATAACATCATCACTCGCTCTTTAAATTACTGTCGGTTAGCCCAATATATAAGTCATATAAACGTTTTATTTTGGAGCTTTGCCATGATTATTGCCTGCCCCCATTGCGATACGTTAAACCGCGTTCCCGATGAGCGTTTAAACCAACAACCCACTTGCGGTAAATGTAAGCTCAGTGTCTTTACGGCTGCGCCAATTGAACTCAATAGCGCAAACTTTGCCAACCATGCTAATAAATCAGAGCTTCCCCTTGTCGTTGACTTTTGGGCCAGCTGGTGTGGGCCCTGTAAAAGTTTTGCGCCAATATTTTCTGCAGCAGCTAAAACTTGGGAGCCTCAATTTCGCTTCGGTAAAATCAATACTGAAGAACAGCAAGCCCTCGCGGCTCAATTTAATATTCGATCTATTCCAACCTTAATGATTTTTAAACAAGGCCACATACTCACCCAGCAAGCCGGAGCTTTACCCTCCTCAGCGTTTAACCAATGGTTAAATGCCTATAAATAAGAGGATTGAGCTAAGATACAAACGCTCAGCCGAGCTAATTTTGTAAAGGTAACGAAAATTGAAAAAAGCAATGTTCTTACTGGGCGCAGTACTCTTGCTAGTGGTGACAGGATGGGGTTTACAACAACATCTCACAATTGATACTTGTCTCGACAAGGGAGGGACTTGGAACGATGAAACTCAGCAATGCATTCGCCCATTCGAGCAAGGGATCGCCTTTACTCGCAGTGATCATAATTCTGCCGAGCCGCAGACAGCTTATGTTTATCTTTCAGAGAATTTACAGCAAGCAGAAGTGTTTTTTGCCATGACAGATAAGCCTATTATTTTACAAGCCGTTACTGTCACTGAAGGCGATACCACTCCCGTATTATATAAAAATGATATTGAACAGATTGATATCATCAACGTAAAAGAAATCTTTTATCTACGTTATCAACATCAAGCAATTTATAGCGCAAATACTTTTAGTCGCAACTTAACCTCAAATTAAGTGCAAAACATAAGCATAGAGTAAGCTTCGAAACACTAAGCCCAAAAACTCGGTACAACGACTCTGCTACAAACAAAATGCGTATCCGCCCTATGCTCTTCATAAGGCGAATACTATTATAGCGGCAACGTTAAAACACAAAGTTTCCATGAACTATATCAGTGTTAAATATCCCAGAAGGTATGGGCGATAATACCCAAGACTATCATACTGATAAAGTTGATGATCATACCC
The DNA here is from genome assembly GCF_018224605.1 of Shewanella sp. M16. NCBI lineage: Bacteria > Pseudomonadati > Pseudomonadota > Gammaproteobacteria > Alteromonadales > Shewanellaceae > Shewanella > Shewanella sp. M16. The sequence goes on along the minus strand of NZ_JAGTUL010000003.1, from coordinate 17,022 downwards.
ACTCGCACCATTTCCGATTGCTTGATATGGCCAGAACCATAAACGATAGCATTGGGCGGTGTCGCCACCGGCAGCATAAAGGCGCAAGAAGCTGCAATACCAATCAGCACAGATAACATTACAGGCGATATGCCTAATGCCTCAGCAATCGCAGCAAATACAGGCACTAATAGTGCAGCGCTGGCGGTGTTACTGGCAAATTCAGTCAACATCACCACAAAAGCAATCACAGCAAAAACGAACAACGACATGTGAGTGCTACCGAAAATATCTGTCATCCAGTGAGCTAAAAATACGCTGGTGCCAGTCGTTTTTAGTACTGCGCTCAGTGTTAAACCACCACCAAACAATATGAGTACGCCCCAATCTGTGGTCGATTCAATTTTCTTCCAGCCGACCAAACCTAAGCCCGAGAGTAAAACGACGGCCCCTAAGGCGACTATGGTATCAAACTGAGTGATGCCACCTAATGCCTTGGCTAACGGCACACTGAAAATCCAGCAACATACGGTAGTCAGGAAGATAAGCAGAGTAAATTTCCCCTGAAATGTCAGCTTCTGAGCTTCAACATTCACATCGAATTTGGCAGAAAGATCAGGCTTAAAATACCAATACAAGGCAATCAACATCATAGGTAGCATGAGGATAACGGTTGGAATACCAAACTTCAGCCAATCACTAAAACTTAAGCCCACTTGAGCCGCAGCAATCGCATTCGGTGGGCTACCCACTAAAGTACCGATACCGCCTATGTTGGCCGAATAGGCAATACCAAGCAGAAGGAATACATAGGTGCTGTGGTATTTTTCGCGGTCGAGCTGCTGCAAAATCCCGAGTGCCAATGGCAACATCATCGCCGTGGTCGCGGTATTGCTGATCCACATAGATAGCAGCGCAGTTACTCCAAACAGCATCAAACAAGCGATACTGAGTTTGCCCTTAGAGGCTAGCAGCAGCTTTTGCGCTATGAGGGTATCAATCTTTTGATGGTGCAAGGCCGCAGCCAATACGAAACCACCAAAGAATAAGTAAATGATGGGATTGGCAAAGTTACTCATCGCCTCCTTGGTTTCAAACACCCCAAAGAATACGGCGAGTATAGGAACGAGAATCGCAGTGATACTGATGTGAATCGCTTCGGTCAGCCAAAGAATCGCTGCAAAGAACAAAATGGCCAGCCCAGTATTCACCCCTTGTTCGAAAGGTAAACCGTAATAAAGTGCAAATAACAGCACAATATCAGCCACTAGGATCAGCATTTTTTTCTTATCGAGCCCCTCGCTGACGGGAGCTTTATTAGGTGGAGCAGTACTTGAATCTGTTAAAGACATGGTTACAACCTTAATACCATTTTATTTTGACGCAAATTTAGGGCATAGATCACACTTGGCAAAGCGGTTTATTTTGTAATTTTATCACTTGGCAACAACATTTATTGCTGGGCTAGCACGCACAAACGGCCGATTAGCGACAATAATCACCAAATTCTGATCGACACCTTTGTTTTAAAATTTCAAACGGACAAAGATCGAACAAAACCTTGCCCACGTTGTAATTTAATTAATGTTTAAAACTGAGATATAGATCACGCCACACTTTCTACCAAGGTGATAATCAACTAATTAATCATACCTTCTGATCATTGGTAGGATTAGGTATTATTCCCCAAATTTGGCACAAAATTGAATGTGTGTAGCGCTAAATCGAATCTAGGTATCGTTGAATGTGCACTAAAACTGCGACGCAGTGAACAGCAAGCGACCAACACAAACGTATTGCAACAAGGCAACATAGAAAACCCAATATCTACATGAATAGTAAACACAAATATTATTCACCACCACAGTCAATCTAACTCACTTTACCCTGTCAGCGATCCAGCCTAAAGTCGCGACCGCAACCCCGCCTAGCGTATAATATTTGTCTGTTTTCGGAACCGCCGTGGAAAAAATTGCCTTAACTCAGTCGGCTCAAAAGCCCAGCCTTTTCGTCCCCGTAGCAGGGTTAAGTTTGTTTGCTTTGGCATCAGGCTACCTGATGAGCTTAATCCCACTGTCGCTCACTTTTTTCGAACTCAGCACCTCACTTGCTCCATTACTGGCCAGTATTTTTTATTTAGGTTTATTACTGGGGGCGCCTTGTATTGCTCCTGTTGTTGCCCGTATCGGCCACAGTAAAGCCTTTATCCTTTTTTTGAATATCCTTCTTTGCAGCGTTGTCGCTATGATATTAATCCCCAAAAGTGGAGTCTGGTTAGCCTCTCGACTTATAGCGGGATTTGCGGTTGCAGGAATTTTTGTGGTGGTTGAATCATGGCTATTAATGGCCGATACCCAAAAGCAACGCGCTAAGCGGCTTGGACTTTATATGACAGCGCTTTATGGAGGCACTGCCTTAGGACAATTAGCCATTGATTATTTAGGTACAAAGGGCAATCTACCTTACCTAGTGATCATGGGATTATTAGCCGCGGCAAGTTTACCCGCACTACTGGTAAAACGTGGTCAACCTCAGGTAAGCGAACAACAATCAATGTCATTGTCTGCGCTAAAAAACCTAAGTCAGCCTGCCATTATGGGATGTTTAGTCTCTGGATTATTGCTTGGCCCTATCTATGGTTTACTTCCCATCTATGTGGCACTGGATATGGGGCTTGATCAGCAAACAGGACAATTTATGGCCCTCATCATTGTAGGTGGCATGCTGGTACAACCTTTAGTCAGTTATTTATCTCCTCGAGTTAACAAAAGTGGCTTGATAGTAAGCTTTTGCCTACTGGGTGTCGCAGCATTATTGCTACTCACTCAGCATTCAAATATGACACTGATTATTGGATTTCTCTTGCTTGGCGCCAGCGCTTTTGCCCTTTACCCGATTGCAATCAGCTTAGCTTGTGACGACTTGCCTGCTAGCCAAATTGTTTCAGCGACTCAAGTGATGCTACTGAGCTATTCGGTGGGGTCAGTGATAGGCCCATTAGTGGCCAGCAGTTTTGGCCAAACGGAGTTCGGCTTACTCATTTATTTAGGAATATGCTGTATTCTGAGCAGTATTTACATTTTTGCTCAATTACTTATTAACACTAAGCCAAGTTTTTCCTCGCCTTAACAAGTCCCATAAAATACATTGCACTGCAACTCAATAAGCAGCCACTTAATGAACGATATGCTCATCGAGTGGCTCAAATAGAAAACATCTGCGGTCAAATCAACACAAAACGAACAGCAAGATGATCCACAAAGGTCATAATGTTAAAAATCAGTACGCTTAGTTTTAACATTCAGACAGAGCAGTTGCTTATCCTCCCTAAGTCGCGATAATGCAGCTTACTTAAACACCTGTGCTGACTGTTTTTCCTGAGATTTCACTATGCGCCTCGATAAATTCCTCTGTAAAAGCACAGATCTTGATCGCAAAGCCGCAAGAGTCACCATTCTTAGCGGCTCAATCACAGTCAATGGCGCTATCGTGACAGACTGCGCAATGCAAGTGCATGAAAATAATACTGTCAGTCTTAATGGAAAGCCGCTAGCGCCACGCCCATCTCGCTATATCATGTTGCACAAACCAGCTAATACCTTGTGCTCAAATGTGGATGGAGCCTACCCTTCGCTATTTCATCTGCTCGATATCGATCGCGCATTTGACCTGCACATCGTTGGCCGCCTAGATGCTGATACCACAGGCTTAGTGCTACTGACTGACGATGGCCGCTGGTCGTTTAATATTATCTCGCCTCAATATCAGTGCGAAAAAATCTATCGTGTCCAACTGCGAGATCCACTCAACAGCGAAGCGACTGCAGCCATAGCCGCAAAGTTTGCCGCAGGGCTAAATCTACAGGGCGAAACCGCCCTCACTCTGCCAGCAACACTGCAGCAAGTGGATGAAAAAACCGTGCTACTCACGCTCACCGAAGGCAAGTTTCATCAAGTCAAAAGGATGTTTGCCGCCGTGGGCAATAAAGTGGTTGCCCTACACAGGGCGCAAATTGGCGCAGTGGCCTTAGATATCGATGTAGGGAAATGGCGCAACTTAACCTTGGCAGAGATAAGCTCCTTCCCATCCTAATCAATTAACAAGGCTGAAGCCGACAGGCCGCCTACGTTTATCGACGTTAAAAAAGCAAACAAATACTGATAGGTTTGCAAATCAATCCCATAAAAAATCCCAGTGTTAGCAACAACACTGGGATGTTTATGTGTTTGATACTGCTTAGCGGAATATGAATCGACTAAGAACAGCAATCGTTGCGGCGAACCCAGCTTCTTGGGATCTTCTCAAAAACCACTTTTGCCATGAGTAACGCCAGCACTATGCCAGAGGTTGCCACTAACCATTGAGGTAACATTTGGTGCTCTTCACCAATTTGTGGCATCACCACAAAACCAAAGGTATTAACCAGATAATTGACCAACATACCGGCCACTAAGGCCACGCCAATCACACCGCCAAGGTAGCCCCACAGCGCACGTTTACCTAGCTCTTTAGCCACTATGCCTAAAGTCGCGATATTGGTTGCCGGACCTGCCATCATAAACACGAGTACAGCACCCGGTGACACACCCGCCAATAATAATCCAGCGGCAATCGGTGTCGATGCGGTCGCGCAAATATACATAGGCACAGAAACGAGCACCATCACTAGCATAGCCAGAATGCCATCGCCCCATTTAGCTAAAAAGTCAGCCGGCACATAGGTTTGTACCAGAGCTGCGAAAAATAAGCCCACTAGCAGCCACAGCGTAGTATCACGCACTAAATCCGTTGCCGCATATTTAAGACCAATTCCAACACGACTGAGTACCGATTGCGACTTAAACTCAGTCGCCATATCTTGAGTAGACGCACAGCAGCTATCGCCTGCAGTGTTAGCACTAACCTGCTCAGCATCCTTAGCACTGCCACCACAGCAAGCGCCTTTTTTCACCACCACTATTTTTTCAGGCTCTGTGGTTTGACTGCCACAACATGACCCCACGCTTTCTGCTTTAGCAGCGTTAACCTTAACCACAGAACCCATAGTTTGAACAGATCCCATGGTTTGACCGCCAACAGCCATAACACTTGAAGAACCTGCCATTAAGCTCGGCGCCACCATAGGCGTCATTTTGATCTTCGGCTTTGGCTCGGCTGCAGGAGCATCAACACCGTCATTACCACAGCAGGAAGACTTTACGGGCGTTATCGTAGGCGTAGTCGATGAGCAGCAGCTTTTAACCGCTTCGGCTTTTACCATCTCTGGCTGAGCCACTGATTTTGAGGCACAGCAAGACGCCACTGATGCCTCCCCCTCTAATGGCTTATCTGATTGAGTATCTACCTTAACCACTGACTTGCCATCGTCATCATCGCGACCAACGAGTAAGCCCGCCACTATCGCACTGGTAATGGCCGCAATCGGTCTAATGATTGCCATAAAGGGGCCAAGTAACACATAAGAAACCGCGATGGAATCGACGCCCGTTTCAGGGGTTGAGACTAAAAAGGAGGTGGTGGCCGCTTTAGATGCACCAGAGCGACGCAGTCCAACTGCTGCGGGAATAACGCCACAAGAACACAAAGGTAAAGGTGCGCCAAGCAGCGCCGCTTTCACTACGGTTTTAAAACCGTGACCACCGAGCTGCTTTTGCATCCACGCCATTGGCACGAATACTTTTAATAGCCCAGCTAAAATCAGGCCTAGTAACAGCCAAGGCGCCGAGTCTAAAAACAGATCAATAAAATTCTTCAGTAACATAATTAATTCCCTGACTCTTCATAAATGGCTTTGCCGTGATGATTCTGGTGCGCTTGGTACTGATTTACATTATGAGAGTGATGCTCAACGCGTACCCGCTCAGTGCTGGACTCCAACGCCTCTAAAATAGAGCAATGTTCGGCGCTACGTGGCCCACCACAGCAAGCATCAGACAAGCTTTGTAAACTCGCTTGAAAATGATTCAGCTCAGCAATTTTGGCCTGTACTTGAGCCAATTTACAATCAACCATGCCTTTTACATCGGCACAGACTCGGTTAGATTTATCGAGTTCAATTGACAGCAATTCACTGATTTCATTGAGGGTAAAACCCACAGCTTTCGCCCGTAAAATAAAGCGTAATCGCGCAGCATCGGCCTCGGTATATACTCGATAGCCAGACTCAGTACGGCTCGACGGCGCGAGTAGGCCGTGCTTCTCGTAGAATCTTAACGTGTCGGCTTTCACCTCACATAAATCCGCCAATTCACCAATACGATACATGTCTTCATCCTTTGCGAAATAGCCCACAACTCAGGGATCATTTCCAGCATACAACTCAATAATGCAAGTATAAACCTTGGAGCCTACTCCAAGGTCAAGAGGTAATTTTAACTTTACTGAAAGCCAAGACGGCAATGCCGCTTTGTTCTGATATGAATATTGTGAAATCACGCAGAAAAAACACCCGTAAATCGAGTTTTACGCTAGAATACGCGCGCTGTGACGAAGGGATAAAAAGTTAACTAATAAAGTAAAAATAGGACCAAGGGACTTTTGGAAAGCAGTACAGCGTTAAGGCTGTTCTGTTTTCCGAAAGATCCTTGAAACTAAAATAACTGGACCCTGTACCCAAATGACTGCTGCAAATAATGCCAGACCCATTCGTCGCGCGCTGTTAAGCGTTTCAGATAAAACCGGAATTCTCGAGTTCGCCAAAGCACTTCACGCCCAAGGTGTGGAGCTGTTATCAACTGGCGGCACCGCTCGCCTGTTAGCGGATAACGGCGTGCCTGTTATCGAAGTATCTGATTACACAGGACACCCTGAGATCATGGACGGTCGCGTTAAGACGCTGCACCCTAAAGTGCACGGCGGCATTTTAGCGCGCCGCGGTCTTGATGAAAGCGTGATGGCCGATAACAATATCAATGCCATCGATCTAGTTGCGGTTAACCTTTATCCCTTCGCTGAAACTGTGGCTAAAGCCGGTTGTACCTTAGAAGACGCTATCGAAAATATCGATATTGGCGGTCCAACTATGGTGCGCGCTGCGGCGAAAAACCATAAAGATGTGACTATCGTGGTGAATGCGGCCGATTACGATCGCGTACTTGCAGAAATGACGGCTAACAATGGCTGCACGACCCATGCGACGCGTTTCGATTTAGCGATTGCGGCCTTTGAGCACACTGCGGGTTACGATGGCATGATCGCCAACTACTTCGGTACTATGGTTCCTGCACACAGCACGGACGAATGCTTTGCTGATTCTAAGTTCCCACGCACGTTCAACACCCAATTAGTGAAGAAACAAGACTTACGCTATGGCGAAAACAGCCATCAAGCAGCGGCTTTCTATGTTGACACTAAAATTGATGAAGCTTCTGTGGCTACCGCGATTCAGTTGCAAGGCAAAGCCTTGTCTTACAACAATATTGCCGATACCGATGCCGCCCTTGAGTGCGTAAAAGAATTCTTGGAACCCGCCTGTGTTATCGTTAAACACGCTAACCCCTGTGGTGTGGCCTTAGGTAAAGACTTACTCGATGCCTATAACCGCGCTTATCAAACTGACCCAACCTCAGCCTTCGGTGGCATTATCGCCTTCAACGGCGAATTAGATGCTGCGACGGCGAGTGCGATCGTTGAGCGTCAATTCGTTGAAGTGATTATCGCCCCAAGCGTTAGCCAAGCGGCGCGCGATGTGGTTGCGAAAAAGACCAACGTGCGTTTATTAGAATGTGGTCAATGGAATACTAAGACCCAAACCTTAGACTACAAACGTGTTAACGGCGGCTTGCTGGTACAAGATCGCGACCAAGGCATGGTCGGTTTAGAAGACATCAAAGTGGTTTCTAAACGTCAACCGACTGCAAGCGAACTGAAAGACTTAATGTTCTGCTGGAAAGTGGCGAAGTTCGTTAAATCTAACGCCATCGTTTATGCCAAAGACGGCATGACTATCGGTGTCGGCGCTGGCCAAATGAGCCGCGTTTACAGCGCTAAAATCGCCGGCATCAAGGCCGCAGATGAAGGCTTAGAAGTGGTGAACTCTGTGATGGCGTCCGATGCTTTCTTCCCCTTCCGTGACGGTATCGATGCCGCAGCGGCTGCGGGCATTAGCTGTATCATCCAACCGGGCGGCTCAATGCGCGATGCTGAAATCATCGCTGCTGCAGACGAGCACGGCATGGCCATGGTGATGACAGGCATGCGCCACTTCCGTCATTGATAACAACTTAAATTAAACTTGGCCCTAGCGATTAGGGCCTTTTCCTTTGCGATGTGTGGGAGTTTTAACCATGAAAGTGTTAATCATTGGTGGCGGCGGCCGCGAACATGCCCTAGCTTGGAAAGCCGCTCAATCGGCTCAAGTTGATACCGTTTATGTAGCACCCGGCAATGCGGGCACAGCCCTAGAACCTAATGTTGAAAATCTGGCGATCAGCGCCACCGACATCCCTGCTCTGCTCGATTTTGCGAAAACTAATAAGATTGAACTGACCATAGTCGGCCCTGAAGCGCCGCTCGTGATCGGTGTCGTCGATGCTTTCAATGCCGCAGGTTTATCGATTTTTGGCCCAACTAAGGCCGCAGCCCAACTCGAAGGTTCAAAAGCCTTCACTAAGGATTTTTTAGCCCGCCACAATATTCCAACAGCGGGTTACAAAAACTGCACTGAAATCAGCGATGCTAAAGCCTTCGTGCGTGAATTAACGGCCACCACTGGTTATCCAGTGGTCATTAAAGCCGACGGTTTAGCCGCAGGTAAAGGCGTGATTATTGCCCAAGACCAAGCTGAAGCCGATGCCGCAATTGATGACATGCTCGCCGGTAACAAGTTTGGCGAGGCGGGTTCGCGCGTAGTGATTGAAGAGTTTCTCAAGGGCGAAGAAGCCAGCTTTATCGTGATGGTCGATGGTAAAAACATTCTGCCAATGGCCACCAGCCAAGATCATAAAGCCCGTGATAACGGCGATTACGGCCCAAACACGGGCGGCATGGGCGCTTACTCGCCAGCACCTGTGGTAACCCAAGCGGTACACGATTGGACTGTGGCGAACGTCATTCGCCCAACGGTTGATGGTATGGCGGCAGAAGGCAATATCTACACAGGCTTCCTGTATGCGGGTTTGATGATATCGCCCGATGGCAGCGCCAAAGTACTCGAGTACAACTGCCGCTTCGGCGATCCAGAAACTCAGCCGATTATGATGCGTTTAAAGTCTGACTTAGTGGAACTTTGTTTAGCCGCCACCCGTGGCGAGTTAGATAAAGTGACAGCTGAATACGACGAGCGCGCAGCCGTGGGCGTGGTATTGGCCGCTGGCGGTTACCCAGATGAGTATCGCAAATTTGATGTGATTGACGGTCTCAGCCTTGGCGATAACAATGGCAAAGTGTTCCATGCGGGCACTGAGATGAAAAACGGCCACGTCGTTACCAACGGCGGTCGCGTATTGTGTGCGACGGCACTGGGTAACACAGTCACCGAAGCGCAAAAAGCCGCCTATAAATTGGTTGATGAAATTCACTGGGATGATGTGTATTTCCGTACCGATATTGGTTATCGCGCAATCGCACGTGAACAGCAAGATTAATTAATATCTCTATTAAAAAACCGGCAAGAAGCCGGTTTTTTTGTGCCTGTTTTTTGACAAGCGTCAAATATAACATCATGATTTTCAATAAAATTATATAATTAATTCTATTGAAAACAGGAGCAACAAGATACAATGTCAACCAAATGTTAAATACACAAGGTTCAAGGACTCCCCATGAGGATTAGACTACTTTATGCCTACATTGCCATACTGCTTAGCGGATGCGGTGGCGGCTCAGAAGATACTGGCACGACAACACCCACTCAGCCGCCAGTCCAACCTCCCGCGCTGGTGCAATACACCGCCAGCAGCCTATCGGTAATAGGTGGCGCACTGAGTCCAAGCAGCCAAAAAGTGGAGTCTGGCAAAAGCGCTATTTTTAGCATTACAGCCGATACCGGCTTTACACTTGAGGGCATTACTGGCTGTGGTGGCACACTCAATGTGCTGACTTACACCACTGCGGCCATGACGGCCGATTGCACTATCACGCCGACATTTATCAGTAATGCCGAAAATGCCATTAAGCACCAAGACCACAGGCTTGCCAATGCGAGTGAGTTAATTGATTTCAGCATCGCCGAACTCGCTAATATCGACATCAAACGTAAAGCCCAGATAAATCAGCTATATCAAGGTGTCGGTAGCAGCATCTCTTGGCATCCAACCCATGACTCAATTACCTTTTCGAGCTTTATGCCGGAGAACACTTTTACAGTCTTGCCATCAAATGTCGATGGCAGTGGGGAAAGCGCCGTTCGTGGGTTAGTGATGGCGGGCGAGCAACAGGGGCAAAGATATGCGGCCATGGGAGGAAATCTATTTTCTGTCAACACTTCGGCGCAAACTGATACTTTATTGAAAAATCTTTTAGGCTGGCTGACCAAAGGTGCCGATAAAAAAGACGGCCTCAGCATAGTGACCGCCCAAATGCCGAGCAAGGTTGACAGTTGGTACTTTCCCCATAATGAAGGGATCCGCACTTGGCTTACAAACAACTACCCCGCAGCCCATAGCATTAATACAGCAAATACCTGTGACTACAGCGAGTTAAGCAACTGTATCAACACACTGAAACCGGATCTGATTATCATTAGTGACTTAGACCGTCAGTCACTCGGTTTTGCAGGCATAAAAGCCGCGATCGCCAAGGCCAAAGCGGCAGGAATTCCCTTGTTGCTCTCTAACTACTGGCGTAATGAAAGCCCAATACTGTCGCCACTTTACCTTGAGATGGGGCTTTCTACCTCTGGCAATTACTGGTCAAAACTCAATGCCAATAACCTCAGTGTGACCGATATTTTGGTCGAAGACACCGCCCTGGCCAAGGTGAATAATTTGCTCGGTAAGCTTAACGAAGGGCGCTTCGACACCTCAGTACTCAACGACTGCGGCGGTAATTACTTGAGCTGTAATACTGCCGCCTTTGTTGACTCATTCAAAGCGGGTGCCGATTGGTATCGAGCCAATGCTGAAACCTTAGATAACCATGCTATCGATGTGTTTACCAAAGCAGACTTCCCCTTGATGAAGGCCGGACTGCTGCTCGCCGATAAGTATCGCAGCGAGATTGACTACCCCATAGCCTACAGCGAATACGCCCAATGGCAGCAGGCCCTATTTGCCGATTGGACCGTCAGCTATGCCCGTAGCCATAACTTAGCCCAGCCAGATTTAGGTGAATATGTTACCGACAGAGCTAACCTCAGCAATGGCAGCAATGCACACTACGCTTATCCTGCGACTGTCACTGAACGTAAAACCATTAGCGTGCCCTATGCAGGCCAATGGACGACCACGGGCTGGTATGCGCTGCCAGGACAAACCATTAAACTGACTCGTCTCGATAGCAGCGCTGCAAATGTGGAGATCAAACTCAACTACCACAGACGTAATACTAACCGTGCCTATGAGCAGAAAATCTACCGCGGTCCATTGGAGTTGGCGCAGCAACGCCTACGCTTAGCTCAAGGACAAAGTCTTGAATTTTCTTCCCCCTACGGTGGGCCGATTTATCTGTATATCAGTGGTGATACTTCGAGTGCTGATGGCGGCGCGTTAAGTGTCGAAGTCAACGCTGAGCATGTGGCTAAACATCCGACCATTATGGATTTTTCAAACCCTGCAGAAATAGCAGCCTTTAACGATCGCATCCAAAATACCGAATTACCCCATGTGGACTTGCGTACCGATGGTGCCGAGCAGCATCTGCGTCGCGACCGCTTTTTAAACGCCATCGGCGGGGATGTGCCCGATGTAAATGCGCTACTCAAAAGTATTGTCGATGACCATATCAACAGCGTTTACACCCTTGCGGGACTTAAGATCCAAGGCAAGAGCTTAAGTGAATCCTTACCCGCCGATGTACTAGCGGTCTGCAAAGGACTGTTTGGCGACAACTGTATCGATAATAGTCTGCATACCCGCACTATCATTCAACACGCGAATTATGACCAAAATGCCCAGTGTGGTGGAGGTTGTAGCGGTAATCCTTGGGACGCAGCATGGAATATCGACCCAACGGGTTGGGGTGATAACCATGAGTTAGGCCACAATCTACAAACTAACCGTCTCAATGTGCAATATGCTGCGGCAAGTGATCATGATATCTGGGCAGGTTATGGCAGCCGCGCAGGGGAAAACTCCAACAATATTTTCCCCTATGTGGTGAAGTGGAAAACCCATTATCTGCGCGACGGCAATACAGGCACAGTGACCGATGGTCACATGAACCACAAGGATCTCTTTTATGTGTTTATGTCCGATGCCGCAGGTACAACAGACACCAGTGGTAAACGCGTAGTGTTTGGCGCCAATTGTAAGGTGCTCGATGCTGGTGAAGACAGATACACTGCGCCTTGGGCCAGCAATGCTTATGCAGTGCATAACGGTTATCGCATGGCGTTTTACATCCAAATGGCGCTTAAGGCTCACGGCATGACGCTCAGTGACGGCACCACTCTGAACAATGGCTTTAATCTCTTTACCTTGCTGTATCAACACAGTCGTATTTTCGGTAAATATGCGAATAACGCCAGTGATTGGGAAGCGAATCGTAGCAAACTGGGCTTTGGCCAATTTTCGTTTGAAGGCAATAGTGTCTACGGTGGCAAAACGGTGAAAGATATTCCGGGCAACGACTTTATGCTGGTGTCTTTGAGTAAACTCACAGGCAAAGATTGGCGCAGCCATTTCGATATGTTAGGCCTACACTACTCAAGCCTTGCGGCCTCGCAAACTGCCGCCAATGCCACATCAGGGGCTATCCCCATGGGCATGTATGAGTTAGAAACCGACTTGCCACCCGCCAATATGAGCCAAGGTTTGACCTTTGTGCCCCTGTCACTCACTGATGGCACTACACAGTGGAAAGGCGTGGGTTCGCCAACCCAGTGCACCAAACCATAAGTGTGCTAAACCTTAATCTCGCTAAGATCATAAACCTCGCTCTGGCGGGGTTTATGTTTGCCTGAAAATGTGATGTAAAGCACATACCTAGGTTCAGATGACGTGCACCATCTAGCTTCTTATATTTTTAACAATCATGAAATTAATGGGGTAAATATATGGGTTATTCGATAAAAGATCTTATTTATCAAGGTGAAAAATCAGGCGTACATAACTGGCAAACCCTAGAAGGAGCCAGCTTTTACTGGCATCCAGATTGGTTTCATATTGCAGAGGATATGACGGGCCATAACGCGACTGTGACTATCGATATCAATGGGGACAAAGCGACCCAAAGTGAGGCTGAACAATCCATCATTAAGCATCTCAATAAGAGTGGCAAATAGCTTGTAATGGCAAAAAATTTAGTGCCCGGAGGCGATCGCCCTACGGGCAATTTTGTCGATTAAGCCTGGTGCGATCAGCTTAAGCCAACGCCCCAAACGACCGCGAAGTGAAGTAATCAGTTGACGGCCTCGAGTTGCAATCACTGGCAACATCATATTAGCGCATTGCTCAGCCGTCAGTATCTTAGCTTCTTGCATCGGTGACTTGCCTAAAGGATTACCTGCACCATCAAGGGCGCGTTTGTGAATTTGTGACACCACAAAATCGGGGCAAATGACAGTTACGGCCACATTGTCATCCACTAATTCAATCCGCAAAGAATCGAAAAAACCAATCACAGCATGTTTAGAAGCGGCATAACCGCTGCGAGTAGGAACGCCCGTTAATCCAGCGACTGACGCCACAACCACCACTTGGCCTTTACTGGCTTTCAAGTGCGGTAACGCGGCATGGGTTAAATACGCAGGACCAAGATAATTCACCCGCATTATGTCTTCAAGCACCGAGAGCTGAGTCAGTTCATCAAAACGTGACCACATAGTCATGCCAGCATTGTTAATCAAAATATCGAGATGACCATAATGCGCAACTGCAGCTTCAACTAAGGCTTCACACTGTTCTGGGCTGGAGACATCGGCGGCAAATACAAAAGGAGGCGGACCATAATTAGCGATTTCTAAAGCGAGTGAGGCGAGACGTGTTTCATTACGCGCACTGAGCACCAGTTGGCAGCCCATTCGCGCCATTGCCACTGCGAGCGCCCGACCAATACCTTCTGAGGCACCCGTGATGATCACGACCTTGCCTGTGAGTCCATCCATAGTCATTCCTTTGTTATCGCTATGTTAATTACGCCTTTTGCTAAATTGGCATAATCACGCTAAAAGCGCAATCCTTCACGCGCGTTGTGCAAGCCTCATCTCGTATTGCTCACGATAATTAGCTAAGGGTTGCGGGCGCCCTATCGCATAACCTTGCGCATAGTTAATGCCTATACTCAACAACCTGTCAATAATATCCTGATTCTCAACAAATTCAGCAACAGTCTCGATTCCCATAACCCGACAAACATCCTGAATCGATTTAACGATGGCGTAGTCTTTAGCATTCACGGCGAGGTTCTTAATAAAACAGCCGTCGATTTTGACATAATCCACCGGCAGCTCACGCAGATAGCCATAAGAGGCAAAACCACTGCCAAAATCATCCAGTGCAAATGAAAAACCGAGTTTACGTAACTGCTTCAACATTTCCATACCACGATTGCGATTTTGAATCGCGGTGGTTTCAGTAATTTCAAAACAAATACATTGGCTTGGAATATCAAAAATGTGTTGCTGCTGGGCGATATATTCCACCATACCTTCGGCGCCTAAACTATTGCCCGAAAGGTTGATCGAAATACAATGATCAGGCCAAAGCACGGGGTGCAAAGACAACCATAAAAAGGCTTTGCGGATCACTTCTTTATCTATGTCAGGCATCAGCTTAAAGCGCTCAGCCGCGGCAATAAACTGCGCAGGCGCCAAAATACGGCCGCAGGGTTCTTGAATTCGTAACAGAATTTCCATTCGTTGTCGCTGCGGACCACTGCCTAGTCCGCGGATCGGTTGGTAATACAGGATCAACTCGTTTTCTTCAATCGCTTGCGCGATACGTACCGCCCACTTAGGCGCATTTCTTTGGTAGGTGAGTTCTTTATCTTTATCATCGTAAAAATGAATTTGATTGGCGCCCTTAGCTTTAGCGGCAATGCAGGCGATATCAGCGTCTTTTAATAATTCTTGCGCATCAATATAGGGCGCACGACCAAAAGCGACACCTATGCTGAGACCAACTTTATAATTACAGTTTTTATCGTTCAACACTTGCATGGAGACTTGTGCGATCATTTGCTTCAGTAATTGCGCCACAGATAAGGCACTACGATTACAAATCACTAACCCAAACTCATCGCCACCAAGGCGCGCCAATAGCTCCTGTGGCCCAAGACAAGCCTGCATTGCCTTAGCCACCATAGCAAGCATACGATCGCCTGCAGTATGGCCACAGCTGTCGTTAATCAACTTGAATTGCTCCAAATCGAGGTAACAAACGGCGATGGTTTTAGCTGAGGCGGCAAATTGGGGTAACTGCTCATCAAATGCCTGACGGTTTAGCAGCCCTGTAATGCTATCGAAATTTGCCCTTTTTTGTAGCTGGTGTTTAAGCAACTCTTCTTGAGTGATATCCCGCAATACCACGACAGTACCAACAATTTCTTTATCGTGATTACGCAGATTGCTAATACTGCGCTCCATAATCCGAGGCGAAGCAGTTAATAGCTTGATTTTCTCGACCTGCGGCGCTGATTCTTCGAGACGAATGCAGGTAAAAACCGCCTGATTCAACTGCTCCCCAGCCTTTAACAGACTCGCAAGGCTCTGACCTATGGCATAGCAACTAGCAACATCGAGAAGCAACTCGGCCCGCGGATTCATATAAATCACGTTGGCATCGACATCGGTCAAAATCACCGCTTCAGCAATGGATTCTAAGGTGATTTTCGCGCGTTCTTTTTGCTGATAAATTCTTGCCAGCAAGCTATTAACACGGCTGGCGAGCACTTCTAATTCTTCATTACCCTCGCTTGTAACGGGTTGATAGACACTGGACATAGGATCGACCAGCGCCAATTGATGCATCAGATTTTTAAAGGGTTTGAGTAAGCCCGAACGCAGCCAAATATAACCAAGACCAACAATAAACACACCAAAGAGAATAAATCCGAGCGATACCCAATCGAGTTGAAATTTAACCTCTCTAAAGGGACCATCGGAAAACAGCACTTGCAGGTAGACAGGCTTATCTTTTAACAGACTTGGAATGTTAATCGCGTCACTGTGCACACCATCAACCGTTGGTGTAACTTCGCGAGAATGGCTCATGCTCACCTTAGTCACCAATAAGGCCTGAGCATATTCCAGTAAGTCTTTATCAGTCAGTTGGCGTACCAGCAGCACAGATTCATTGGGCGCAGAAGCCACGGAAGTAACGACATAAGCATACTTACCCATCAAATAAGCGCCAGCAACACTGGGCTTATCGGCACTGACAATAGCACTGGCGATTTCTCGTAACTTATCATTCTCAAAGGGGCGTTC
The DNA here is from genome assembly GCF_018224605.1 of Shewanella sp. M16. NCBI lineage: Bacteria > Pseudomonadati > Pseudomonadota > Gammaproteobacteria > Alteromonadales > Shewanellaceae > Shewanella > Shewanella sp. M16. Next base: position 518 of record NZ_JAGTUL010000003.1, on the reverse strand, counting down.
ATTGGGGAAAAAAGGGTGCAATTCACCCTGCCGTAGAATATACCAACTCAGATTGGCTGACATTGAGCTATCGCGCCACGAGGATTCAAGCTTTTTAAGTTGGTCTTCATCTAATTGAGACAAAGGTAAGGCATAGATATTAGTGAGAAAGGTTAAGCGATCGACATCAATTTGAAACTGCTGCTGGATATTGGCAAGCTCACGGTTAGCACTATCTTGACGTAATAGCTCGACGCGATGGTCGTACCAATAACCAAGACAATAGGAGACAATTACCACCGCAGGGAGACAAAAGCCCGCAATAAATACCATTATTTTCTTGCCAATGTGCATCTCTTACCACGGCTTGTTATGACTAAATTGATTGACGGCCTTGCATAATCCTTCACTGCGCCATGCAACATATCTCATTTGCGAATAGTATTAAACATCACTTCGCTTTAGTCGTTGCTAAAGTAGACATTTTCATGCAATTAAATCTGTCTCTTATATACATTTCCGAGCCCACGTTACTTATA
>NZ_JAGTUL010000039.1:0-36919 GCF_018224605.1 Shewanella sp. M16 | reverse complement strand
ATTTAAATCTATGGCTTATATTGTAAAATGTTAGAAAATGGACTTGTTAATAAATCGAGTTGTGCAATAAAGCCAATTCGTTCTTGAGCCATTACAAAAGTATCTAGTTCGAACATTCTAATAGTTTCTTTTCCCTTCCCACAGTCAGTCTTAGTTGGAATGACCTTTATAGGTTTATTTTTACTCGGTATAAACTGAATATAGTTATCAGGTAAATCATAAAAAGGGTGGATTATTTTAAATGTGCATTTTGAATAGTCTGCATTATACTGATTGATTACGTTTTTTTGCCCTTTTAGTCTTCGATTGCAAAACTCGCAAGACGCAAACAAATTATCAGAATTAAACATGAATTCTTGATAACCTTTTTTTGCAGCTTTATGAACAAAATGCTCTCTATCTTGAGACCTTCTAGAAAGACTTAGTCCACAATATACACATCTATTATTTTGGATTTTTAATAACTTCTCTAAAAGTTCTTTCTTGTACGCTTTCATTTCATCAGTTTTTAGTTCCCATAACGATGCTTTAAATGGTTTTAATGTTGTCAAGTAGTCAATAGATTTTTTAGATATACTGGGTAGTACTTTAATATTTAAATACCAATCAGAGATTATCATTGATGTAGCCTTTAACTGTTTCAATAAATTTATTTAATGGATCAGAATCATCTAGGACAAGAGATTGAAATTTAGAATTTAGCCTTCTTAATTCATTAAAATCACAGCTATCAGAATAAAGCATAGAGTGTGCTTTTTGTAGATCACTTTCCAAATAAAGGCTATTAAATGTCCTAACATTGAAAACTCTGTAAAGTATGCTCTCTGGGCTCCACCCTAATGTCGAACTAACTATATTATCAGCTTCAACCTTTCCATTCACCACTTTTAATGAAATCAGAGAGCTAGACTCCTTGTCTAACTCGGATATTAGGAAGTGTGAGTGTGTTGCAATTATAACATGGCAATTTTTTACATTACTTAGCATAGTATTTAGTAGTGAGAAGTATTTAATTTGCCAGTTTGGATGCAAACTAATTTCTGGTTCATCAATAATAACTAAACTGTTATTAGATACATACCTTATAAATGCTGTAAGACTATGGAGTAATAGTGCTTCACCGGAACTAGCATCTACAAAAGAATAATTAGAAGTTCGATCTGTTCTTGATAAGCTGAGAGAGACAGAACTTATTAGACCTACTCGGCGCAGTATATCCAAGTTTTCATAAGCATCTACGAAACCTTCGGTATTATTTGATACTATTACTTCAATGTAATATTCATTTTTATCAAACTTCCTGACAAGAGGAATGAAATTTTCGATAATAGATTTAGCTTGTTCCGATGAAAAACTTCGTATTTTATCAACTTGCATTCTAGACGTATTCTCTGAATATAATTTTATAAAATCGTGTAAATCCTCACCAGAACAGTCAGTTAAATCAAAGTTTTTAATATTTTTAAATTTAAATGTGATTCTAAACTGACTTGACAAATCAAGAAAGTCTAATATTTTTTTCACTTGTTTAGATTGGTTTTTTTCAATGCAAACTAACAGGTTGTCAATTGTTTTTCTCATCAAAGAGCTAGTCCATGATGCATTACTAGTTTCTCTTATTCCACAATATTGATAGTAGTCGTCATGGAACTTATTATTATCAGAAAATGGTAGTTTGTCATTAAGTGAGGTTGATATTGCCACGATATTACTAAAGGATTTGTCTTTCTCCGTATAATGTAATGTTATATTTTTTTGAACTATTTTTTCTGTCTTTAGTTCTCTAACTGTAGACAGAATATCATTAAGTAATCTAGTTTTACCGGTACCGTTCTCACCAATAATGACAGTTTTAAAGTTTGATGATTTAATCGCGCAATCATCTTCAATCAATTGGACTGTATCAAAGCTTTCACTGCTAAATGAACGTATATAAGTCATGTTTTTTATTATCTTTTAAAAAATATTATGTTATGAGGTTATTTGTGCAAGAGGTCTGCATTGCGACCTCTCTGTCTAATTTAAGCATAAATGTTAACTTTTAAAACTTTTATTTTAAATAATTAAGCCACATTCTTTATAAAGGAAATCATCCATCTCCTATGTTAAAGTAGGTTTGTAGTGGTGAACTAATTTTGGCCACATTTTTAGAATGTATTCCTCTCCTACACAAAAATGGCTGAAAGTTTGAGAGAGTTAAGAATTAAGAATTAAGAATTAAAAATTAAAAATGGGTATTTCAAGCTCGCCTTCACAAGAGTTAAGGTTAGCTTGAACTTCCAGAAACTTCATTCCCACATTGCAAATCTTATCTGCTAGTTCCTGTGTTTCTCTTATGATCTCAATATATCGACCTAGGCTATCAGGAGTATATTTCCGAATATAGTTGAGGTCAACGTAATCGTAGAATTGCGGACCGCCAGCTGATTCTTGTTTGAAGGTATTTAAAAAAATATCGATAGCGGCATACAGATTTTGTCTCAGCTCTTCCAAGTGAGCGTCTTGGAAGCGTAAGTTGGGGTGGTTGCGTAGATTAATGACGCTATATAACTGGTCGATTATTATATTTGGTACTCTAGCTCCAAATTGCTCGCTCTTAAGGTAGGATATGTATTTAAATGAAAACGCTGAGGAAAATTTATTAATTCTTCGTATGTCTGCATCAGAATATTGCACTTGATTTAAATTGCGAAGTTGTAGCCTTTTAGCTGCATTTTCCTCTGCAACTATCTTCCAGCCTTTCAGTGTATCAACGGGGTATTTCGTAAAATCTGCGTCAATTAGGCCACCATGATAACTACACATCCATATGCCATTATCAATACTCTTGCGCTTATCTGAAGTCATGTCAGGGTCGTACCTTGGTCCCCCCTTTGCCGCCGCACAGATATGAGCCGCCACTCCGCTTTTTACCTTGGCATCATCAGAAGCATTACTGGGGCCTATTGTAGCCTGATTACAGCCGGGGAATGAGCAAAACCAACCCACTCTGTCACCCAAGGTGCGCTTTACCGATTCAGTGAAATCATCTCTATTATTACCCATCGTGAAATCCTGTTATAAAAAATGCCTACATATCAATATATTCAGAGATATATCAGAATTATCATTGGTTAGCTAGCCAATGAACTAATATTTGATACAGCGGTAAGCTATGTCATCTTGTTGAGTATTGTGGCGTTAAAAAATTCCGCACATTGCCTACTTTTACTATGAGCCTTGAGCGGCATAAACAGCATGTCCGTTCCATATGTCATTTAACTGGTCAAGGACATTTATCAATGCAAGGGCCGTGGGAGGCGTTAAAAGGTCAAGCTGACTATTCTTGTCACTGGAAAGGTCGAGCAGGCCATCGCTAATTTTGTAATATCTGACACCTTCCCTAAATAGCGCCGATGCCCACTTCGGCACTGCTTAAGATCGCTCTATTGTGCTATTCATTCGATAGGGAAGGCGTATAAACGACTTGGGCCCTAATGTCTTTGGCTTGCAGAGAGCTTGCTAGTAGCGATTGCTACCATGTTAGTCTTACCACTAGTTTTTTTGATGTATTCATTCAAAAACTACTGGAATACAACACGCAGCTCCTAGAAGAGCGTATACAACTCAATGCTAATGAAACAAATAATTATCTAGAGTTATTAAACAGAAAGATTTGATGATTGAGAGCTGAGTGCTCTCTTGTAGCAGCATGTCTCTGCTGACGCTATGAGCATTAAATCTAAGACTAATAGATATGTGATTATTTATGCATGTTGTGCTGCATAAACTGAGTTTCGCACTAGTTTTTCACGATAATCTTCAAAACACATCGATTGAGCGTTAAAACTCGCAAAATATGCACTTTAATCATAATTAAAGTGCAGTTTCCTTGCGGATTTTGTAGAGTTTGCAGTTACTATCATTACAAATGAACAACTTAGCGTGTTCTTGTTATTTTTGATATAACTCAACTGCTCAATCTGTGAGCTCCTAGAGGGATGATGACTAGTTTTAAAGCTATTTCAGAACAGATGCGTAAGCTTGGAGCTTCACGGATATTTTTTAAATCGCTAGCTAACAATGATAACACCAAACAACAGATCTACTTGGGTTCGGAATTTGATGTGATTCGCTCGATTCCTTCTGGTGAGATTTATGCGGATGGCATCAGTAAAAAAGGCCCTATTTTTAAGGCACCATTGGATTTCTACTGGATGGACGAGGATGGGAATACTGATCGAGCGCCAAATAGCCAAATCATCTTATACCCAAAATATCCTGAAATTCGTATGTCTGGCTTTTTAGCTGGTACTAACCGAAAGTTAGACATAACACCTCGCCATTTGATGCAACCTCCAACACTAGAAGAACGAGCCGAAAGGATGGGGATGCATCGCTATCTAGTATTGGGTGTAAATAAAACAACCATTTGGGCATATTGCACATCATGGGAAGATGAGCTTGCATTGGAATTAAAACAGCTAGTCGTCGATAGCAAAGCAAAACTAGTTGCTTCTGTTTTTTATGAATCGATAACTGTTGGAAAAACTAGCGAAGATAAACTACTAGACAAATTGCGAGCCATCTATGAAGGCGGTCCAATTGAATCATGTCGATTACAAGCTGACGGTACGAAAATCCCTTACAAAGCTCAGAACGGCGGAGGTTATACACTAGAAGCACAGTTTAATATCACCCCTAACGGATGCGCTGATCCTGATTTTATGGATTGGGAGCTAAAGTCGCATTCTGGTTCAGTGGTTACATTAATGACACCAGAACCCAATACCGGTATTTATATTGAACATGGTTTAAAAACGTTTCTAGATTGCTATGCCACTAGAAAGCAAGAAGAGCGCTTAGACTTTGCGAGCCGTCACGATGTAAACAAAGAAAACAGCAAAACTAACCTAACCATGAAAATGGAAGGATACGATTCCAAGTCTGGAAAAATAACAGACCCTGATGGCGGCTTAATGCTGAGAGATAAAGATGGAAAATTAGCGGCAGGCTGGAGCTTCGATAAAGTCATTGATCACTGGAAGAGAAAGCACTCAAACACGTGCTACGTAACTTATACAGCAAATAAGGATAATGAGCTTCCACACTATTCGTATGGTCCCCAAGTGACATTGGGACAGGGCACATCTTTAGAACATTTTCTAAAATCGCTTTATAACTGTGCTATCTATTATGACCCGGGCATCAACATGAAGTTAGAGAGTGGTAAATGGAAACCGAAGAAACGAAGCCAGTTTAGGGTGAAGTGGAAAGATATTAATCAGTTGTATCGTTCGCTACGAGAACTCGATTTAAGAGAAGCTTAGTACTGGATATCCATACAATATAAAATTACTCTCTGGGAATTTTGTGTGATATTATTCACTCATAGCTCCCAGAAGATAGCATTATGTTGTATAACGAAATACTTATAGGTGATCAGTCTGACAAACTGAGAATTGAAACTAATAGAAAAGAAAGCGAGAAGCTACTTAATCTACTTATCGAGATTTATGATCAGAAAAATCTCGCTATTCGATTTCAGTCGCTTGGCGGCGATTTCACATCTGTGACGAGAGAGAAGCTTAATAAGTGGAAAGCTTCAGCTGAAGACCATCCAATCACTTTCCATGAAAGAGCGATTGCGCATCTTAGAGAAAACTTACTGCCTCGTAAACCAGCACACTGGGATAATCCTGATTTCACATTTATCGACTTATTCGCAGGTATTGGCGGAATAAGAAAAGGCTTTGAAGCAGCCGGTGGTAAGTGCGTGTTTACAAGTGAATACGATGCAAATGCTCGCAGAACGTACCTTGCAAACCACTTTGTTGATGATAACGAATTGCCTTACTTTCTAAACAGTGAGGAAGACGACCCGCATAGAAACAAATCATTTATGGATATCACAAAGGTAACAAGGAGTGGTGATGACAAAGCAACTGGAGACGAAAGAAAGCAAAGCATTCTGTCGCACATTCCAGAGCATGATGTATTGCTTGCAGGCTTTCCTTGTCAACCGTTTTCTCTGGCTGGAGTTTCTAAGAAAAACTCACTGGGTCGCGCCCACGGTTTTGATTGTGATACTCAAGGAACACTATTTTTTGATGTTGAACAGATACTTATAGCAAGGCAGCCAAAATACTTCGTACTTGAGAACGTAAAAAACCTTAAAAGCCACGACAAAGGAAATACATTCGCAACGATCATTAGAGCCTTAGATAAAGCAGGCTACTGGATTGCTGATATCAGCAATCAGCATAAAGATATTGAAGAAGCCATTAAAATTGTACGTATGCGTAAGCCTGAGCCGACAATCATTGATGGCGCAATATTTACGCCACAACACCGCGAACGTATCGTTTTAGTCGGTGTGAGAAAAGATGTGTTAGCAGCTAAACCTGAATTATCCAGATTAACTTTAAAAGACATCCCTAAGCCAGAGCGTCGCTATTCATTAGCTGATATTCTGCTTCCACTCAACAAAGCCGAGCAAGATAAATACACGCTTACGCCAAACTTATGGAACTACCTATACCACTATGCTCTCAAGCATCAGAGCAAAGGTAATGGTTTCGGTTTTGGATTAGTTGACCCTAAAAATGAACAAGCAGTAACTCGCACTTTATCTGCTCGCTATTACAAAGACGGTTCAGAAATTCTGATAAACCAAAATGGCTTAACGGATGAGTATCTTGAGCGTAGAAAAGAGTTCGCTATTCGCAAAAATCAAGATAGAGAACAGTTTGCTTTAGCGTTTGCGAATGAATGGAAGAAAGTTCACCCATCTTCGACTGAAGATGCTTTTAATGAACAGATTAAAAAAGGCGAGACTATGTATGATGAAAAGCACGGTCGTTATGCAGAGGAATTTGACTCCCAGTACCGCACTCCCCGCCGTTTAACTCCTCGTGAATGTGCGCGTTTAATGGGCTTTGAAAAGCCAGAAAAAGACAGAAGCGAAGCAGATACTAACTTCAGAATTGTGTGTGCCGACACCGCAGCGTATAAGCAATTTGGTAACTCTGTAGTTGTACCAGTATTTAGTGGTGTGGCTGATTTGCTGAAAAGATGTTTGTAGGGCGATGAAATAAAAAACGTCATCTTAGAGTTGCCGTTTCTGAAGCCTGTAACTTATTCATTAAACAAGTAAAAAAGTTGGTATGTGACTCATAGTCGGTTGCGGCTTCGCTATTGATTTGGGATTATCTTTCTCTTTAACTCTGCGAAGGGCTGGCTATGAGTATTAAACAGGCAACAGCGTTAACTTTAAGGCAATTGCGCAACGAGCTTGGACTAAGCCAAGAACAATTGGCAAGGAAGTCTGGCATTGATCGTACTTACATTTCAGGAGTTGAGCGCTCAGTTCGCAACATTACCCTTGATTCGCTCGAAGGGCTAATTGATGCGCTGGGTGTGAGTTCTGAAGAGTTTATTAATAGGTTACATATTGAGCTGATTAGACAGAAATCGTTGGATTCGGCCTCATAAGTATCAGCTGATTTATTTACCCCGTGTAGATTGCTGAACCAGTCTTTGTTCTCACCTACATAGGTCGTCATCATACGATAATGTTTCACAATAGGCGTGGTATCAAAACCCTCATCGAGTACTAAAAGTGGTGTTATCCCAACTCGTTAACTAACGCAATCATTGAGTTATCGTACTTTTTATTTCCTTGGATAACTCTATTGGCTTCTGTTTCGGCTGCGTACCAAGCCTGACCTAGCTCAGAATCAGGAGCTTGCTTGTAGGACGCATAACATTCTTCGGGGTCTAAATCGTGTTCCTCAAAGTAAAGAACCGCTAATTCCAATCCCTCTTGCGCTAGATAGTCAGGAACATCACCAACTCCTTCAGCACCTAATTCAAATTTATCCATCATTGTTTTCCTATGTTTTCTTTCGATTGAGGCGTTTGCAATAGCCTTCGCTAAATCGCTCAGGATTGTGGTCCCATGATTAATGGGCTGAGGCTAACTGTCTCAGATATGCCGTTAATTCAGAGGGGCTTTCAGTCGCCAATACTACTTCGCTATCTTCACCTGTGTAGATTTCTGGGTCAGTTTCTGTACCTTCATTGATTGCCGTCATCACAAGGTAGCGTTCTTGCCCGAGTTCGCGGCTATCAGGTTCTTCATAGTCGACCCAAAGGACAAGGTACTGAGAACCTGCTTTAAAGGTAAAGCTTGGGCTGACGTCATTGTGCCAGCTCTTATCTGTCAACCAAGGAAAATCTGCGAGGTTAAAGCCTAAATTAAAGTCTTCACCAAACTCGCGTTTATAGTGTGTCATTTCAAGCTCCTGAGTTTTATGTCGGTATCCTATCATTTGAAACCATCCAATGGCGAGGGTATGACAGAACAATGGCTTGTTGATTTGCCAGTCTCTTATTTACAGAAAGGTATTCATTTCAAAGGTAATCTTTAGACTAGAAGCTGTAGGCATTCGCTCTTTATCTGCAATGCCTACCTCATGGTGAGATCCGTTACTTTTGTTTTCCTCTCACCATCCTGACGTATAGATAAAGGACTGGTCCATTCCAGCGGCCATGACCATCATAGAATTGGATAAGCCACTTGCCGCCAAACTGGCTATTATCGCTGGCAGTAGATGTCCAATAGCCAGCATAGTCAGGTGTCTGTGGAAATGCTGCTTGCGCTAATGTCGGGCTTTCATAGTTACCTTCACACACATTATCGTTTGGTTTCCAATAACTTGGTTTACCTGATGAACAATAAATCAGTGAACTTAATTCCTCTTTTGTGGGTAAGCGCCAGTCGGTGTGGTTACCATCAGAGATAGACATTCCCGTTGCATATGGCCAGATAAAAGTAGTTGGATTGCCTTTACAGCTACCGTCTTGCCAAGTCTGTCCTACGCTACAGCGCATCCACATGAGTTTGGTTTGCGTGTCGGTGATGGTGCCATTGCCGTTATCAATATACCGCTCTGCAAGTGTACCATCGCCAATTTTGGTAAACGTGGCATTGATTTGACAATCTGATGTCACTGTTCCTGTGGTGTACTCATTGTTATTGAGCGTGCCATTACAGCCTGTGACGGATTCAATTTTATAGCCGATGTCCGTTGAGAGGTTAAAGCTGGCGTGGGTGTTATAACTGACATCAATACTCTCGGGACTGATTTTGCCTCCGGTTGTTGCTTGCGTGGTGATTTTGTATGTACTGAGTTTGAAAGATACGGTGACCGCGCACTGGGCATTTATGACCGCCGTTTTATAGCTGTTTTGAGTTAATGAACCGCCGCAACCACTGATATCATCGATTTGATAACCGGTATCGGGTGTCACAGTGAAGGTGGTTGCATAGCCGGATTCAACCATGTTGATTGCAGGGCTGATTTTTCCGCCAAGGCTTGCCGTCGCTGGGATGCTGTAGACCGTTGGGGTGACTTGTCCGTTGTCATCGCTGCTGTCACCCTCCGAGCCGCCACAGCCAGCGAGTAATGTTGCCGCGACTATGCTTAAAAGCAGTGGATTTGCCTTTGATGGCGGTGTCTTTATCGCCGTTATGGCGTGTTTGATGCTTGCGTGAATGCACTTATTCATAGGTGTTCCCTGTTATGTTGTCCTGATTAAAGCAGGCTGTTGGTCTTGATGATTACTTCGTTATTTGATTGAGGAGGATGTTTTCCGGTGTGAATATTTCGCCGATAGCCTTGTTGAGTGAGTTGCTGTAGATGTCATCTAGGGCATTGTTGGCGGTGATATACGGGGTGTACTCTTTACCTTCTCCCAATGAGAGTTGCCACCTTGCGGTATTCACTTCAAAGGTATCGTCGAGATTGATGAGGAACTGAATCGTCAATGATGCGTGTGTGACCTGAGAGATAAAGGCTTCATCGACTTTTCCAGTTACCGCTTCAGAGGCTTTTTGACCCACTTGCTTGAAGTGTTTCAGCTTCATATTGCAGGTATAGACAACCGTGGTAATGCCATTGCTGGCTTGTTGCTCGTCCCAAGCCGTATTGGCGCAAGGTGTCCATTTATCAAACGCCTGACCTATGTTGGTTTGCTTGTAGTCTTCGAGGAAACCCTCTTTTACATAGATAATATTTAATGGTTCACCGAAACGAATGCCGAGAATGATTAAGACGATAAGGAACGCAACAAACGTAACAACCGCAGAGGATATGATACCTAACCAACCCGTCATCCACTTTGGCATCCAAGGCCATATAGTTTCACCGAGCTTGTAATAGCGGTAATAGTCATAATTAGCCGTAAGACCAAAGACAATAGAATTGATGATAAAAGGAAGCTTGCTCAGGTTCTTGTCAGTAATGAGTGATGCAACTGCTATGATTATCAGGTTCAGCAGCATTAGCATGAGAAACAGATAAATGCCTTTCTTCCACATGCCCTTAGCGAAGTAGTACCCCGTGCCAAACACGAATGCGAGTGCATTCATGTTAACCACATTCTGCCCCTTTATTTGCTCCTTTTTAGGCCTTGAGGTATGTGCAGGACTTTTTGCTGAAGCAAAATAGCCCAACTTGTCAGCTTGTCTTAGGTCAAATTCAGCAAACACCTTTTGCCAGCCTTTACTTAAATCATCATAGAATTTCACTGTCGGTTTAGTGGCTGCTGTAACAGGCTTAGCTTCAATCGATGGCTTCGCTACTTGTTGTGGTGTAACAGGGGCGGTGGCTACAGGGACTGCCGTTGTGGCTTGAGTTGTCACGGGCTTGATGTAGGTAATGATACCCACACCGTTCAGCTTGGCTTTTAGTGCGTTAGCTTCACTTTCGCTCAGAGCTTTCTTAATGCATATCGGGTTACCTGAGAACAACAGATGTGCTTTTTCTTCTGGGACTTTCAAAAACTTTGCCAGTGCCTGACTCAGCTTATGACGGTCTTTCCCTTCAGCTATCTCACCTTTAAAAATGACGTTGTAGGAGTTCATTACCTTTCCTTGTGATACGTGAAGAGCAATCGGCTTTGCTAGACATGCAGAACTCAGGTTTGCTCAAGGACTTAAATGAGGATTATATGCACTAAATGCGGATTATAATCCGTGGTTAGTTGGTAAGCAAATTCCCATAGTGGTTGCCTTGTGACGAAGGAGACACTATGAAAACATTAGCGACTGAATTTGGTCATGCGATGCGCAAAATGAGAAAGCTCAGAGGCTTATCTCAAGATGAATTGGCGTTACGTGCAGAGATTGACCGCAGTTATATCGGCCGTATAGAACGAGCGGAGGCGAACATCACCCTCGATATGTTGTACAAGATTGCAGAGGTGCTCGACTGTGAGCCACATGAGTTGCTGCCGAGTCGAGCATCACTAAAAGGTCAGGTGTTACCTAAATCTTAAATACAACCCCGCTGTTTGTAGCGGCTTGCCATTAGTAAATGTTTTTGTGAGTGCCTGTCTGAAAAGACTATTGATGATTTTTTAGATCTATCCATATTTTTGTATCATTACTTAGCTTCACTAATATGAATTCGGTGCCGAGAATGGTTTTTGTGTCGATGGGTCCTAAAACGATCATGTTCTCTTCGAGCCAAATACACTCATTATCTAATATCTTTAGAGAGGACACGTAATCCTCCTTTTTGGCAAGCTCCATGAATTTAATCCATGACGAACTAGAGGGGCAACCGGAACCACCATATTTAAATGTTATTTTGGATGGTGTTGCGTACTCTGTAGTTTGATAGTTATTTCCGCAGGGCTCATCTGAATATGAAGTTACTCCATTCATTTCACATTTATATATCTCGGATTTGACATTGGAACTCACCATTAAAGCAGAAAATAATAAGTACTTAAGGTAAGGCCTGAGATGTTTTAGTTTTGTTTTCATATGACATCCTCTGTCAAAATAGGGAGTTATATCTTAGTTTTACAGTTACCTTTTAAAAAGCTTCTTTTTGATATTTTTCAGTGTTGCAGGTGTCTCCTGTACTTAGGCATCAAATGCTAATTCTGAGTTAAATACAACCACGTTGTTTATAGTTGAGGTGCCACTCTTTAAAGAGTGCCGAACGCTTAGTGTCAATTATTCTCTTCCGAGTGATGCTTTTCTCTTTTACTACGGGGCCATCCTTACCAAGGTCAACACCTGACAGTTCTTTGCTGTACATTTTCGGCGTCACGTGGCTGTAGTGCTGTTCAATCATGGCAATGCTAGTGCCACATTGTTTAGCCAACACTTCCATGCTGACGTTGCCTGACATCAGTTGCCACGTAATGTAGGTATGGCGTAATGAGTAAAGTGTTCTAACGCCATGGGGGGATGACTTTAAACCTGCTTCGGATATGGCCTTTTCAAAAGCTTTACCCAGTTCATTGGTGGTTGAACCATCAGCTAAGCGAAACAGCTTGTCAGAAGGCTTTCTGTTTGGGAATCGGTCACGTAATGCATTAACACTGGAAAAGATTTCATCGCGACATATCACTTCCCTTGTGCCTGTGTGCTTAACCGTTTTACCTTTGGTAACCGTAATAGAAAAAACAACATCGTGTTCCTTGGACTCCATTTGAATATCACCCCACGTAAGATGTTCCATCTCAGTCCCAGGTCGAATACCTGTATAGACCGCAAACTCCATGTAATCGATGAGTAGCTCACGAATTTGGCGGGTTTTCTCCTTACGGCTATTTTGCTCAAGTGCTAATACGGCATCGAATGCCTTTTCATATTCTTCATGTGAAAAATGCGCTCGCCGCTGTGAGCCCGCCCCTTTAGTCGACAATGATGGCACTTGAGCCGCTAACATCCATTTATGGTCAACCGCTTCTTTAAACACTAACTGCATAGCGGCATTGTGGTTTAGCAGTGTTGATTTGGCTGGGACTCTATCAAATTGTTCAATACGCCATTTATCAAATTCACGCAGCTTCTCACTATCAATTGAGGTAATGTAAGTGCGGTCGAAAAAGGGGATATGGTACTTACGTAATACCTGAATATAGGTTTTGTAGTTAAGTGGTGCCGTCTCGTTATCGAGCGCTTCTTCCATAGCGCTAATGGCTTTTTCAGCCACATCACGAAAGCGTTTGGAACTCACCAGCAGATTACGGTCTGCCATGAACTGGAATTCCATTTGAATCCGATAGGCCATGCCAATGGCTTTCTCTTTTTCTTTCTGCTTGGTGGCTCTGGCGTGCCACTTACCCGCGACTTTAGTGCGAGCATACCAACGTTCGCTATTGTCTTGCAGGTAGATGTATAATTCGTCGGAAATATCGTGTCGTTCGACCTGTTTGCTCATAGTCAGTTTCTGATGTTGGCTTGCAAAGAATTTGCAAAGTTATGCATTAGTTAAATCTAATGCAGATAGGTGCATGAAAAATAATAACAAAAAAAGTCAGATTTAGTAATAAATTTGACGCGCTTTATTCAAAATCCCGCGCCCTTAAAAGCGTGCCGGTTCGACTCCGGCCACTGGTACCACTTCAAAGCCGACCTTAGTGTCGGTTTTTTTGTATCTAAAATTCAGTCATGTTAGATACTTACCAACTCGCTACTTTGCTAGAGTTCATCATTCACCTTCCAGCAAAGCACCACACTGGGCATGCTTGCCTAGGTCAAATCTTTGATGGTGGTTGTTTTTCCATTTTCCATCACCGACTTAATCCCGTTATCTCTCGCAGCAGTGCTCGAATACATTTGGCTAGTGCCTATGATTTGATGGTTGGCTGCTTTGAGGTTGAAATAAGGCTTCTCGTTTTTCGCCACTTCTTTGGCATATCGGGCTTCGATTGGGGAGTTGGTTTGCACGGATTCAATACCGTTCAACGCACCACTCTTACCTGTGTAAAGCTCGCTGGTGAGAATGACCTCTCCATTTCCCGCCTTTAATACAAACTTAAATTGCTCATTACTGCTTTTACTTAATTCATACCATCCTGACATGGGTTTGCTCCTTATTCTTTAAGACAGTCCATAGCGCAAGCAAGGAAGACATTTCCTGCTTGAGCATCAGTGTAGTCGATTTCATTTTATTTGAGATGTGACTTTTACGGCGGTTTTGAGTGTTTTGAGGGTTAATCTGGTGACACACTGACATTAAAAACGTCTAACTCTTGCCAGTAGCACAGGAAGTTTTGTTCCCATATCGGGTAAAACTCTACTGCCGCCTCAATGACGAGTAGGCCACTAATGCTTTGAAATACGCCGCAGCTAAAGTCAAAGTCCAGTTCTTTAACCAACTCCCATTGTCCCATTTGGCCGACATAGCAAAAGTCTGTGATATAGCATAACTGCCAGTGCTCGGCGTGTTTCTCTAGCCTTATCTCCACAGGATGAAAGCCACCCCGTTGTGGGCTGTAATCTGGATCGCGAAAGTTAATCGTCACGGCATTGTCGGCTTGGTTTGTGATAAACGGGATTAATGCCAATAGCAGTCTGTCAGAGACAGGCAATGCCAGCTCTTTATTAATGGTATTCATTGTGTGTCCTTAGTCGGTGTTAGAACAAATCGCTGTGGGTTTCACGAAGGCTAGTAAAGCGGTTAAGGCCAATAATCACATGGTCGAGGACATTGATATCCAGCACTTTGGCGCACTCAATGACTTTACGGGTGAATTGGATATCGCTAGTGCTTGGTGTTGGATCGCCTGAAGGATGGTTATGAACAAGGATAACGCTGGGCATATTCAGAATAACTGCCGTGCGTAACACTTCGACGGGTCGCATACTGATGCCGTTCACGGAACCTGTCGCCACGACTTCTACGCAATTAATGGTGTGCTGGGTTGTCAGGTTTGCCACGATAAACATTTCTTTGGTTTCATGCTTTAGGTAGTCAAATAGCTGCGCGGTATCTTCAGGTCCTGTGATGGCTTGCTCGGCCAAGGCGCACTGGGTTTCTTTGAACTGATATTTGACATTGATTTCTCGGATAATCGCCATGGTCTATCCCTATAGGTGCTAAAGACTCAGGAGCGAAAGGGCTTCCTTCTGCTCCTGATAGTGTGTGCATTACTTGGTGGTTTTGGCTGAGGTATCGCTCTTCGCCTCACTCTTTGATTCTTTACTGGCCTCAGCACTAGCCTTAGCTTTCTTGGTCGGGAACTTGGCGGCCTTGAGGATGAACTCATCTAGCTCACCTTTCTCCACAGCATCGATAATCAGCTTGATGGTGTCAGGTAGCAGGGCTTTATCACCGACATCAATGGCGGGTTTATCCTTTACCAATTCGATAGGCTTAATCCCGATACGGACTTCGAAGTAATAGTGACCTTCACTGTCGTAGTACCATGGGCGCACTGTGATACGGCGGCGTACCTTCTTACGCTCTCCTGTCTCAGGGTCTTTGACGCTTTTCTCGCGGTAGGCTTCAAACTCGCTGCCTTGAATAAAGCATTCGGCCATATCCAATTGCTGCTTCAGCTTGTCAACCAAGCGGGTTCTTTTGCCGATGATAGGTGGCTTAACGGCGATTTCAGGGCGCGCGATAACCTTGAGCGAACTCAATAATGTTGTCATGGGTTGTTCCTTTTGTGGTTTAGTGGGTTGTATTGCTGGGTTTAGTTAATAAAGCCAATGCGGCGCGTGGCTTGTTTACGGTTGTTTTCTTGGGTTAACAGGGTAATAGCGGTGGCTCTGTGGTTGTGGTTAGGTTGAAATAACATCCGCCTTGCTACGATAGCGAAGTCGCCGGGCGTTAATTGTTGTAGTGCGTGAAGTTGGTCAACCTCTATCACTGTGAGCTTGTTAATTCCTAGCACCTGTCGATACAAGGTCTGGCGCTGGCTTTCAGTCAGATAGTCACAGGTCAGTTTAAAGTCAAAGCGGCGCATCACTGCGCTATCGATAGCGCTGAGTGCATTGGTCGCGGCAAACACAGGCATGGTGTTGCATTCAAGCTGTGACAGCAGTTCGTTGATGAGCTGCACTTCATACTGCGCTTGAGCGCTCTCACGCTGACTGAGCAAGCTATCGACTTCATCAAAGAGCATTAGCTTCTTTGTTCTGTGCGCTTCTCTAAACAGCGCAGCAATGTTCTGCTCGCTCTCACCGACATACTTACTCAGTACATCAGAGCACTTGATGTGCATGATATCCATGCCATGGGTTTCAGCTAAGTGATGTACCCAGCCTGTTTTACCTGTACCTGGGGGACCATTGAGTAACACCCTAACAGGCAGACTGTTGGCTATCGCGGTATCGATATCACTGATAATCGTATGTGCATCTTGTCCGTCGATAGCGTTAAGGTTTAAGCAACTCGGGTCAAAGCTTAGCTGGCCTTGATACTTAGCCGCTGGCGGCTCTTCCCCGCAGGCTTCAAGGGTGGCATCAATAACATCCAATACCACGATTTCAGCCTCATCCCCTGTTAAAGCTAAGGTACTCGCCACATGGGCGGCATTCGCAATATATGCCGGAGCGGCATTAGATTTACTGGCTAACACCAAGCGAAACGCATCCGATACCTTAAGTGATTTGAGCATGGTTTTACTCATGGCAAAGCTAAAGGCTTCATCGGGTACAGGGATTTCCATCACTAACTTAAAGCGGCGTATGTAGCTTGGTTCAAGTTGGGATACATGGTTAGTAATCCAAATAGCAGGCACAGGATTGGTTTCCAGTAAGCGCATTAAGCCTTCTTTAGAGTAATGCTCATCGGCATGCTTAAACACGCTTTCGCATTCATCGACCAATAACAGGCTTTCATCTGAGCCATCGAGCAAGCTTTGCAGTAGATTAAGGTAGGTTAAGCGCTGGCTAGTCGGCTCTTTACTCAAGAACTCCTCAGTCACTTTGCCATCCTCAAACTGCACACTTTGCACTTCCACTAAGCTGCGCCGCAGTGCCTTTGCTAAAGTACGAGATAGCTCGGTCTTGCCTGTTCCCGCAGCCCCATAGAGTAAAATGTTAACCCCTTTAAGCCGCTGAGCCATGGCAGCCCTTAGATAGCGATACACTAAATCGGCATTCACATGCTTAAATTGCTTCAGCTTGAACTGCGCCGCGGGGCTGTGTTTGATAATCGGCGCGAGCAAGGCTTCACGGCGAGTGAGCTTTTCAGTCACCAGCAATACCCTAAACGGCTCGGGTATTCTCAACAAATGCGGTAGGAGTAATAGCGCATGGTCAATAAAGCGGTTATGGGCTAAAGGTTGTAGCTGCTCATGGATAACATCACAGTCCAGCCCCGTTTCTTGCTCTAACCTGTTCTGGTCTAATCCCATCGGACACTTAATTTTGAGACAGTATGGTCAATAAATTAAGAGGTCTATATGAGTATGAAGAAATCACATAAGAGTTATCCGCAGGTATTTAAAGGTGAAGCCGTCTTGATGGTGCTAGAACAAGGTTATAGCGTTGCCGATGCGGCAAAGTCTCTTGGAGTTAGCACGAGCCTGCTTTACAACTGGAAGGAAAAACACGAAGCCCTAAAACAAGGCATCACCTTAGAAGAGTCTGAGCGTGATGAGCTAAAGCGATTACGTAAATAAAACAAAGGATTACGCATGGAGAAAGAAATTCTAAAAAAGGCAAGCGCCTTCTTTGCGAGAGAAATGAAGTAAGATTTCGTTTCATCAAACTGCAATCTCACCTGTTTCCCATAGTACTGTTATGTCGAGTAATGAGTGTAAGTAAATCAGGCTATTACGATTGGCATAAGCGCCCTGCAAACGTGATAAGCCTTGAAACACTGAAGCTTTATCGCCTTGTTCGACAGCTATTTAACCTGAACTCGGGATAAGAAATGTTGAACTAATAGCCCTTCAAGTGATCGGATCTTTCGACCAAGAGAAACCCCATCACACCGGAGGGCCTATGCATAAATTAGTGGAAGTGTTTTGTGATGTCGATGATTTTTGCGCTGTTTTCATTCCAGAATGGGAAAAAACGCTGTTAACCGATGGTACACGCAAGCGTCAACGCGCTGGCCGTATGACGATGAGCGAAGTGATGACCATCATCATACTTTTTCAGATGTCTCACCACCGTGATTTCAAGAACTTCTACATCGGCTATCTGGCTCATTTCTACAAATCCGCTTTTCCCAATTTACTCAGCTATACCTGCTTTCTTGAGGTGATGCCCACTGCTTTAGTGCCGCTTTGCAGCTACTTTGCCAGCCTTAAGAGTGACCCTACTGGCATCGAATTTGTTGATTCAACCAGCATCAAAGTGTGTCATAACCTACGTATTCATCGCCATAAAACCTTAGCTGGACTTGCGTGCAGAGGTAAAGGCACCATGGGTTGGTTCTATGGCTTTAAGCTGCATTTGATTATGAATCATCAAGGCGGAATCGTGGCGGCCAAAGTGACCCCTGCGAATGTACATGACACAAAACCGGTGAATGAGATGGTGCACAGTGACATGAATAAACTCTATGCTGATAAAGGGTATATCAGTAAAGCGCTGTCCAGTGAATTGCTGGAGAAAGGCGTGAAGTTGGTGACGAACGTGCGTAAGAATATGAAAGCAAAAGCGATGTCGTTGTGGGATAGAGCGATGCTGTCGAGACGTTTCATCATAGAAACCATCAACGACCAGTTAAAAAATATCTCTCAAATAGAACACTCAAGACATCGCAGTGTGCATGGTTTTATGCTGAATATGATTGCGGGACTCATCGCCTATCAATTGAAAGACAATAAGCCACAACTGAACCTCACTAACGGGGAGTTTAATGCTATTGCAGTTATGGCTCGTTAAACCGATCTCAGGTTATTTAAGCAAAGTCGAGGCAGCTTAGGGAATCGTGAAATGGTGAAGAAATTGCGCAAGGAAGGCTACCAGGTTGGTCGCTATCTCGTTCGTAAAATTATGCACCGCCTTCGACTCAAAGCAAGCCAGCGACGTGCTCACAAGGCGACGACACAACGAAAACACTCAGATGCAGTGGCTGATAACCTGTTAAACATGAACTTTAATCCAGTATCGGCTAATCAGGTTTGGGCGGGTGACGTGACCTATTTAAAGACGGGTGAAGGCTGGATGTATTTGGCAGTGGTGATGGATTTATATTCACGCCGGATTGTGGGATGGCACATAGACAAGCGCATGACCACGGATTTGATATCTAAGGCATTAATGAAAGCCTACAACCTGCGCCAACCGGCCAGAGGGTTGGTATTGCACAGTGAGCGAGGCTCGCAATATACCAGTAAGCAATTCGATAAGCTGTTATTGAGCTATGGTATCCGAGCCAGCATGGGTGATGTGGGTGCGTGTTGGGATAATGCCGTTGTTGAGCGTTTCTTTGGTAGCTTGAAACACGATTGGATTTTTAAAGTTAATCAACCAACAAGGGAGTTTATGAAGTAAGATGTGACGGCTTACATGAAATATTACAACTTGGAGCGGCTTCATTCTGCTAATGACGATCTGTCACCTGTAGAGTTTGAGTATTCCCAAGTAAAAGTGTCCAATCTGGGTTGACCAGTACAATGGTTTGCGACCTTAGCAGTCACTCAACATCTTTTTAAAAAAGTTTTAATTTTTGCCTAAAACACTTAAAAGAGCTGCGCTATTTACTTTTACGCCAACCGGTATTGCAGCTAAATCAACAAAGAAGTTTGGATTATGGTTGGCATAAGGCTGTGAGAGGCCTTTCGCACGTGCAGCTGCAAACATTTCTGGTGGCGCTACGCCAATCAACACAAATGCATACGGTGTTTTATGAAATCTAAACGCTTCTTGAAAGTCTTCAGAGCCCATGACGGAGGGGAACTTGGCGATCACTTTCTCAGGACCTAAAAGCTGTTCAAGCACAGGATTAATGCGCAGGATTAACTCTCTGTTATTGACCAGTGGACCAGCGTGTCCTTTCATGGAACGAGTTGGCATTTTATCTGACGAAACCCCCGCTGCGATTGCAATACCTTGATTCACCTCATTAATCCGTTTCAACATTTTTTCACGCACTTCCGGCGTAAACCAACGCAAGTTGAGTTTCAATAACGCCTGTTCAGGAATCACATTGTTGTTGTAACCTGCTTCAATTGCGCCAACCGTTAAGACGGCGGAGTGTTGTGGGTCAATGTTTCTACTCACGATAGTTTGATATGCCAATATGGCTTGTGCTGCCATAACCACCGGATCAATTGTGAGTTCGGGCGAGGAGCCATGTCCGCCAATACCTTTGAATAACACATCAATCTGATCTGTGCCTGCCATTCTTACACCTTCGGTGCTTGACACATAGCCAACTGGCCCCGGTGCTGTATGTGCACCAAATGCATAATCAGGCACAGGGAAACCACGCTCCCATAGTCGGTCATCGACCATGGCTTGTGCGCCTAAGCCAACTTCTTCGGCAGGTTGACCATAAACAACGAGCGTACCTGACCATTCATTCTTGAGCGTCGTCATGGCTTTAGCCATGCCAAGCATCCATGTGACATGTGCATCATGTCCACACGCATGCATTACGTCAATTTCGTTACCATCAGGTAATCGTTGCTTATTTTTAGCAGCATAGTTTAGACCGGTTGCCTCCTTGACTGAATTAGCATCCATGTCTGCGCGAAACCATACTGTCGGCCCTGACCCGTTTTTTAATACTCCCACTACGCCGGTCTTGCCAATACCTTCAGTCACTGTAAAGCCAAGGGCTTTTAATTCTTTAACTACAATCGCGGCTGTGCGTACTTCAGTAAATGCGATTTCCGGATGTTGATGCAAATCTTTGAACATCGTTTCAAGGCGCGGCGTATCCGTATCGACTAATTGGTTCACTTGCTTCAAAAGAGCCGATGGAAGTGCCTTGGTCTCTACGTCAGCGGCAGCTGCTAAGTTGTATGGCATAACAACGTTTGCGACAAATAAGCACGCTATTGAACGCCATTTTCTTAATCTGAATAGACTCATCTTTCTGCTCCAAAAGCCATATTTATAGGTTTTTATACGTTGTTAAAGCCAAATTGTAAGCGGCATTGCTGATTCATCGCTCAGAGGTCAATTGACCTATTCGCTCTTTTTAACCACATTCAAACGTTGAACTAAGTCTTGATATTGAGAAGATTTCTGCAATAACTCATGACTCAGTTTTCGTAAACGATCAACTTGCTCAGCGGATAGGACGAAACTTGTCGGTAGGTTGTTGAAATACCCACGCTCTGTTTCATCCTCTATTTGCTCAAAACTCAGTACAATCGGTGTGATTGTAATTGGTAAGCCTACTTTTCCATTGAGCTGACTTTGTAAGCGCTGCGACTTGTTCAACGCTTTGGCCATATCTTCAATTAAAGAGATCGTTTCGTAGGAATACTGATCAATCGGGGTACTAATCGCCCTGAACGCCACTTCAAGCTCATTCGGTGGTATTGCAGATTGCCCCCATTTCACCGTTGGTGTTGACGAGGAGTTGACAATAATAAAGGCAATATTTCTTATCGGAGCCTCACCGTAAGCTTCGCGTTTTTCTTGAACCAAGGGCAGTGCTTCAAGTAACTCTAAAATTAAACGAGCACCTAAATTATCGGATATGCCGCCATCAGCAAGGTGTAAATAAGGTGTTTTGTCACTATTTTGTATAGATTTAAGTTCGCGGATTCTTTGCAGGGTGCGAATTGGTAAATCGTGTTTATTTTTGGCTGACGCCAGAGCATCATCTACCCACGGTGGGATGTTATCCCCACAATTTAAGCCATAGTTGTTAAAGGTGATAGGACTAAACAATATGGGGACAGCCGATGAAGCCGTCGCTGCTCTGGATAATTTAACCGCTGATAAATCAGAGCAAATGAGATCAAAGAAATCTTGAGAAAATGTAAATCGAGAACTTGATGCCGTTTCTGTCGCTGAGACTACAATACGTGGTCCTTTTTTGTCGATGAGATCAGCGAACGTGGCGTGATTAAACAGAATTTCATCATAATAATCCTGACTCATATCAGACCGACTATAAGTTAGTTGCCAGATATCCGGCCAATTAAGTGGGTTGATCCACTTGTAAAACAGCGTACCTTGTACATCTCGTTTTAAAAAACGCGTCTCGTATTCTTCAAACAAACGATCGCCATAAAGTCCGTAAGCTAATGCAGTGAAGCTTCCACCTGATACGCCTGTAATGTAATCCACTTCTTCGAGTAAATTTTTGGCACCCGATTTTCCATTGATGGATGTTGCACGTAACTCTTCGAGAACACCATACGAAAAAGCAGCAGCACGCGTCCCACCACCAGAAAATGCCAACATAAAAACAGTCGATGGATCTTGGCCAATCAATTCTGAACCATGAAAAAATCGATAACCCTGATTGGGTTCAACTTTACTTATTGCAGGATTAATTGACCTAGTTGCACATGCACTGAGTGCGCAGGCACTGATTAAAATCATCAAGTGAGTTAAGCGTTTCATCTGAATCATCGCCTTTGATTTATCAAGTGGTACATATACTGACTCCGTCACTGTAAATTGTAATTATTGCTGCGCGATTTTTGCTGACGCAGGAATCTCTGAATCTCATAGTAGTATAAGTGTATGACTTTGCTCATAGCAATTTAGGAGCCCTACAGACTCAGAGTTTTTAAGTGATACTTTGTTTTTAGTTCAGTCAGAGTTATGCCTTAGCTGATTAAGAGTGAAACATTAAAGACTGATAGATATGTGACTATTTATGCACATTGCGTTGCATAAGCTGAGTTTTGTATAAGTTTGTCACTATAATGTGCAAAACATATCGTTTAAGCGCTATAACTCGCGAAAACTGCACTTTAACAACTATTAAAGTGCAGTTTATTTAAGTAATTGATGTATAAATAGTAACTCATTTATTTTATTTAAAAAGACAAAGCAAATGAGTTACAGCGCTTACATATTTTTCTTACAATTTGAGTATTTGGTATTACTGTAGAATGAAAATTTTGAGCTGAGATATCCTTATACAGTTTAAAAATAGTATGCAAGACTGATGTTAAATCGCTTATCCCAATTATCGCCTATTTCTGGTAGGCCAATATGGTCATTGTTAGCGGTTGAGAATGTCATATTTTTCCCCATGATAAAGTCAATATGGGTATAGATTGGACCGGCGCTAATGGCCGCTCCTAACACATTTTGCATACTGTTATCATAGCTATCATCATCGACATCTGGCGTCATTAAACCAAAGTCATTGTAAAACTTGATGTTACCCCAATCGGTTTGAACGGTTTTAGAAATATTGGCACTGTACACTTGGCCTCGAGAAGCGACTTCGTACTGCCAACTCACCACTGAAACGCCAATTTTGTTGTCGTCTTCACTGTCGGCGGCATTAAATTCATACTGTATAGCTTGTAGTTGCAAGTTCCAGCCGTAGAAGGTGCTATCTAGGTGGGCAGCCACTGCATATCTATCACCATTTTTACTGGTTTTGGCGTTGTAGATTTGGCCTGCTTCTGCCGAGGCGCCAAAGGTTGTTGAGCCGCCTTGATGTTCCAGCCTGTAGGTTTGACGAAGGTTAATTTGGTTTGTTTCTTCGTTGTGGTATTCGGTGCCGTTAATGGTGCCACTATAAAGATCGGTCGCATAGCGCTTGTTTTCGCTTGGACCATATTCTGCGCCCTTATAAAATGCCACATCTGTTTGCCAGCCATTTTTTTGATAAACCGCCTTTACTCCCATATCGTGGTCGTCTTCAAAGCCTAAATAGTAAGGTAAACCAAACCAGTAACTATTTGATATATAGCCTAAGTTACCGAAAGGCACTTTGTTTATTCCGAACTGCAACTGCCATTCTGGGCTGAAGTCATAATATCCATAACCAAATTTGATATAATTGGTATTGGCGGTAAAACGATAATCCGATTTTAGGCCCCAGTTACCGTGTTTACCGTCAAAACGTAGTGAAACCATATCGAAGGTAAAATCTCCGTCTTTATCTTTTGAACTTTCGTTATAGTCTTTATAGGCATAGTTAACCCGTAATCCGCCATGTATATTAATGCCATCTTCTTGTTGCTCTGCTACTACCGAGTTAACACAACCAAGAGTCATTGCACTAGCAATAATAGACATATAAAATTTGCTATTTTTTTTCATGATCATAATTCCTTATATATTTACGACTAACATTGATATTACATTGGTTATTTTTAGTTGATTCAAGATGTAGATTACTGTCTGGTAATTTTTTAAATTAAATAATGGCTGCCAAATTAATATCCATAAGAGTTCATTTTCATAATTCAGAAGCATTTAATTGCCATTGACTTTAGTTTATTTTTTATTGATTACTTTTTGTGTTAAATTTTATATATAACAGGGCTTATTTTTCTTGCTTACTTCACTTTGTTTTAAATTCAGCTGAACTTGTAGTGTTCAAGGTGAGATCTTTGGTTTCTGGTGCTAACAGCACTGAAATAACTAATCCAAATAATGATATTGCAGCACCAACTAATAACGTCGGCGAAATACCATAATTTGCCATAAAAATTGGCAGTGTATAGGTAGAAATAATGGTACCTATCCGGCTAAATGACATTACAGCACCAACCGCCGAAGCTCTAATTTCGGTTGGGAAAAGTTCATTTGGATAAAGCCATTGTAAGATTCCTGGTCCACCAGAGAAAAATGCATAAGTTGCAAACGCAGCAATAATAAGCCAGATACTCGGATCGGGAACGATACCGAGTAAGGCGAGTGAGGCCGTCATGATACCGAAGCTACCGATTAGTAATGGTCTGCGACCAATGGAGTTGAGCCAATACATGGCAGGAATGCAGCCCGCCATGAAGAATAAACTAATCACTATATTGCCAAGTGCGGCATCTTTGCCGTCAGTAAAACCAAGCAGTTCGATAATTTGAGGCCCAAAAGTATAGATGGCAAACATAGGGATAACCTGGCAGGTCCAAATAATCCCTATAAATAAAATGCGTTTAAAATAAACTGGCTCAAATAGTTTGCTGTATTTGGTTTGTTCGACAGATTCTAGGCAAATATCTATATTAGAACCGAAGAAGGTTTTCATTGTTTCTTGGCATTCTTTGATACGGCCTTTTTTCATCAACCAACGAGGGGATTCTGGTAGGTGAAATCTGCCAAATAGTATGATAATGCAAGGGATTAATGCGCTGCCGAACATCCAGCGCCACCCATCTTGCACATCATATAGTAGATAGCCTACTGCGTTTGCGGCGGTTGCGCCGACATACCACATTGCTGCGATGAACCCCATCGTGAATGCGCGCTTTTTGGTTGGGGAAAATTCCGCCACCATTGCAGTAGCAATGGGATAGTCAGCACCAATCACAATACCAATTGAGAACCTAAGAACAACAAGTTCAAGAGGTGATGAAATAAACATGGTTGCAAAGGACAGCACGGCAATTGAAATAATGTTGAGCATAAACATTAATTTCCGCCCAAAAATATCAGCTACATAACCAAATAATGCAGTACCGATGAAGAGGCCTGCTAAGGTTGCCGCTCCTACTAAACCTATCCATTGAGCGTCGAGTTGTAGGGCAGGGGTGAGTTGTTGTAATGCTAAGCCGATGATCACGAGCACATAGCCATCTAAGAAAGGGCCGCCACTTCCCCATAACATGATTTTTCTATGCAATGGAGTAAAGTCCATATCATCGAAGTTAGTTCTTGGTTGCATGAGACTTACCACCCAATATATTGTTATTAGCAGTAATGTTCAGACTCAATCATTAATTGCTAACGTTATTTAATATAAACTTTATTTTGCTTATATTACCTGCTGAAAGAGGTTGAAACAGTGAGATATTCAATATTTCTTTTTTTATAATAAATTTAGTGCTTCTGTTTTTTTGGTCAGATTAATTGTGTTGATTTTATAAGCAAAGATTTGTAGGGCTGAATGGATTATCAGCCCAGGTGTAACAAATGTATTATTTTTCAGCCGTATCGATATTCGACACCAAATGTTCCTCTAGGGTATTCCCATTTATCAATGATGCTGTCAGCACATAAAAATTTACATGTGCCACATTCTAGACAACCGGCAGAGTCAAATTTTATACTGCCATCACTTTCTAATTTATAAAGTCCAGCAGGGCAAGCATTGACCAATTTTTTATATTCATTGATATCTGGATTGTTTTTTAAAATGATATGTGGATGGCCTTCATCGACATAAAATTTATTTGTACTGAGTTTGACATCTACATTGACTGTCGGAGCCTGTGTGTTGTGGGTCATAGTGATCTGACTCCTTTTATGCCATCTTTAATTAAGTTCATGTAACCCACCTCTTTACAGTGTTTCATCAGCGTCTTTCTGATTGGCTGTGATGGTGTACCATTCACGGTAAACATGCTGTGCATAATATCGGCTACCATTTTGGGATACTGGTTAAAGATGCGAGGGGTTTGCATAAATGTTGGGAGATCTTTATACAGTTTAAGATCCTGCATAATAAAACTGTCTTCTAACAGCTGTTGATATGAAGACAAACCTTGGGCACTAAAATCATCGTTGGCTTTGGCGGTTAATATGGCTTTTGCTGCCGCTTCACCAGAGGCTATAGCTAAATCCATGCCGCGCACGGTATAACCGATGTTTAAGCAAAATCCAGCGGCATCGCCTGCGATTAATACACCATCACCAATGAGTTTAGGCACCATACTAAGTCCCGCTTCGGGGACGACATGACCTGAATATTCCAGTAGCTTGCCGCCTTCGATTAAGGGTTTGATCATGGAGTGATTTTTGAAGTCTTCTAGCATTTGTGGAACGCTTTTACTGGATTGACCAATGTCATGAAGCCCACACACGATACCCAGTGAAACCGTAGTTTTATTTGTATAAATAAAGCCGCCACCCATAAGGCCATTAGCTGGCGATCCTGCAAATAACCATGCGCAGCCTTCATCGTCCGTGAGGTTAAAGCGGTCTTGGATCACCGCTTGCGGTAATTCAATTAACTCTTTAACACCGACGGCCATCACCTCACTCTTGATGCGTGACACCATGCCTAGTTGTTCACCCAGTATGGGGTTAACCCCTTCGGCTAGGATCACGGATTTAGCGGTGAGCTCGTCGCCATCGGCTTTTACCCCAATAACTTTACCGTCCTGGGTTAGGATTTCCTCTACACGGATACCGGTAATAAATTGCGCGCCAACTTCTTCAGCTTTAGCCATTAACCATTGGTCAAAGTCACCTCTTAAGAGGGTATAGGATTCTTCTAGCGGTGTTTGAGTTCGACCGTTATGGTAGTCGAGAGTGACTCCTGAATCATCGGTTAAAAAGGTCACTTTTTCTTTGGTCACCTTTCTTTCGATGGGGGCTTCTTTGGCAAAACCTGGAATGATTTTTTCTAGACTATGAGCGTACAGACGGCCACCTGTCATATTCTTGCTACCCGCGTAGTTTCCACGTTCGATAACTAGAACATCCGCCCCCTCCTTTGCAAGAACGTAGGCAGCAATACATCCTGCAAGCCCAGCTCCGACGATAATTGCATCAAATGATTCTTCTGACATACAGATCACTCTCTCGATAAATGTAGCTTTCGCCTCAGAGCTCTGCTGAGTGTTGAGGCGATGGGCAGCGCATGCATGATGCACTGAATATGGGCTAACTAGGCTTTGAATGCGCTGATAAGTGCAGGCATAACCTTGTTGATATCACCCACAATGCCGTAATCAACATATTGGAAAATTGGCGCATTTTTATCTTTATTGATGGCAAAAATTGTCTGTGCACCTAGGGCTCCAACCATATGTTGGATTTGACCTGAGATACCCAAAGCAAAATAGATTTCTGGCTTTAACATCACGCCCGAAACTCCGATATAGCGTTCGCGATCCATCCATTTTTCCGTTTCGGCAATCGGGCGTGAGCAGCCCAGTTCGGCACCGATCATGGCGCTGAGTTGTGCTGCGATCTGTAAATTTTCCTGGCTACCAATGCCACTACCGACACCAATGACACGTTTGGCTTTACCAAGATCAACGCTTTCGCCTTGTTTAGCTCTGCGTTCGATACATTTTATGGCCGCTTTAGGCGTCACTATATCGACCTTGACGGCCTCGCCTGTGCGGCTATCGTCGGCGGCTTGAGCTTCGAATACGCCACTGCTGAGTGTGACGATTGCGATAGGTGAGTTGATTTTTTCTTCGGCAATGGCTAAACCACCGTAGGCCATATGTTTAGCGTGGATAGCATCTTTGACGTCGATTTCGGTAACGTCATTTACCACGCCAGCTTGCAGTTGTACGCCCAATTTGCTGGCGAGGGCTTTGCCGCGTTTAGTGGGGGCGATCAACATCAGTGCGCGTGGTTCAGCTGCATCAGCAATCACTTGCGCCATTGTTTGGCTATAGTCTTCGATAATTTTTTGGTTATCTTTGCCACCAAGATAATACACATGGTTTGCCCCCAAAGCGTAGGCAGTGTGGATGTCGTGTTCGGTACCAATCACAAAGGCTGATACTTTGTCACCTAGGGTCGCGCCAGCCGCGATAATGTCAGGTAAACGGGAAGCGATATCGCTAAATACCCAAACATGAGATAGTTTGCTCATCATTTATCCTTAATTTAGTTAAGTACTTTACGTAAGTGCTCTGCGAATTGGGCTATTTGTTGCTCATCATCACCTTCAATCACGATCTTTTGTCGAGCTTGTTGCTTCGGCGCGATAATCGAAACCAGTTCAACTAGGGCTGGGATATTGCTTGCAGCCACTTCGTCGGCATTTAAGCTGGTCACCGGTTTTTTGGCGGCGGCTAGAATGGTTTTCATCGAGGGGATGGTGGGTTCATTAATGTCTGCTGATACCGAAATTACTGCTGGTAAGGTAATTTCGAGGACTTCCACTTCATCGTCGAGAGCTCTTTCTACAATAAGCTTGCCACTTTCAGCCTTCACGATTTTGCTGACCGCATTAATGCTAGGTACTGCGAGCAATTCGCCAAGCTGTAGCCCGACCTGCTGTGCATACAGATCACCGGAGCCCTCGCCACATATGATGAGGTCAAAACCGGTTTTTTGTGCTGCCGCCATTAGGATCCTAGCGGTTTGGTGTGGCAGGAGTTGCTCAAATTGTTCATCGATAACCACTGTCAAATCATCTGGTCCACGGGACAGAATATCTTTACGTGATTTAGGGTTTTCCAGCGCTTTACCGCCAATGCTCATTGCGGTAATGCTGCAATTATCGAGTAACCCTTTAATTTCTAAGGCGGTTTCTATCGCGCATAGGTCAAAGGGGTTAATTTTAGGGGCAGCCTTATGTGTGTCTATGCTGCCATCAACAGTGACAGTGATATCTTGCTCTTCTGGCACTAATTTGTAGCATGTAATAATTTTCATTATTTCTCCCGTTAAATGTGAATAGTCATTAACTGAATGCTGGATGGATAATATTTGCGAGGAAAATTCCCTCTATTTATATTGAATATAATTTAACGTATCATAATTGCCAATTAGCTGGCTTACTATAAGGTTTTTTAATAAACACTTTTCCAATATGACGTTTATTTATTTGGTGTCAGTGCGCAATTTAAAAATTGATGGTGCGCTTTTAATTGTGAAGTTAAATGATTATATGGTGATGGATAAAATAGTTGATGTTATGTGGGTCACACTATTTTGCACTATGATCGTTGCATTTCTAACAGGTATATTAGTTCTACTAATATGCTTGTTTAACTGCTTTGTTTAATGTTTTTTTAAGTTTTTTAATATAATCATTAGTGCGGCTAATATTGGTATTTTATAAGGTTGATGCAGTGTTTTTCTCTTTTTAAGTTATACTAATGCCATTATTAGAATTACAGGTTAATGAAATTCATAGGTGTTTTTTTAATGATTAAATCGTATGATTTATGCAAGTGCATTTGCCTATGCAATTGATTTAATTGTAAAAATTTATTCCCTCTAAATAGTTTTTAACCTGCTTAAATGCATGGTTTGTCACAATTGATAATTGAAATAAAATAAATTAACTAAAGGGTTTTAGTAATGTTTCACTTCATTTTAATTGAACGTGATAACGATCACTGTGTCACTGGTTTTTGGCTGGCATGATTATTCTGCAAATCAAAAATTATTAAACAATTAATCATTAATTGATGATTTTTTAAATTGTTTAATGGTTGGTTTTTGAACGTGGAATTATTTTTAGTTGTGGGTTTTATACTAGGAATGAGACCGGTTTTGTTTGAAAGTCACTCAGTTTAATAGATGCTCAGTGTAACACTTTAACCATTAGCCTCTTAAAATAGAGAGGGAGAAGTATTTATATGAACGATAAAGCGAAGGGTGTAAAAGCCACCGAAGTAAAAAAGAGGAAGGTTACTATCGATCCGATTATCTTTTTTCCTTCATTGATTGCCGTCATATTATTATCTTACTTTACCGTGAGAGATTTAGATGCGGCAAATAATGCTATTCAAACAGTGTTCCATTACCTGACTCACACCTGGGGATGGGCCTTTGAATGGTACATGATCTTAATGGGTGCAGGTTGGGCCTGGTTGACTTGGGGGCCATATTCTAAGAATCGCTTAGGCCAGGAAGCGCCTGAGTTTAGTACCGGAAGTTGGATTTTCTTGATGTTTGCTTCTTGTACCTCTGCGGCTGTGTTGTTCTGGGGCTCATTAGAAGTTTATTACTATGTGACTTATCCTCCCTTTGAACTTGAGTCGTTATCGGTTCAAGCTAAAGAGTTAGGGCTGGCATATAGCTTGTTCCATTGGGGGCCGCTGCCTTGGATGGGGTATGGTTTCTTTACGGTGGCCTTGGGTTACTTCTTGTTTGTAAAAAAAATGGATGTGGTTCGCCCAAGCGGTACCTTAGAGCCTGTGCTGGGTAAGTATCACAAAGGTTTTGTCGGTATTCTTATCGATAATATTTATGTGGTTGCGTTGATCTTAGCGATGGGGACCAGTTTAGGTTTGGCAACGCCTTTAGTTACTGAATGTATTCAATGGTTATTTGGTATTCCGCGTACCCCTCAAGTCGATACTATCGTCATTTCTTCTTGGATCATTTTTAATGCTATCTGTGTGGCTTTTGGTCTCACGAAAGGGATTAAGATCGCCAGTGATTTAAGAAGTTATTTGAGCATTATCATGCTGGTGTGGGTGTTCTTGATTGGCGCTACTAGCTTTACCGTGAATTACTTTACCGAATCTGTAGGGGTGATGTTGGATCTTCTGCCCCGCATGCTGTTCTATACGGCGGCGGTGAGTGAAGGCAGTTTTCCGCAGGATTGGACTGTTTTCTACTGGGCTTGGTGGGTGGTTTATGGCATCCAAATGTGTATTTTCTTAGCGAAAATTTCTCGTGGCCGCACAGTGCGCGAGCTTTGTTTGACTATGGTCGCTGGTTTAACGGCTTCCACTTGGTTCCTATGGACCATCCTTGGCAGTAACACCATGAATTTGATGAATGAAAATCTCGTCAATATGCCTCAACTTATCGAACAGTACGGTGCTGCTAGGGCGATTATCGAAACCTGGGCGGCGTTACCATTCAGTACAATCAC
Source organism: Shewanella sp. M16 (assembly GCF_018224605.1). Classification (NCBI taxonomy): domain Bacteria; kingdom Pseudomonadati; phylum Pseudomonadota; class Gammaproteobacteria; order Alteromonadales; family Shewanellaceae; genus Shewanella; species Shewanella sp. M16. The sequence goes on along the minus strand of NZ_JAGTUL010000039.1, from coordinate 5,543 downwards.
TATGTGGGGATTCTTTATTCTCTGTTTCCTCGCCACAGTTACCTTAGTTAACGCCTGTTCTTACACTTTGGCAATGTCTACATGTAAAGGGGCTGATGCGGATAACGAACCGCCAATCTGGGTACGAGTCGGTTGGTCCATTCTTGTCGGTATTATCGGGATCGTACTGTTATCACTAGGTGGTTTAAAGCCACTACAGACTGCAATTATTGCCGGTGGTGCTCCACTCATTATCGTTAACATCATGATCATCATTTCTTTCTTGAAAGATGCCCGTAAAAACAACTGGAACTCTTAAGTAAGCAGGTTTAGCCGCACTTTGGTTTCATCAATTGTAATTGTGAGGAATAAATAATGGATTTTAGATTAACCGACGAGCAAGAGTTATTTGTAGCAGGTATTCGCGACCTTATGGCAAAGGAAAACTGGGAAAGTTACTTCGCCGAATGCGATGAGAACAGTCGCTATCCAGAGCGTTTTGTCAAAGAACTCGCAGAAATGGGTATCGACAGTTTATTACTGCCCGAAGAGCACGGCGGTTTTAACGAAGGAATGGTAACGCTCACCGCCATTTGGGAAGAGCTAGGTCGCCTTGGCGCGCCAACCTATGTGCTATACCAATTGCCCGGCATTGCAACTATGTTGCGCCACGGCAGCCCCGATCAGATTGAAAAAATCATGGCCTTACGTGGCACAGGTAAACAGATGTGGAATTCGGCCATCACCGAGCCAAGTGCTGGATCTGACGTCGGTAGTCTGTTAACCACCTATAAACGTCGCAATGGCAAAGTGTATTTGACCGGTAGCAAATGCTTTATTACCAGTGCAGCGGGTACGCCTTACATTGTTGTCATGGCCAAGGATGCCGACTCAGAAAAACCTATCTTTACTGAATGGTTTATTGATATGGCAAAACCAGGCATCAAGCTAAGCAAGTTACCCAAACTAGGTTTAAAAATGGATAGCTGTTGTGAACTGCAGTTTGATGAATTTGAGTTAGAAGAATCCGACATGTTTGGTATCGAAGGCAACGGCTTTATGCGTGTCAAAGAGGAGTTTGACTCTGAACGTTTCTTAGTGGCGCTAACCAATTATGGCGCGGCTTATTGCGCCTTTGAGGATGCGGCTAAATATGCCAATAAGCGGGTGCAGTTTGGGGAAACCATTGGTCGCTTCCAATTGATCCAAGATAAGTTCGCGCAGATGGCTATCAAACTTAACAGTATGAAAAATATGGTGTACGAGGCCGCATGGAAGTGCGACAACGGCACTATGACCTCCGGTGATTCGGCGATGTGTAAATTTTACTGTGCCAACGCGGGTTTTGAAGTGATTGACTCTGCTATGCAAGTGCTGGGTGGTTACGCGATTGCTGGCGAACACCGCATTAGCCGGATGTGGCGTGATATTCGGGTTGATCGCGTATCTGGTGGCTCTGACGAGATGCAAATTTTGACTTTAGGTCGTGAAGTGCTGAAGCGCTATCGCTAATTCTTCGGGTTGACACAGACTAGGTGTGACAAGGTCGCCTCTAGTCTGAGCAGGCCATTACTGGGATGGAGAGACTCTTTCATGTTAAGCCGATTCGATACTGCTTTCACATCTCAAGTAAGCGGCGGTTAACCCAAATTGTGCTAGATAAATCTTAATAATGGCTATCTTCCCGGCGGCGTTGTCGTGTTGATGCGTTATTTGAATAAAGAAGAGAAAACTATCATGTCAAATAAATTGTCCACCCCTATCTTTGGTCCTCTTTCGGGTTTGAGAGTGGTTTTTTCAGGTATTGAAATCGCAGGTCCATTCGCTGCACAAATGCTGGCAGAATGGGGGGCTGAGGTAATTTGGATTGAAAACGTCGCCTACGCCGATACTATCCGTGTGCAGCCTAATTACCCTGAATTATCCCGTCGTAATTTACATGCATTATCACTGAATATTTTTAAAGATGAAGGCCGTGATGCTTTTCTTAAATTAATGGAAACAACCGACATCTTCATAGAGGCCAGTAAAGGTCCTGCCTTTGCTCGCCGTGGGATCACAGATGAAGTGCTATGGCAGCACAATAAAAAATTAGTGATCGCACACTTATCTGGTTTTGGCCAATATGGAACCGATGAATATACCAACTTACCAGCCTACAACACTATCGCGCAGGCATTTAGTGGTTACCTCATTCAAAACGGTGACGTTGATCAACCTATGCCAGCCTTTCCTTATACTGCTGATTATTTCTCTGGAATGACCGCCACAACCTCCGCACTCGCTGCGCTATATCGTGTGCGTGAAACCGGTGTCGGCGAGAGTATCGATGTGGCCATGTATGAGGTGATGTTGCGTATGGGGCAATATTTCATGATGGATCATTTCAACGGTGGTGACGTTTGCCCACGGATGACCAAAGGTAAAGATCCCTATTATGCTGGTTGCGGCCTATATAAGTGTAACGATGGTTATATCGTGATGGAGCTAGTGGGCGTAATGCAGATTGAGGAGATGTTCAAGGATATGAATATCACTCATTTGTACGGTGGTGATGAGATCCCCGTGGGCACACAATTGATCCATCGCATTGAATGCCCCTTCGGTCAGCTGGTTGAGGATGCACTCGATACGTATCTAGCGCAAAAGAGTATTCAGCAAGTGCTGTCGCGATTTGCTGAGTTGAACGTGGCCTGCGCCAAAGTGTTGACCATTCCTGAGCTGGATAGTAACCCGCAATACATTGCCCGTGAGTCGATAACAGAGTGGAAGAATATCGACGGTAAAACCTACAGAGGTCCCAATGTGATGCCTAAGTTTAAGAATAATCCTGGGCAAATCTGGCGTGGTATGCCTAAGCACGGTATGGATACTGCGGCAATCTTACAAGATATAGGTTATTCACAAGAGCAAATTCAGATGTTAAGCGAGAAAGGATTAGCAAAAGTATCTGACTGCGAGTGAGGCAAGTAGAATGGATATCGTTGGTAGCAAAACATTAAGATGCATGTGGGAAGAACGTGCTCGTCAATTTTGTCATTACCCCGCATTGGTTTATGAGGATGCTGCTGGCGATGTCCAAGAATATACCTATAGTCAATTGAATGATGAAATAAATAAAACTGCCAATCTATTCCTATCATTAGGGATTAATAAAGGTGATAAGGTTGCAGTGCAACTGTATAACAGTCCGCAATTTATATTTTGTTGGTTTGGTTTGGCAAAAATTGGCGCCGTTATTGTGCCGATTAATAGCCAGTACTTATTTGTTGAAAGCCAATTTATTATTCAACAATGCACCGTAAAAGCTGTAGTAATCGAAGAAATTTTTTTATCTTTTTATACTAAAATGAGTCAGCAAGAACATAACTCTATTCATCATATTCTGGTCACAAGGTCAAAAAATACGGCGTTACCAGACTCAATGAATTTCGATCAATTGGTTGCGCAACAAAGACCTGAGCTTACTCATGTGGTTTCGCTTAGTAGTGATGATGTTGCTGAAATATTATTTACATCAGGTACAACATCGCAACCTAAAGGGGTGGAGATAACCCATTGTAATTTGCAGTTTGCGGGCCTATTTACGGCGTGGCAAACGGGCCTGAGAAGCGATGATATTTATTTGAGCATGATGCCCAGTTTTCATATCGATTTTCAATGTAATGCGGCAATGGCAGCTTTCACTGTCGGTGCAAAACTGGTGATGCTTGAAAAGTATAGCGCCCGTAAATTTTGGCAACAAATTTGCGATTATAAAGCGACCATCACCCATAGTATGCCAATGATTGTCCGCACCTTGATGCTTCAGCCTGTAATGGCATTTGAACAACAGCATTGTCTGCGTGACATGTTGTTTTTTATGCATATTTCAGATCAAGAAAAGTTGGAGTTTGAAACACGCTTTAGCGTGCGGTTATTTAATTCCTATGGTATGACCGAAACGCTGGTTGGCGTGATTGGTGATAGCCCTGCGGATGCACGCCATTGGCCCTCCATTGGTCGTCCAGGGCTGGGTTATGAAGCAAAAATCACTGATGATTTTGGTCAAGAAGTCGCACCAGATATAGTCGGAGATCTCTGGATTAAAGGAGTCCCTGGTAGAACGATTTTTAAAGGGTATTATCAAGACCCTAAATCTACCGATGCAGTATTAACTGCAGATGGTTGGCTTTACACAGGTGATAAAGCTTATGTCGATACCAGAGGTTTGTTTTATTTTATTGATCGTAAAACCAATATGATTAAACGCTCCGGTGAAAATATCTCCAGTAGCGAAATAGAAAAAGTATTAATGTCACACCCAGCTATTTTAGAGGCGGCCGTTATTGGTGTGCCTGATCCAATTCGTGATGAGGCTGTAAAGGCTTTTGTTATATTTAAGCCAGGTGAATCAGTCAGTGTTGATGAGATATTTAAATACTGCACTGAAAATATGGCAAAGTTTAAAGTTCCATCGATTATCGAAATAAAAACATCGTTTCCAAGAACCTGTACCTGCAAAGTACAAAAAAAACTTCTTATGTGAGGTTAACTTAATTGTCTTTTAAATAAGAGAGCCAGAAGGCTCTATACTGGAGTATTAGTATGAGTGAATCATTACACGTTACCCGCAATGGCACTATTTTAGAGATTATTTTAGATAGACCAAAAGCCAATGCTATCGATGCCAAGACCAGTTTTGAAATGGGAGAAGTTTTTTTAGCCTTCCGTGACGATCCTACATTACGGGTGGCGATTATTAGCGGCGCAGGCGATCGCTTTTTCTCAGCTGGCTGGGATCTTAAGGCTGCCGCAGAAGGTGAAGCACCGGATGCGGATTTTGGTCCAGGTGGATTTGCCGGGTTAACCGAAATATTTGATCTTGATAAACCGGTGATAGCTGCAGTTAATGGCTATGCATTTGGTGGTGGTTTTGAGTTAGCACTGGCCGCAGACATGATAGTGTGCTCTGAAAATGCCAGTTTTGCCTTACCTGAAGCTAAGCTTGGGATCGTTCCCGATAGTGGTGGCATGCTGCGTCTACCTAAACTGCTGCCCCCCACCATTGTTAATGAACTGATGATGACTGGTCGCGGTATGGGCGCAGAAGAAGCGCTGCGCTGGGGTGTGGTTAATCGTGTTGTAGCAGGCGATCAACTGATGGATACCGCACGTGAACTGGCACAACAAATTACTCAAGGTGCGCCATTGGCAATTGCTGCCATTAAAGAAATATACCGAGCAACCAGTGAATTATCGATTGAGGATGGCTATCGTCATATCCGTGCCGGTGGTTTAAAGCATTATCCTTCAGTCCTGCACTCAGAGGATGCGTTAGAAGGTCCGTTGGCCTTCTCACAAAAGCGTGACCCAGTATGGAAAGGCAGATAAATACCAATTCATTACATCATCTTATTACCTGATATTTCCCATGAGAGATAGGCTCTGATGTAAAACCGCTTTGGTGCCAAGGATGGTGCCAGACTAATACAAGGAAGCTTTCACCATAATATGAGCCGCAATGGTTAATAAACATAAAATAATATTTAATATCTGTCGCGTAAAGACTTATCAGAATCAAA
>NZ_JAGTUL010000038.1:0-39359 GCF_018224605.1 Shewanella sp. M16 | reverse complement strand
TAAGGAGTAAACCCATGTCAGGATGGTATGAATTAAGTAAAAGCAGTAATGAGCAATTTAAGTTTGTATTAAAGGCGGGAAATGGAGAGGTCATTCTCACCAGCGAGCTTTACACAGGTAAGAGTGGCGCGTTGAACGGTATTGAATCCGTGCAAACCAACTCCCCAATCGAAGCCCGATATGCCAAAGAAGTCGCAAAAAACGAGAAGCCGTATTTCAACCTCAAAGCAGCCAACCATCAAATCATTGGCACTAGCCAAATGTATTCGAGCACTGCTGCGAGAGATAACGGGATTAAGTCGGTGATGGAAAATGGAAAAACAACCACCATCAAAGATTTGACCTAGGCAAGTATGCCCAGTGTGGTGCTTTGCAGGAAGGTGAATGATGAACTCTAGCAAAGTAGCGTGTTGGTAAGTATCTAACATGACTGAATTTTAGGTACAAAAAAACCGACACTAAGGTCGGCTTTGAAGTGGTACCAGTGGCCAGACTCGAACTGGCACGCTTTTAAGGGCGCGGGATTTTGAATCCCGTGTGTCTACCGATTTCACCACACTGGCATAATCTTCAATCTATAAAACTTTGCAAATCTTTGCAAGTGAACTTTTTAAAAATAACTATTTATATCATCAGCTTAGTTACATTAAACCGTAGACACTATGACTTTTGAATCCCCTGTGTCTACCGATTTCACCACACTGGCATATCAAATATGCACTTAGAAGCAATCAAAACAAGTGGCTGTCTCTAAGTGCTGGGAATTATACCTTTGCTTATGACAATGGCAAGTCTTTTGCCGCGACTTTAATACAAATTGCATTTAACCGCTCAAAAATCATGCTCTTGGGGTTATTCTGCGCCATGGGATAATAAAAAAACGGTATATTCTTTATCACTTTTTTGAATATGGTTTACCAACCAAGCTTTCAAGAAAGCCATTAATTCGTCGGCAACATCTTCACCTCTAACAACCCGCTTTTGAAAATCAAGTACTTGCCCAACTAACTTGCCGTGCTTTTCCTTATGACTATCAGTTTGAGGGTAACCAAAACGCGCAAAGAGTTCCTCTTCATAGGCAAAGTGATTGGCCGTGTAATCCACTAACCCTTGCACGATACGTTTGATGGCTTCGAGTCCATACTCTTCATTTAATGTGCGGTGTAATTCATTGATCAATGAGACTAAGCGCTGATGTTGACGATTGATCTCTGGCATCCCTATGTCTAACTCAGGCCCCCATTTCACAAAGAGTTTATTTTGTGCCTGACTCGAATTAAAAAATGCCGCATTCACATGGAATCGATGCAGCAAGGAGCCTATTTCCTGCGACATGTTATACACTTTCAAACTCGATAAGTTAGTGTTGTTGGTGTGGGAGGCATTACTCAGGGCTAGCTCAGCCATCACACTGATATTTTTATTAATTTCCTCTGCTACTGTATGTTGTTGTCCCGATGCCGTGGCGATTTGATGGGACATATCGGTAATGGTCTCCACCTGAGCGACAATCTGCCCGAGTGCACTGTGAGCTTGATCAACCATATCAGCCGTTTCGTCGGCAATCGCCACGTTTTTCAACATGACTTCAACACCATGTTGTGCGCCTTTTTGTAATGCGGCGATTTGCTGCTGGATCTCAACCGTGGCTTCGGATGTTCGTTTAGCAAGATTACGTACTTCATCGGCGACTACAGCAAAACCGCGGCCATGTTCACCCGCTCTCGCACTTTCAATGGCAGCATTTAAAGCGAGTAAATTGGTTTGTTCGGCCACCTGCGAAATGGTTTCAATAATACTACTGATATTGTTGCTGTCGGCGGCCAAGTGCTCGATCACGGTTCGAGTATCATGGATCTGTTGTGACATAGCGCCAATTTTAGTGACTATGCCATTCATGATTTGATCGCCGCGCTTAGCAGAACTTTGGGCAATATCAGCTGCCTGCGCAGCACTCACCGCATTTTGCGATACGGCTTGTACGCTTGAAACCATCTGCGTCATCGCACTGGCTGCCAGTTCAGTTTGATGCTCTTGCTCTAACACGCCTTGCTTTGCCTGTTCACTGATAACCTTGATATCCGAGGCGACTTTTTTCATCCCTTCACAAGTATCAGATAAAGACAAAATCGTACGGCTGACATCCTCACCCATGCGATTAATGTTATGTACTACCTTAATGAACACACCCGCATCTTTCTCTTCCAATTGATAACTCAAATCTCCCTCGCCTAAGTGGTGGGCTGCACGCTCAAGTTGTCTCAAATTACGAATTAATTTATTGATGTTGAACACTAAAATGGCGGCGAGCGCGCTTAAACATAAAATGGCGACAAAGTGCCCAGTGATCACCAAACAATAGAGGGGATAAATCAGCAACAATAGTGGCGCAAAGATAGAATTATATCCCATTGAATCCTTGTGACTTTTTTTAGAATCCATTTTTTACTCCTTTAAAAAACTGATATCGCGCCTTCATATAAAAACAAGAACGAATAAATGGAATAGCGCGTTAACTGAATATCGATCGAGTTGAATAGGTTAATCCTAGACGCTAACGGAAGAAGAAACAAAACTAAATTATTTGAACTCGCCGCTGTTAAGCACACCCTTAAATTTGACCAAGATCACAGAGTTAACTAAGGGTTATGACTTTGTATTCCTATGTCGATTTTTTATTGATCGAGATCAGTATTTTAGCTATCGAATACCGCTAATTTAGCGAGGACTTCACAGGAAAGAGGATTTCAGTCATGGCATTTTGGTTAGATCTAATGTTTGGTAACCCCATAGGCTTACTTTCAATGATCGTTATCTTTAGCACCATAGGGATAGTGTCTTATATCACTTGGATGTTCATTGTGAAGTCGGCACCGAAACCATAGTTTTTGCTCCAGTTGTTCTTCATGTTTCTTGTATAAATGCAAAATCTAGGGGGTCTTATAACCCCCATTTTTTGTTGTCTCGCATGTTAAAAGTGCTAACTAAAACATTGCTAGCACTCATCCGAGTGAGGTAGAACACGCCTATGCTGCGTGTTTTCTGTTTTGTACTAATCCATTCAAAAATTGCGGACGCGCCTTAATCAACGACTGCATTTCTTCTTGGCTCGGCTCACCGGCAGGTAAACGCAGCACATCACGGTTGAGGTACATACGCGCTTTCATGGCAATCTTATAGTCAGCGGTCGGTCCCTGAATCGCATAATGGCGCTCATTACCGAGCTTTTCTAAGATACAGGCATTCACTAAACTTTTTACAGCGGGTTCATTTTGCGGCAGAGTCAAAATCGTGGCGCCTTGAAGAAAGAATTCCCTCACTAAAGCTCGCTCAGCGGGATCAAGTAGATTCACTTTAGCTTCAATCGTCTCAATAACACGCTTATCACTTAAATGACGGATAGACTCATCTAAGCCTAAGTTAATTAATTGACTCAAAAAATAAGCGATAGAAACGATTAGACCTAATCCAACAAACTGTGCATGTTCTGGTACAAATTTATCGAGCGCCAGCACTGCCAGCACATTAGGGGGAATAAGAAGTAAGACAGAACAACTCACCATAAGCCACAGCATGACTCTAAACATCATTTTCTTCGGGCTAAAAAACTTAACTGAATCCAGCTTGAGTTTAAACATAGTGCTATCCCAGTGACAAAAAATTGAACTTATCGGCTAATAAGCAAATTTAATGCCACAAATGAAGACATATTTCGTTGATTTTATCTGCGAGAAAATGCACTTTCTGGATCTGTAGGTCTATGCTTATAAGCATCTCAAGCCGCTATTGCATAAAGAAAATTTAAGATGCTGACATTCTTTAGCCAACTTATCAAAAGCCCCATAGGCAGGCACCTTACCCTGTCTATTATACTTTTTAGTTCTGTTATCACCTTAATCACCACTGCATATCAGTTGATCAGTGATTATCGCAATGATGTCGTGCGTATCGATAGAGTATTTTCCAACATGGAAAAGGTGAACTTAGATGTGCTCGCCGCCAGTATTTGGGTTATTGACGAGCGGCTCATTAACACTCAGCTCAATGGGCTAATTCAGCTGCCCGATATTAACTATATTTCGATTAAAGATGACAGCGGCCAAGCATGGAATGCAGGCGAGCAGAAACAAGAACACTCCTTAGATAAAACCTTTCCTTTAGTCTATAAATCACCGACTGAAAACATCAATGTCGGCACACTCGAAATACAAGTCGATGTCGATGCTATCTATCAACGCTTGTATGATAAGGCCATTATCATTCTGCTTTCTAATGGCATTAAAACCTTCTTAGTGGCTGGGTTTATTCTATTTTTAGTGTGGTTCAACATTACTAAACACTTAGATAAACTCAGCCAATACTGCAAAAATATCGACATAGACCATGAATACGAGCCACTACAATTTGACCGTCATGAAAAAATTGATGAATTCAAACAAGTCGCCGATTCCATCAATAGCATGCAAGTACAACTTAGAAGCTCATTTAGCGCCTTAAAGAATTCTAAGACGGAACTGCAAATAGCCTTAGAAGATAGAGAGCGGCTACTCAAGCTCGAACGTAGCTATAAAGAAGAGCTCGCAAGGCAAGTAAAAGAAAGAACACTAGAGTTAGAACAATCCCTTAGCGCACTAAAACGAGCACAACAGGTTTTAGTTGAGCAAGAAAAAATGGCGGCCTTGGGTGGACTCGTGTCAGGGGTTGCACATGAGATAAACACCCCAATTGGCATTTGTTTGACGGCGGCGAGTGCGCAGCTCAGCCATATTGAAGAACTAATCGACCTGATCCACAGCGATCAAGCCACACTAGATGAGATAAATGAAATACTTAATGAGTACCAAGAAAGCTGTGAACTCATTGTCCGTAATATCACTAAAGCCAGTAGTTTAATTCAAAAATTTAAAACGATCGCCATCGATCGCAGTCACGAAGAACACCAATGCTGTAATCTAAACCAGCAGCTACATGAAATCCTAGAGTCGACATTAATTATGCATCCCAATGTTAACGCCTCAACGGAGATCAACGTGGAGCCTACACTCAATATCAAAACCAATATCAGTTTGTTAAATCAAATTGTTAGTAATATTCTCTCGAACGCCTTTACCCATGCATTCCAAGGACATGAAGACAATCTTATCCACATTAATGCGACTTTGGATGAAGAATCAATTCAAATCAGCATTCAAAATAATGGCTTAGCCATTCCAGCAGATGTTGCTGAGCACATGTTCGAACCCTTCTTTACTACAAATCGTAATAAAGGTGGTACTGGCTTAGGATTATCAGCGGCCTTTAATGCCGCAACACTGTTGAAAGGCACTATGAGTTATCGCGCAGACTCAAAACTAGGCGGCCCACAATTTGATATTAAATTTCCATACACTCAATGTGAACCAGTCAATAATCAACAAGATTTTTATATCTAGGTATAACCTAATGAAATTACATAATATTGAAGGGGTATCACCGCCCTTGAAAGCGGTGATATCTTGACTGAATCTAGGTTAAGAGTTTAAACCGCCTCTTGAGCCTGCAGTGCCAATCGCGCTAACACGCGACTTGCCGCCACAAAACCAAATGTCCCAGTGACCATAGTCACAGCCCCAAAACCAGAAGCACAATCCATCCTCATGCTGCCATCAGCCGCCACTTTAGTACCGCACACTGAGCCATCGGCTTGGGGATACACTAACTGCTCACTGGAAAAAACAGCATCGATAGCAAACCGGCGTTGCACGTTTTTAGAAAAGTTATACTCGCGGCGCAAAATATTACGCACTTTGGCTAGCAAAGGATCTTGGTAGGTTTTAGCGAGATCAGTTAACTGAATTTGCGTCGGATCTGTCTGTCCACCCGCACCGCCCACTGTCACTATCTTAATTTTTTGACGTTTACACCAAGCAATTAACGCAGCCTTCTGCTTAACGGCATCAATACAATCAATAACATAATCAATATTGCCGCCCTCTTTAGCTCCAAGCAAATACTCGCCTAGATTATCCAATGTAATAAAATCTTCAATTTCATTCACTTGGCAATCAGGATTAATTTCACGGATCCGTTGTGCCATCACAGCAACTTTAGAACCGCCGATGGTAGAGCTAAGAGCATGTATTTGTCGGTTAGTATTAGTGACGCAGATATCATCTAAATCCATCAAACTTATCTGCCCTATGCCGCTCCGCGCTAAGGCTTCAGCCGCCCAAGTACCGACGCCACCAATACCAATTACCATCACATGGGATGTGGCAAATTTAGCCAACGCCTTTTGTCCATACAAACGGCCAATTCCGCCAAATCGATTTTGATAGGCCTCAGTCATAAATACTTACCTTATATTACCCAATAACAGCAGGAACGCTTACCCCAGCATCCAGGAGACACCAGCTGGGACAGCTTAAAAGCAACACCAGAAATGTGCCGTGGATTCTAAACGATATCGACATAAACCGAAATCAGATCCTCAGCCACCAAACACTAGATGCAAAGGGATACGAATACTAAATGAGTGTAATAAAAGCAAAGGCCCATCATTTACCACCGAGTCATTTGGTAATCGACTTAATAAAAACATGTATTTTACTTGTAAAACAATATGTTGAATAAGCCATCCTTTATATGAAACTTGATCAAGATCACACTTTATCATTTCAAGTCTGTGCAGACTTTGCCGCATAAAAGCTCAACAGCATGCATAGATACTGAAGTTATCAATGCATATAACAGCGATAAGCACAGGAAAATGAAGATGAAAAAGAATCTACTGACGACGGCTATTATTTCTAGCCTCACACTCTATTCATTCACAGCACTCGCCGATGGCCCTGAATTCTATGGTCATGCTGATCTTGCCATTACCAATTCAGACACAGGTTATGCAACTCAAAACCAAAAGGAGGGCACTGTTCTTGAAAACAACTTCTCTTGGTTAGGCGTAAAAGGTTCTGAAGCTGTAAGCCCTTACTTTGACATCATTTATCAAATGGAATTTGGTGTCGAAAACTTTGACAACTCAAATAAAACCTTCAATGCCCGTAATACATTCCTAGGGATCAGAAGTGCCGCAGGTACGGCCTTAGTAGGCCGTAACGATACCGTATTTAAATCAGCTGAAGGTAGCTTCGATCTTTTCGGTAATACCAATGCTGATATCGACTTACTGGTTGCAGGCCAAACACGCTCAGCCGATGGCATTTCTTACTATTCACCTAAAATTGCCGATCTCGTGACGCTTAATGCCACTTATCTGATGAGTGATAACTATGACCAAGTGGATAGCAATGGCAACGACGTGTATAGCAAAGATCAAATGTATGCTCTGAGCGCCACCTTAGGGGATAAAGCCTTTAAAGCACAAAACTACTATGTCGCTGCCGCCTATAGTGATGGTATTGATAACGTCGAAGCCTACCGTGGTGTGGCCCAAGCTAAATTCGGTGACATAATCTTAGGTGCCTTATATCAACACAGTGAGCATGTAGATGATAAGTTTGCCAATCTCTCAGGCGATACCTATTTTGTCAACGCAGCCTACTTAATTGGCGACTTAAAACTAAAGATGATGTACGGCAAAGATGACTCAGGTCTAGGCAAGTACGTGAGCCGTTATGTTGGCGACCAAAACAACAGTGGCCTAGAACAGGTCCGTGATGTTGACCTGCAACAGTTCAGTGTGGGCGCAGATTACCGCCTGAGCACTAAGACTATGGTCTATGGTCACTACACGCGCTTCGATGGTGATCTTATGTTGGCCGATGTAAAGCAAGACCTGAATGACAACATCTTTACTGTCGGTTTACGCGTTGATTTTTAAATAGATTAATCAACTAACCCCAAGGTTATTTATTGATAAAAAAGCGGCTTCGGCCGCTTTTTCTGCTTAGATATCGCCCCCAAACACAAATCTATAACCAATATGACAGACTTGCTACAGCATTAGTATATGCTACAGTTACCCTCGCCGACGCACTATCTAAGGCAATCCGCCTTACCTACCACTTAAGTAGTAAGTGAAAAATAGAGTTTTACCCCTTTCAGGTAAATTTGCAGTCAAGATATAAGGAAAGATCCCAGAAATGGCCCGAATATAGGCAAGGAGAGCCAAAAACATGATCTGCGCCACAGCCTGCGAGTCGTAAAACTGTAAAAATCGGCGGCAACTTTGTTACCGACTCAGGTAGCAAATGCGTTAAACCACACAAAAACCATGAAAAATGGATAAGAACTTAGGTTCGAGGGAGCACAAAACATGAAAAAGACATTCATCTCTGCATCAGTTGCATCAGTATTAGCATTGGCTTCATTCGGTGCGCTAGCCGAAGGCCCAAGCTTCTATGGTCGTTTAGAGCTTGCTCTAACCCATACTGACACAGGTGCCACTCTACAATCAGGTACTAACGGCTTAGAAGCAAACTATGCCGATGAGAATAACGCAGGTACTTATTTAGAAAACAACTTCTCTCTATTAGGTGTTAAAGGTTCAGAAAAAATCGCTGATGGCTTTGACGTTATCTACCAAATGGAATTCCAAGTTGAAAACACTTCTGGTGCAGGTGATGTTTTCAAAGCACGTAACACTTTCTTAGGTTTAAAAACTAACGCTGGTACTGTGTTAGTGGGTCGTAATGACTCAGTATTCAAACAAGCCGAAGGTGCTGTGGATATTTTCGGTAACACTAACGCCGATATCGACCGTTTAGTCAGTGCCCAAACTCGTACTGCCGATGGTGCTTGGTACTATTCACCAAAAATTGCAGGCTTAGTGACATTAAACGCTAACTATCAATTTGATGATAACGACACTACAGCTAAGACTTCTGAAAGCCTATATGCATTAAGCGCAACTCTAGGTGACAGCAAGTTTAAAGAACAGAATTACTATGCTGCAGTAGCCTATAACAAAGGCATTGCTGGTGTTGATGCATACCGTTTAGTTGGCCAAGCAAAATTCGGTCAATTCAAAGTTGGTGGTTTATTCCAAAACTCTGAAGATGTTGTGAACAATGACATCGAAGGTAACACTTACTTTGTTAACGTTTCTTATGATCTGAACGGTGTAAACCTGAAAGCTGAATACGGCATTGATGAAGCTGGTTTAGGTGGCGCTTACACTAAACTGGGCGGCGTAAAAGGTGCTGATGACATCAATTTCCAAAACTTCAACATTGGTGCTGATTATCGCTTAGCGAAATCAACTATGATCTATGGTCAATACGCTATGTACCGTGGTGATTTTACTGTTGCTAATGCTAAAACAGATCTACAAGATGACAACGTATTCTCTGTAGGCGTACGTTACGACTTCTAATCTCTTACCTAAGAGATAATAGAAACCTACTGTAGTAATACAGTAGGTTTTTTTATGTCTCAAATCTAATCCAAAACGCAAAAAATAAAAAACCACCTAAGCCAAACTGAGGTGGTTTTAGTTAACCCATTTAATTCTTTACAGCATTGAAACCATTACAAAGCATTAAATGCTCGCTAAAGCATCACCACCGTCACCTAATTCAACGCTATCGACACGTTGTAATCCTCTAGGCAATTTAGCACCACGACGACCACGTTCACCTCGATAATGCTCAAGATCGCTTGGCTTCAGTGTGAGTTTGCGCTTACCTGCCCACAAGGTAACCGGCGTATCACTCGGCACTAATTGTAAATGCGTCATAAGTTCATCCCGATTCTTGGCCCTTTCGGTTGGTATGCCAATAATTTTATTACCTTTACCCTTGGATAATTGCGGTAACGCTTCTAGCGAAAACAGTAACATCCGCCCTTCGTTTGTGATCGCTAGCAGTGACATTTCTTTAGTGCGGTCGATCAACTTAGGCGTTAATGATTTAGCGTTTGTTGGTAGACTCAGCAAGGCTTTACCTGACTTATTGCGCGACACCATATCGTTGTATGAACAAATAAAACCGTAACCCGCATCAGTTGCTAACAAGTAACATTGGTCTTCTTCACCCATCAACACATGCTGCATGGTTTCGCCAGGTGCCATATTGAAGCGAGTCGTAATAGGCTCACCTTGGCTACGGGCCGATGGCAGAGTATGGCTATCAGTCGCAAAAGCCCGCCCAGACGAATCAATAAACACTGCGGCCTGATTGCTACGTCCCATCGCGCTACATAGATATTGGTCGCCAGACTTATAGGAGAGCGACAAAGGATCGATATCGTGGCCCTTAGCACAACGCACCCAACCTTTTTCAGATAAGACAACAGTCACGGCTTCTGTCGGCGTTAACTCTTGTTCAGTTAATGCTTTGGACTCATTACGCAATACGATTGGCGAGCGACGATTATCGCCATAGGTTTCGGCATCTTGAATTAATTCTTTCTTGATCAACGTCTTCAAGCGACGCTCTGAGCCCAATAACTGCTCCAGTTTTTCGCGTTCGGCTTCAAGCTCATTTTGTTCGGCCGTGATCTTAAATTCTTCTAACTTAGCTAAATGCCGTAACTTTAACTCGAGGATCGATTCGGCTTGTTTATCACTGAGTGAAAAACGGGCCATCAACTCGGCTTTAGGATCATCGTGAAAACGAATAATCTCGATCACTTCATCAATGTTGAGGAAAGCGATCATTAGGGCTTCGAGTATATGTAACCGCGAGACCACCTTGTCTAAACGATATTCTAAACGACGTTTAACCGTATCAACGCGGAACTCTAACCACTCAGTTAATAAGGTTTTCAACCCTTTAACTCGCGGACGTCCATCGAGACCCAGCACGTTTAAGTTAACTCTAAAGCTCTTTTCTAAATCCGTGGTCGCAAACAAATGCGCCATCAGTTGATCGCAATCAACGCGATTGGAGCGCGGTACCACCACAAGACGCACTGGGTTTTCATGATCCGACTCATCGCGTAAATCGGCCACCATAGGCAATTTCTTCGCCTGCATTTGACCGGCGATTTGCTCTAAAATTTTACCGCTACTGGCTTGATGTGGCAGCGCCGTTATGATGATTTCACCGCCATCGACAGTGTAAACCGCACGTGCTCTTAATGACCCACGGCCCGACTCATAAATTTTTGCAATATCGGCAGACGGGGTAATAATCTCGGCTTCAGTTGGATAATCAGGACCTGGTACAAAGGCCATCAGTTGCTCGAGTTCAAGCTTAGGATCATCGAGCAATGCTACGCAGGCGGAGACTAATTCTCTCACGTTATGCGGCGGAATATCCGTCGCCATACCTACGGCAATACCTGTAATACCATTGAGTAAAATATGCGGTAAACGTGCAGGCAGTACTTTAGGTTCCTTCAAAGTACCGTCGAAGTTAGCCCCCCACTCAACCGTACCTTGTCCCAGTTCACTGAGTAACACTTCAGAGAATTTAGAGAGACGTGCTTCGGTATAACGCATAGCCGCAAATGACTTAGGATCATCGGGGGCACCCCAGTTACCTTGGCCATCGACTAACGGGTAGCGATATGAAAATGGCTGCGCCATCAATACCATAGCCTCATAACAGGCACTATCGCCGTGAGGATGGTATTTACCTAATACGTCACCAACCGTACGGGCCGACTTTTTATGCTTAGATTGAGCCGATAAACCTAACTCACTCATCGCATAGATAATTCGACGCTGTACCGGTTTAAGTCCATCCCCAATGTGTGGCAGGGCTCGGTCCATAATGACGTACATGGAATAGTTCAGATAAGCCTCTTCGGTAAAGCGCCGCAATGGCATTTGCTCTACCCCATCGAGACTTAACTTGATAGCGTCACTCATTTTCTTCTAGTTCCTGTGTTTCTTCAGTACTATCGCCCTTATAAAACAAGCGATACACGTTACCTTTTAAATCATCGGAGATGTACATAGCACCATCGGATGCCGATAACAGCGCAAAGGGTCGAGCAACGGGAAATTCACCGTCAAGGAAACTAACAACCGTTTCACGACTCACCACTTTTTGATCTTCAATCTTCAACATCACCACTTGATAGCCAACTTTACTCGAACGATTCCACGAGCCATTTTCGGCGACAAACAACTGATTATGGTAAATATCGGGAAATTGACTGCCGCGATAAAATGCAAGTCCCGTGGGTGCAACATGGGCTGGCAACTCATACATTGGCAGAGTGATTTTTAAATTTTTCGGTTTTTCATAGGCGGGTTCGACAACACTACTGGCATGTAAATAAGGGAAACCATAATGACTCCCTATCACATCGATGCGGTTAATCTCATCGGGTGGTAAGTTGTCCCCCATCCAATCACGGCCTTGATCGGCAAACCATAATTTTTTGTCTATTGGCGACCAATCAAATCCACTTGCATCACGCACACCAGCCGCAATCTGCTCACTCGCGCCTGTATCAACATTGATCGCTATGATACTACTGTAAGGCACTGGCGCTTCACAGACGTTACAGGGTGCACCAATAGACACATATAAACGGCCATCTGGGCCAAAATTAATTGCCCGAGAACTTTTCTTCTCTGAGTAAGGCAAGTCACTGTAAATCTCTTTGGGTCGACTCGGGCGGCGCAATCTTTGCTCAATATCAACAAAGCGTACTATTTGATTTTCAGTGGCGACAAACAAGTCACCATTGTGGAATGCAATCGCATCGGGTGATTCAAGCCCTTTGGCTATCACATAGCGCTTATCGACACGACCATCTTGATTACTATCAACGAGAGCATGGATAGTGCCGCTCTTATTGGAACCGACAAATAAAGTGCCATTAGCCCCCATCGCCATCTGCTTAGCATCGCCAATATCCGAGGCATAAAGCGATAAACCAAACCCCTTAGCGACGGTAATCATGATCGATTGGGAACCCGCAAAGGCGCTATTGCAGAGCAATAACGTCACACTCGCTAAGAGCGTAAAACCGGCAGAAAACACCTTTAAGCAATTATAATTATTAGTTTTAATATACAACATTGTAATTTTCTTTATGCCTATGTTTTATTGTTATCGGCAATAGTGCACAACATTAAAGTAAAGCCATGTCACCCTTATCTTCAAGCCAGTTTTTACGGTCCGGCGAACGCTTCTTAGCGAGCAACATATCCATCAAAGCATCCGTTTCTTCGATGTCATCTATAGTCAACTGTACTAAACGACGGGTGTTTGGATCCATCGTTGTTTCACGAAGTTGTAAAGGATTCATCTCACCCAAACCTTTAAAGCGGGTGACTTGTACCTTACCCTTTTTATTCTCAGCGGCAATACGGTCTAAAATACCCGCTCTTTCTGCCTCATCTAAGGCGTAATAAACCTCTTTGCCGATATCAATACGGAACAACGGCGGCATAGCAATATACACATGACCCTGCTCAACCAAGATACGGTAATGCTTCAAAAATAGCGCGCATAACAAGGTAGCAATGTGCAGTCCGTCTGAGTCGGCATCCGCAAGGATACAAATCTTGCCATAACGTAATTCAGAGATATCACTACTATCGGGATCGCAACCAATCGCGACCGAAATATCATGGACTTCCTGTGAAGCTAACACCTGTGAAGCATCGACTTCCCAGGTATTCAAGATTTTGCCACGCAGCGGCATGATGGCTTGAAACTCACGATCGCGGGCCTGTTTAGCACTACCACCCGCAGAATCCCCTTCCACGAGGAATAACTCTCCGCGCATCGGATCTTGGCCACTACAGTCTGTCAGCTTACCCGGCAGTGCAGGTCCCGAAGTCACCTTTTTGCGGGCCACTTTTTTGGCGGCCTTTAAACGACTCTGGGCATTATTAATGCACATTTCGGCTAAGGATTCAGCTAACTCGGTATTTGAGTTCAACCAGAGTGAGAATGCGTCACGCACAACGCCAGACACAAAAGCAGCACATTGGCGACTAGAAAGCTTTTCTTTTGTTTGACCAGCGAATTGCGGTTCTTGCATCTTCACCGACAATATAAACGCGGCGCGATCCCAGATATCTTCGGGTGAAAGTTTAATACCACGGGGGATTAAATTTCTGAACTCACAGAACTCCCGCATCGATTCCAATAAACCTTGGCGGAAACCATTCACATGGGTACCACCGAGTGGAGTCGGAATTAAATTAACATAACTCTCGCCAATGGATTCACCGCCTTCAGGCAACCAAGTAATGGCCCAATCTGCGGCTTCTAGTTGACCTTTAAAGCAACCCACAAACGGCTCTTCGGGCAATCTTAAATTGTCACCGATAGCCGCCTTTAAATAATCAGTTAGGCCGCTTTCATAGAACCATTCATGGACTTCATTTGTCTGTTTATTGGTGAATTTAATCCGTAAACCTGGGCACAGTACCGCTTTAGCACGAAGCAGATAAATCAGTTTTGAATTTGAGAAATTAGCCGAATCAAAATAGCTCGCATCGGGCCAAAAATGCACTCGAGTCCCCGTATTACGACGGCCACAGGTCCCTGTTGGGCGTAAATCTTCAACTTTAAAGCCATTTTCAAAAGCGATGTCATACACTTGGCCATCACGGCGAACCGTGACTTCGACACGGCGCGACAAAGCGTTAACCACCGAGATACCGACACCGTGTAAACCACCGGAGAACTGGTAGTTTTTATTCGAAAATTTACCGCCAGCATGCAATTTGGTCAGAATTAACTCAACCCCAGGAATGCCTTCTTCTGGGTGGATATCCACTGGCATACCACGTCCATCATCAGTGACTTCGAGGGAGTTATCTGTATGTAGAACAACTTCAATTTTTGTCGCGTGACCTGCCAATGCCTCATCGACACTGTTATCTATGACCTCTTGGCCCAAATGGTTCGGTCTGGAGGTGTCGGTATACATACCTGGACGGCGTTTAACAGGATCGAGTCCGTTGAGAACTTCAATGGCGTCAGAGGTGTATTGATTTGTCATAGGGCACGCTATAGGTTGTTATATCCGGCCATGTTGCGGCTCGGCATGTCAGTTTGTCAAGGTAAGTGTAAAAATTGGCTTACAGTTTGCAGATGCGACTCATAACCAACAAAGCTGTGATCACCACCCGCTTCAACTCGCAATTGACAGTGATGATACTTATTGACCGCTTCGCGATAATCCAGCACATCATCACCTGTCTGCAATAATACCAAAAAACGATCCGGATTGCGGATCACAGCCGTATTAAATTCAGCGACTTCAGACTTATGCTCAGGTAAGACAAGATAATGCTGTTCAGTGTAAGGATTGAATTGCGGCCCCATAAACTCATCGAACAACTCAAAGGGTTTTACCGCAGGATTAACTAACACCGCTTTGCCACCGTAGGTTTCGGCTAAATAGCTGGCGAAATACCCACCTAAAGATGAGCCTATATAAGCTAATGGCTCTTTGGCATCAATCGCAGCCTCAACATAAGCGGTTAAGAGCACCATCGCAGCCTTAGGTGTATTAGGCAATTGGGGCTGATGGAAGGCCACACTAGGATGATGCCGCGCCATGTACTTAGCCGTCATCACAGCTTTATCTGAAAATGGAGAGCTATTAAAACCGTGAATATAAAGCAGCATATTTCCTCAGGCTGCGGCTATTCGCGTTAATAACCGCTAGAGTTGTTGTCGGGGGAAAAATGGTTACCCGGTACGCGATACACTTTAGTGTTGATGCTACCATCGGCTTTCAACTCCAGCAAACGATAACCCGGTTGAACGCCATCCAAGGCAAAATAAGGCGATAACGGCTTAAATTGAATACAAGTGGAAGGTGTCGCCATCAACTGCAACGTGCCATGGGGCCCATTATGATGGGTATCAATACATTGGTGCACATGTCCCCAGAGCAATCCTTTGACCTGCGGATATTTTGCCACTCGCGCGATAAACTCGGCGCCATTGTCCATGCAGTGCTGATCCAGCCAAGTACAATTCACAACGATGGGATTGTGATGCATCACCAGTAAAGTATGGCATTCAGGATGTGCGGCAATAGCTTCATCAATTAATTCGAACTGAGTCTCGGCCATATTGCCGCCAGGCTTTCCCCGCACGGTTGAATCCAACATGAGGATTTGCCAGTTTCCCGCCAGAATACGCTGCTGCCCAAAAATCTGTTCACCCTGCATGTGCAGATACATGATCCGTGGATCATCATGATTTCCAGGAAGATAATGGCAAGGTAAGCCAACGGGGGTGACTGCTTTCACAAATTGCTGATAGGACTCAGCCGAATAGTCTTGACTCAAATCGCCCGTGGCGAGCATCAAGTGAGCAGGATAGTCCACAGCTCTAATCGTATTTAATACGGCAGCAAAACTTTTGCTAGTATTAACTCCTAATAGCTGAGCTTCAGGATCGGCAAAAAGATGCGGATCTGTGACTTGCACGATACGCACGCTTTCCCCTTCAGCTATGGAGTAAGAGACAGCCTCTTTCAGCACATTGAATACCCAATTCTAAGACTGGCACACGACACTGTGTTGGTAACCAATCTTTAATAACTCTTCCAGGAATGCATTCACCTGGTACTTTTCATCACTTTGATACATGCGTACATTGGGATAATCATACACTGGGCGTAATTGGTAAATCTGTTGGCCAGTTAACACTTCTGCTAATTTAGCATCGTGATAAATTCTCACTAACACCTTGGGAGTATTGATAAACTCCTTGATTTCGATGGGACGAGATATCTCAACTAGCTGAGTATATTTGGTATTTTCTAAAATTCGCACTACTAATATACCAAACTCACCTTCGAGTCGCCATGACTCACCGATAGCTATCTCTAACGGTAACCATTTCAACATATAGCCATAATTACGCCCGCACAGTGCTAAAAAATCACTGACGTTGGGTTTATAGCGCCGTTTTAGACTCGAAGTAGCCAAATTCATCCCAACTTAAACCAGTTGTTGATAGTTCAATTGTAACCATTGTAATCCAATAACGGTCGACGCATTATCGATCTCGCCCGCAACCACTCGCTCATAAGCTTGCTCGCGGCTCATGACATGCAATCGAATATCTTCGTGCTCTTCAGCTAATCCATGCAATCCACGGGCGTCGTTTGAATCGACATCAGCCCAATAGAAATAGAAACGTTCTGTACTACCACCTGGGCTCGCTAAATAGCTATTTACACTGTGTATTTGCTTAGCCATTAAGCCAGTTTCTTCCATTAATTCTCGGTGTGCAACATCCAGAGGCGTTTCTGCGGGCGCAATCATACCCGCGACTAACTCAAGAAGCCAAGGAGATTTAGCAGTTGCTAATGCAGGAAAGCGTACCTGTTCAATGAGTACGACTTTATCTTGCTTGGCATCATAGGGAAGGACGACCACAGCATGACCCCGTTCAAACACTTCGCGAGTGACAGGCTTACTCCAGCCACCAGCGAATAATTTATGCTTGAAAGTGTATTCGTCCATTGAGAAAAAACCTTGATAAAGGGATTTTTTTCCTAAGATCTCAATATCCGTTTGCGAAAAAACAGGGGGTTTCATACTCTATCCTTAAAAGTTAAATTTGCGCCTACAATCAAGGCAATTTGAGCACATTTTTAAAATAAAATCTGTTACACTTCGAATTTGACTTGAAAGTGTCAGAGTTCTTAGACTCTAGGTCATTAAGTTTTAGCTGTATCGGGAAGCGTCGGGAAGCGCAAACCGCCTTGGTAAAGGCATTACTTAGTCTAAACGAAGTTAAAATATTCCTCCGTGGGGGGGATTTTGTCTAATAAGGACAGCAAATGAAATTTAAGATCCATAATTTATGCGCAGCATTAACACTTGCGGCTTCCGCTTCAGCGGTGCAAGCAGATGATTTGTTGCAAATTTATCAGCAAGCACTGACCAGCGACCCGCTCGTATTGCAAGCCCAAGCCCAGCGTAATGGTTTGTTTGAGAAAATCGAACAAAACCGCGCTCCGCTGTTGCCAACCATTAGTGCAAACGTCGGTTATGACAAAGCTTGGAATGATCCGAAGGATGATGCAAGTGGTCTAGTAGGTAGCCTGAAATTAAATCAAGTCATCTATGATCACAGTGCTTGGGTTGGTTTAAGTCTTGCTGAGAAAGCCGCTTCTCAAGCTGATTCCGCTTATGCTTCCGCATTACAAAACTTGATTACTCGTATCACTAAAGCCTATTTCGATGTATTAACGGCGAAAGACAACTACGAGTTCCAAGGTGCAGAAAAACGCGCAATCGAGCGTCAACTTGAACAAACTAAACAACGTTTCGCAGTGGGTTTAACCGCGATTACCGATGTGCATGAAGCTCAAGCGCAATATGACTTAGCCTCAGCCACTGAAATTTTAGCCGAAAACACGCTCGCCAATAGTTATGAAGCCTTACGTGAAATCACCGGCATCGATCACAAGACGATTAATGTGCTAGATACCAACCGTTTCTCAGCCGTTACGCCAGCGCCAACGTCATCTAGCGAATGGTTAAAAATTGCTGAAACCAATAGTGTTGATTTAATGACTCAACGTATTGGTAAAGATATTGCCCAAGAGACCATTAAGCTTTATCAAGCAGGCCACATGCCGTCTTTAAGCTTAAATGCCGGTTACAACAAAGGTCTTGAGCAAAAAATGGGGAATCTCAACGAACCTGATTTTGATAATGTCAGCGTTGGTGTCAACTTAAGCATTCCGATTTTCGAAGGTTTTAAAGTCAGCTCACAAGTTAATGAAGCACAATTCCAGTATGTTGAAGCAAGTGAAAAGCTTGAGCAAATTTACCGTGGTGTAGTGAAAAACGTTCGTAATAACTACAACAACGTAGGTGCTTCTATCAGCTCAATCAAAGCTTATGAGCAATCTGTTATTTCATCAGAAAGTGCCCTAAAAGCCACTCAAGCGGGTTTCGAAGTGGGTACTCGTACTATCGTTGATGTTTTGAACCGTACCCGTGACTTGTACGACTCAAAACGTAAATTATCCGATGCGCGCTATAGCTACATCAACTCAGTTGTTGCACTAAAGCAAGCTGCGGGTACATTGAATGAAGATGATGTTATCGCCATCAATAATGGCTTGATTGCACAGTAACAACGCTCTCAGTCATTAAATATAAAAAACCGCCATTTGGCGGTTTTTTTATGCTTAGAAGTTAAAATCAACAAAATTAGAAGTTGATTTCAACACCCGCAAAATAACCTTTAAATTTAGTATCAGCACTCACACCCGAGAAATTACTCACATCGAATAAAAATTCACGGTAGCCTACACGTACACGCGTATCGACGGCCAAACCATCAAATTGCCAACCTAAACCAATTGCATAGTCGTGCACGCTTGACTCATTGACGCCCTGCATCAAATCAGCAAAACCGTACAAGCCTAAGCCAGGCATACCTACATGCGTACTGGCGTAACCCATCACAATACCGCTATCGACATCTTTCTCTTCTGGATGGCCAGGATCTTGAACACGCAGTGAACCATTCATTAACTTGTATGCTGCACCGAGATCCAACGACACTATGTCGTTGTCCAATATTTCGTAGTACAGCACGAAGTCTGTGTTACTCAAATCAGTATAAGCAGTAACATTACCTTTAAAATCATGACCATTGAAGTTGAAATCAGCATCCGACATGCCGCCTTTCTGATCTAAGCTATTTTCACGGATTTTAATGTTAGGGACAAATGGCAATGGGTGCTCAACTGCAATCCAATAACTGCCTTGAGCAGATGAACTGTAATCAAATGTTTGTTGTGGTTGACCTTTATCAGCAAAAGTACCGCTAGTATCGGCGCGCCAGTAATCACCACCAATCGTAAAACCAACCACAGTGGCCGCTTGGGCAGATGAGGCCATACAGAATCCTAATACCGCACTGGCGAGGAGAGTTTTTTTCATAATTAACCTTGAGATAGCAAGTTCGTTAAATCAATCACCGCGGCATTCGCACGCGACACATAGTTAGCCATAACCAATGAATGATTAGCGACTAAGCCAAAACCGCTGCCATTCAGCACAACAGGGCTCCAGACAGTTTGCTGAGTCGCCTCCAGCTCACGAATGATCTGTCTTAGGCTTACTTCAGCATTTTTCTTCTTCAATACGTCAGCAAAGTCAACTTCAACTGCGCGCATAAAGTTCAACAACGCCCATGAAGCACCACGGCTCTCATAGAAGACATCATCAATTTTCCACCAACTGGTTTTTACCTGATGGCTGGTCAAATTTGGAGTTGATTGACGCGCCGAATTATCACCGGCTAGGTCTGTATTTAAGCGCTCTTGGCCAACGCTGGCAGATAAACGCTGCGACATACTGCCCAGACGTTTCTGCACTTCTTTCAACCATTCATTAAGGTTGTCAGCACGGGCATAAAACTGTGCATCTTGATTATTTGGGTCCATCATGCGGGCACGATAAAGCTTCAGCAATTTGATTGCATCGCGATATTCGCTTTCGGCACTCGGTACTAACCAGCTTGTGTGGTCAATATTGAGCTTAGATTGGGCTTCGCCTAAATCTTTGTCCGCCGCAGATTGTGACTGTGAGCGGCTAAACTCTTTACGCATAATCAAGGCTAAATCACGGGCTTGCTCCAAAGCACCATATTCAAATGCGGGCATGTTATCCATGAAGATGGAAGGTGGCATCACATCGTTTGATAGCCAACCACCTTGCTTATCGAGTAAATTTTCGACTGTGAGGATTAGCGATGTAGTAGTAGCGTACCCAACAATATTCTTATTGGATGCTGTTAATTGTTGAGGGCTAATCGGATCCGGTTCGATACTCCACCATACACTCACGCCATAACCGATTAATACTAAAAATAAACCGACCCCGGTAACTTTTTTCCATGTAATTTGCATCAAGCGACTCCTTAATGATGGTGATGATGCTCTTGCTCTGCGGCGTTTTCTACTGCTTTACTAACAGGCAGGGTAATTGCCATTTTCTCGCCACCGTCAAACTCTAATTGCAGTTCAACTTGTTGCTCTAACACCAATGGCGCTTTTAAGCCAAGCAACATGACGTGATCCCCTGACGGCGTTAACGTTAATGTGCCATGGGAGGGGATGTCAAAACCTTCAACATGGCGCATCTTCACCATGCCTTGGTCTTCGATAATCGTGTGTAATTGGGCATCCTTTGCCACAGTCGTACTGACACCGATAAGACGAATCGCTTTATCTGTGTGGTTTTCAAGCGTAAAGTAAGCGGCAGTATTTGGTACTGTCTCAGGCATGGCGCGTATATGACCTTCAGTCATGACTACGTTCGCCAACGCTGAAAATGATGCACAAGATAAAACTAGACAATTAAACAGCTGTTTGAATATTGGTTTCAATGTCTTAAACTCCATGTCTACCCAATGTCGTCGTAAAGGAAACAACCCATGAGTCATATACAGGTTCAGGATGATCAGGGAGTGCGTATTATTAGCTTTAATCGCCCTGATAAACGCAATGCACTTGATCTTAATATGTATAAACAACTGACAGAATACCTGATCGAAGGTGAAGCAGACAACGACATTCGTGCCTTTATGCTCCATGGCCAAGATAATTGTTTCACCTCAGGCAATGATGTTGCTGACTTTTTGAAAAATAGTGACTTAGGGCCAAATCATCCCGCAGTACGTTTCTTATTTTGTCTGCTCGAACTCAAAAAACCTCTGGTGGCTGCTGTTTCTGGTGCCGCCGTCGGTATAGGTACAACCGTACTGCTACATTGCGATCTGGTATACGCTGACAACACGGCGAAATTTCAACTTCCCTTCGTCAACTTGGCTCTCGTGCCGGAAGCGGGGGCTAGCCTACTCTTACCAGAACTCATTGGTTATCAAAAAGCGGCTGAGTTACTGCTACTTGGTGAAAGTTTTAATGCCGAGACGGCCCATAGACTCAATATGATCAACGAAATTGTGGCCCATGAAGATTTACTCAGTTATGCATTATCTCAGGCAAAAAAATTGGCCAATCAACCGCCACAAGCACTACAAATCACACGTCAATTAATGCGTCCGCATAAAAATCGTGTACAACACCAAATGCACCAAGAACTTGAACAATTTAGCGCTAGGCTAAAAAGTGATGAAGCCAAAAGCAGATTTCAGGCTTTTTTGAAAAAGTAGTCTGCAAGGCAGTATGCACATACATTTTCGCATGAGGGTCAAAGTGCCCTCTTGTTGATAGGTTTAACTGCATCATTTAAAATCAAAACAAGCCACTTATGAGCTCATCAACACCAGCCATCACTGCATGCTTAGGCTGGTTTTTTCCATTGGTCAACTAACAATGCTAAAACAAAGTAAATTAGCAAACTCACACCCGGCATAAATACAATTGCACCAGCCCACACCGCACGAGTCCAAAAACAAGACCAATCAAACTTCCACGCCATGCCTGCAGCAACACCACACACTAAACGCTCTGGACTCTCCATACGCACTTTTAATCGTTTCATCTAAAACCTCGGCTCAGTTGATCGCTAACTTATTTATCATTAACACTATGCCACTGAAACCAGCAAATAATGCCTGAAAACAACGCAAGACTAATTACAGGTAACAGTAGCAATGTCATCAAAGGTGCTACAAACCACATAAGCAGATCCTTTACTTAGCGCTATATTCATCGGCACCTGCCGATTCACCTTTATTTTCAGCGTTTAAGCTAAGTTGACTGTTGAAGTCATAAATACTTTCAGCCAGTTGTGTTTGCAATGACATCACAAATTCACGCTTTACACTGACGAACAATTCCTGTGTCTGCGCAGTTAATGTTTGCTCAATAGTTCCCACAACATCTGATATTGGTGCGGCTTCTGCGTGTGCTGCAACGCTACCGACTAACGCGCCTAATAACACACTCATTTGTACTGATTTTTTAATGGTTAACGTAAACATGATGGCATCCCTTTCGATTAATTAACTTGACGAAAGGAGTATTACAAACTGCGTGCCAACTTATAAAAATATTCTTAAGATTATGATTTTAATCATTTTAAAAAATTTTACGTGGACAAGATGAGATATAGGGATGGATTGAAAAATAACAAGTGGTGAAAAATACTACTCAAATTAGTAAATTTCACCATCTTTTAAGTCGAGTGGAATTACTCTACAACTTCAGCCTGAATATTCTGAAAAGCCTGCTTTACCACTTCTATCCCAGCGCCGTTTTTATGGGCATTTTCGCTCAAATAACGACGCCACGCACGGGCACCCGGTAAGCCTTGGAATAACCCGATCATATGGCGAGTAATATGATTAAGTCGCCCACCAGACTGCAAATGCGCTTCAATATAAGGCAACATAGCCTCAATCACAGCCTCGCGGCTGATCACTGCTTTTTGACTGCCACACAATATTTGATCCACCTGCGCCAGAATATAAGGATTCTGATAAGCCTCGCGCCCCATCATTACTCCATCGAGCTGCACTAAATGAACTTGTGCTTGCTCGAGAGTTGTTACGCCGCCATTAATACCAATATTAAGTGCAGGATAATCACGCTTAAGTTGATACACACGCTCATAATCGAGCGGCGGGATCTCGCGATTCTCTTTTGGGCTTAACCCTTGAAGCCACGCCTTACGCGCATGGATAGTAAAATCCGTACACCCTTTTGCACTAACCACATCAATAAACTGGGTTAAAAACGCATAACTATCTTGCTCATCAATTCCGATACGCGTTTTCACAGTCACAGGAATATCAACGACTTGCTTCATGGCGTCAACACACTCAGCCACTAACTCAGGTTCCGCCATCAGACACGCGCCAAAGCGACCATTCTGCACTCGATCGGAAGGACAACCCACATTGAGGTTAACTTCATCGTAGCCACGCTCAGCAGCGAGTTTAGCGCAACGAGCCAAATCTAAGGGATTAGAGCCACCTAACTGCAACGCCAAAGGATGTTCTTCTTGGTTATACGCCAAGTAATCACCGCGACCATGCAATATCGCTCCTGTTGTCACCATTTCCGTATACAACAAAGCATTAGCCGACATCAAACGTGCAAAATAACGATAATGACGGTCCGTCCAATCCAACATGGGCGCAATGGAAAAGGTTCTATCGAGCAATTTCGTTGGTGTACATGGCTTTAAGTGGTGGTTTTCAATTTTCATTGTTTATCTTGAGTTACTTCTAGTTGCTTGTAATTGCCGTCAATTTCGTTATATGGTGCCCCATATAGGCCCCTTTTTGGGGTAGGACGAATTAAGGTTAATCTCATTCTATGGCGTCATTTACTATTGAGAAACGTGCTAAGGCAAACGGGGATTTTAGCTACCGTTGCACTATACGCGTTAAAGAAAGTGGGGAAATTATACATCGTGAGTCTAAAACTTTCAGTAAAAAGGAAGTTGCTAGAACTTGGGGCAAAACCCGATGTGATGCAATTGAAAATGATTTTGTACTGCAAAAGAATAAAGCGATTTTAATCGGTGAGTTACTTAACCGTTTTTTTGAAGATGCTGACCTGTGGTCAAGAACCGGCCGCACCAAGCAATATGTTATTCGCATGCTGATTGACTGCGATATTTCAAAAGTAAGAAGTAACAATTTAAAGACCAGCGATTTAATTGAGCACTGTAAAAATCGGCGTATGGCTGGCGCAGGCCCCGCGACGATTTATCACGATATTGCTTACCTGCGTAGTGTGATGAAAAAAGCCGCCCCCGTCTGGAATATTGATGCTAACTTTCAGGTTTTTGAAGAGGCCGTGCCTGTTCTCATTGAAATGGGGTTAGTGGGTAAAAGCCAAAAGCGAACCCGTAGACCGACAGAGAATGAGCTTAAACGATTAAAAGAAGGGCTTGAGCAACGCATGAGTTACCGCCCAAACGGGGCTAATCGCATCCCGTTTATCGACATGCTGGATTTCAGTATTTTGACCTGCATGCGCATTGGCGAAGTATGTAAATTAAGATAGGTCGATTTAAATAAAGACCATAAAACGATTTTAGTCCGTGATAGAAAGGATCCAAGAAAAAAAGAAGGCAACCATATGATTGTGCCTTTGCTTGGTGGATCGTTTGACATTGTTATGCGCCAACCTGTTTCTGATGACTTAATTTTCCCCTATAACGCCACATCCGTGACGGCTGGCTTTCAGCGTGTTCGTAATGAACTCGGTATTACTGATTTGCGTTACCATGATCTCCGCCGCGAAGGGGCTAGTAGACTGTTTGAAAAAGGATATGCGATTGAGGAAGTCGCTCAGGTTACAGGGCATAGAAACCTGAATATTTTATGGCAAGTTTATACACAGCTGTTCCCGCATAAGCTGCATGACAAATTTAAAGAATAGCCAAAAGCCCACTTTGATGTGGGCTTTTTGTTTTGGTTTTACTACTGGTTATTGCTGAGCTGGGCTAGCTTCTGTGCGGTGCGGTGCGGCTCGGCTCTACTTGTGGCTTGGATATTCTGCTCATTTGCAGGTTTATCCCTTCGCGGCGAATGCGTGGCGGTACTACGGTGCGCTGGATTTCTTCAATACTAACGAATATGTGACCGCATTCGTCGTTATTGCAGCGGTAGGTTTTCTCACGGGTGAGCGGCGTGATAGCGCGAGTTCGACGCTGTAGTGCGCGGCTGTCGCAATGTGGGCAGGTCATGCCTGCACCGCAACCCATTACACAGCCTCTTTATGGGTGTTGGTTTTATATGGTTTATGCGAGGTCATGGTTAACTCCTTATTGTCACTGCGTACAACCATTCTAAAGGGTGGCTATAGGGTTATATACACAACATATTGTGTGTTATTGCAAAATTTTTAGCTTCCGCTGTGGCCAACGTAGTTAATCGCCACTTGAGTGAAAACTGCTAGCACACAGGGACAGATTGAATGGTGTGCAACGCAGTATTATGATGATGTTGTTGATATCTGAGTTAACAACAAATCAAAACGGAGTTAATCAATGAAACGGATTTTAATCTTGCTGGCTGTTTGGCCTATCGTACCGACTCCATACCAGATAAAACAGTATGCGAATGAACACTAACCCATGCCAACGACTATCTATAAAAATGATTAATGTTAAGTATTGTGATGCCGACTAATTGAAAACACCGCAGCAATAAGCGCACTAGCTCGCTAAATTTAGGACTCACAGAGGGATAACTTATAATGCGCGCAAATAGAAGCGCGCATTGATTAAGAACGCATAGTGAAGGATATTTATGCCCAAACGAGTTCAGTTATCTCAAAATCATAACCTTTAAAATGTGAGCTAAGGTGTTCTTTCACAGCATCCTCAGTTTTAGCTTTAACTGAAAAATTTGTTTTCTGATTAACCGAAGATTTGTTACTTCCCTTCACTTTTTTATATCTGACACTGATTACTCGTGCTTGCATACCATTATTCCTTAATGTAAGTATTTTGACGCAAATGAATACTGTGCTTTTAATCTCACTAAATCAATAAATACATGAACCTAAGTTGTGATTTCGGCCACATCACTGTTCTTAACTTCTAGCTCTATCCCTGTGGTGTAACCCGTGTCTGTGATGCTGTGCTCTACGCGGGTAAGTAGCCAGTCGCTGTTATCTATTTGCGGTTTAAAGCCACTGACGCTAACCGGCAGCTCAGGGAATAGCTCCGGTCGCCCCATGGCTAAGGTGATGGTGAAGGTTGCCACGCCGCGTTGCAGTTTGTCCCACATGGCACGCGCTGCGCGCTCGGCGTTCTGCTTGTTGGCGTAGATATGCCGCAGGGTTTTGACGTTGTCGTTACTGCCAACCATGATCTCCTTTTCCCCAACAATGACTTTTACATCACTCGGTTTCGCTTCAGTTGGCTTTTTAGCTTTAACGGTTTGTCGCTTGGCACCTTTATCGTTTTGCCAATAGGCCACGACACCAGAGTAAGCATCGCGATCGGCTACGCCAAAGTGATGGCTGTCGCCAGACTGGCGGGTAATGTCTACACGGTCGAGCGCGATGCCGCTGGCGTTATGGGCTAAACCCGCTTGTAAAAATAACAAGTTGCCGTTTTTTACCGTCGCGATGGCATCAAACTGCTCGGCGAGGCGGCTTAAAAAGTTAACGTCGGACTCGTTAGCTTGGTCTATGTGATCGATAAGCTCCCTTTGCAAGTTATCGCTAATTTTAGCCTTGAGCTGATGCCGTGCCGCGATGACATCGATAATGCTGCCCACACTTTGCTGATGAAAGCTTTGCTCGCGGCTTTGCTGCAAGGTGCCACGCATATCGGCCGATTTGCCGCGAATGGTTAGCATGTCTGGCGGGCCACTGTGCTCGAGTTCGTCAATGGTGTACGTACCTTTATCAACCAGCGCGCTACCCTTCCAGCCAATGCGCACTTGCATGGTTGCGCCCTTGGGTGGCATCGCCAGCTCGCCGTCGGCGTCATCGAGCTGCACTTCAATGGTGTCGGCCTCAAAGCCGCGATTATCCGTTAGGCACAGCGACATTAGCCGGGTTTTGACTTTGGGGCTGATATCTTTGCCATTGACCAATATTTGATAGTCTGGCGTAGGCTGGTCGCTTGATGCCAGCGGGTTAAACTGCTCGAGAAGGTTCACAAAATCCCCCTTATCAGTTTGCTGATACCCATGCCGATCAGGTTCTCGTTAGCGATGAGGCTGGTGTTCTTTTCATCCACCCGTTTTAGTTCAATCGTAAATTCAATCTTCCTCGCTGCGCCGTCACTAAAAAACTCGCTACGACCTTTGCTAATTTTCTCGATCACAAAAAAGCCTGCAACAGTACCGCGCCCTTCAATCAGCGGATAGGCTTTGCCTGTGTCGGCCATTTTACGCAACGCCTCAAGGCTGAGTTCACCGCCCGTGATTTCTGGCAATAACACACCTGACAGCGTTAGGGTTTCGTCCCCCACGCCCAAGAACTGCGCCGATGGCCGCGCACCGACGCGGCTATTGGTTGGGTGACGCCATACCATGTCATGCTGCGATGTTTGGTATGGCACCGACAGCCTGCTAAATACAAAAAAACCGAGTGTCATCATCATAATGGTTGGCTCACTTTAGTTAAGATCCTTAAGGCTGCTGCGTAGGCGCGCTTGCTGGGCACGGTCACGCTTTTCTAGCTCGATGCCGACCAGGCGCGCGACATCCTGCGCATCCATATTGGCAGTGGCGTGGATAGTAATGGGCGCATGAATACCCGCATCGATGTGAACGGACTGAGGCTGCGGCGCTTGGCGCTGCGCAAAGGCACTGCCAGCGCTTAATCTATCTGGCACTGTGTTATGCGTTAAGCCATTGCTGTTAAGCACTAAGTCGCTGCCGTTATGCGTTAAGTCGTCACTCTTCGCTTTTCTGGCAGGTAACTCGCCTTCTTTTACCAGACGGATTGCATCCGGTACCGCAAAATCGGCGCCTTGGTATGCATCTCTGACGGTGCGGGTTTGGTCTGGTATCGCCTGCAATGATGTGCCCAGATATTCCTCACGCACCTGGCGCACAATATCCTCTGGTTGGCTCAATTTAGCCGGCAACAGCTGCTCAATGATTTCACGGTTAGCACTGGGCACTGCAGACAATGCAGCTACTGAATGCTCATCGCGCACATGGCGCACAACATCCTCTGGCTGACTCAGTTTAGCCGGCGACAGTTGTTCAATGATTTCACGGTTAGCATTGGGCACTGCAGACAATGCGGCCACTGAATGCTCATCGCGCACCTGGCGCAAAATATCCTCAGGCTGGCTCAGTTTAGTCGGCGACAGTTGCTCAATGATCTCACGGTTAGCACTGGGCACTGCAGACAATACAGCTGCTAAATGCTCGTCACGTACCTGACGCACAGCATCCTCTGGCTGACTGAATTTAGCCGGCGACAGCTGTTCAATGATCTCACGGTTAACACTGGGCACTGCAGACAATGCAGCTACTGAATGCTCGTCGCGCACCTGACGCGCAGCATCCTCCGGCTGGCTCAGTTTAGCCGGCGACAGCTGTTCAATGATCTCACGGTTAGCACTGGGCACTGCAGACAATACAGCTGCTAAATGCTCGTCACGTACCTGACGCACAGCATCCTCTGGCTGACTGAATTTAGCCGGCGACAGCTGTTCAATGATCTCACGGTTAACACTGGGCACTACAGACAATGCAGCTACTGAATGCTCGTCGCGCACCTGACGTACAGCATCCTCCGGCTGGCTCATTTTAGCCGGCGACAGTTGCTCGATGATCTCACGGTTCTGAATGATTGGCGCTGGCAGATTAGTAACGTCATTCGACATGGCTGCGGCAGGAAGTGCAGAAATGCCCAGTACAAATGCCGTTCCGGCAATTTGCTTACTGAGTTTATTTACCTCATTTAGCGGACCTTGTTGGCTACGATTAAGGCCAACGGTTAAGCCGTCCATCGTTTGGTCACCCATTACCGCAAATACTTTGCTGGGTGAAGCAATACCGAGCACATCTTTAAACCAACCAATGGCATTGCTAGCCGCATTGGTTATGGTTTCTTTTACCTCTGTTAGCTTGCCGGTGATCCCTTTAACTAGGCCGTCCATCGTCATCTCGCCCAGGCTGCTAAACTTAGCGGGCAGTCCGGTGAAAAATGACATGATTTCGCTAAAATTGCTCACAATCAGCCCGAGTGGCGACCATGAAAAAACGGTTTTCATGGTTTCCCATATACCAGAAAGCACGGCTTTAATTGGCTCTGGTAAGCCATTAAATAGGTTAGTAATAGCAATAACTCCGCTATCAACCAATGAGGCGATTGTCTGCCAGAACCCTGTCATCCACGCCTTAACTGTGTCCCAGTGAGTAACGAGCAAATACCCAGCAGCGACTAACGCAGTAATGCCTAAGATCACCCAACCAATGGGCGTAGATACCAGCGCTAAAGATAAGGCCCTTAATCCACCAATAACCCACTTAAATGCACCACCCAGCTTAGTGAGTGCGCTCCCCATCAGCGGCAATGACTTAATGCCAAGTATCGATGTGCTGTATTTAAGCATAGCCATCGGGCCTAAGATGCCAGCTAGCATCAAGGTTATAGAGCCGCCGACAGCTGCCACAATAGCCATGGCAGCAGCCGCTTTAAAAAGCGTGCCAGTTAGCTCAGGATTCACCCTCATCCAATTGCCTATACCATTAACAACTCCGGTGATTTGCTGGATAAAACTGCGAATACCTCCGTTGTTACCTTCGAATATTTCGATACCCACGTCTTCCCACGCCGATTTGAGGGTATCGATATCTCCCTTGGCATTATCAGCCATGGTCTTAGCCACTCGCGCGTTCTCACCAGCAGATTTACGCAGTACATTGGTAAACGAGGTAATGGCACCATCACCCTGCTGCTTAATTAGCTCACTGACGCCAGTGCCAGCTTCTTCACCAAAGATGGTTTTAAGTATTGCGGCGCGGTCGGCGTTACCCATCGTCTTAGTGGCCTTGACCACATCGGCCAAGATGTCGGGGATCGCGCGCAGATTGCCTGCGCTATCCTTGGTCTTTAGCCCTAACTGCTCAATGGCAGCTGCAGCTGGTCCTGTTTGCCCCGCCAAACGGTTAAGCATTGCGCGCATTACCGTGCCGCCTTGGCTCGCTTGGATACCAATGTTGCCGAGTAATCCCGACATAGCGGCGGCTTCTTCTACGCTCACACCTAAATCACGCGCGGCAGGTGCAACGTATTTCATCGTTTCACCCAGCATGGTTAAGTCAACGTTGGCGCGGGTTGTGGTTGCGGTAAGCACATCGCCAAGACGATTCATTTGATCTGCAGCCAAACCAAAGCCAGATAATATGTTTGAGGCAATATCGGACGTCACCGCGAGATCGGTATCGTTGGCCTTGGCTAAGTCGAGCATACCAGGCATGGCTTGTTTAATTGACTTAGCATCAAAGCCCGCCATAGCTAAGAATGACTGCCCCTGTGATACATCGTTAGCAGTAAAGCTTGTTGATGCGCCAAGTTCGCGCGCTTGTTTGCGCAGTGCGATAAGTTGCGGATCGTTCTTATCCAGCCGAGTTAATGCCTGAACCTTGGATTGTGCGGCGGTAAAATCTAGACCCGGTTGTAACACCTGCGATCCAGCATAGAGCGCAGCCGCACCTGATGCTGCAGCTGTTGCGCCCGCACCGGCCATATTGCCCTGCAGTGCTTTGGTTTTGTGGTAAGTGGCTTGTGCTGCGGATAGCTTTTTCTGTTGCGCCGAAACCTGTTGTAGGCGGCGCTTTTGTTGGTCGAGTTGTTTGTTAGCCTGAGAAAGGTCAGCAGTCAACGTGCGTTGATGCTGTGAAAGATTACGAGTATCAATCCCCGCAGAGCGGAGTGCTTCACGCTGCCGGTGCTGGCTAATGGTTAAGTTTTTATGCTGAGTATTCAGCCTAACTGTTGCCGCCCTGGCTTGTTCGTATTCCTTAACCAGTGCTTTAGCTGGCGCTTGGCTGCTTTGCATTTCAAGCGCAAGGCGTTTCACCTCCTTTTGTGCCTTGGCCAACTCATTCGAAGTAATACCAAGGCTGCGGCTCACCTTGCGATAACCATCGATTTGAGCAGACTGCTTATTAAGAGACTTAACTCGGTCTTGCGTCTCTTTTAATTGAGTGGCGGTTATGCCGCTGGCTTGGCGCATTTTTTTTAATGGCCCAGTGATCTTATCCACTGCCGCCAATAACACGCTCATCTCTAATTTTTTAGTCATGCTTAACCTTGTTAATTCTTTCCCATCTATCCAGCGCTTTATCGTGCCAGCCTAGAAGCTCATCGATGTCCATTGCCGCCATCTCAGATAGCGGCCAATGGAAGATAATGGCGATATCCGCCATGGTGTCATCTATGCACTCAGGGAGGCTTGACTGTCGCTCTCGCTCTGACTGTCCATCTGTAACTTCTTCGGCACCAAAAAATTACTAATTTCTCCACCAATCTGCACTAAGTCAGCAGGGTCCATGTTGAGTACTTCATCTTTGGTGATCATTGGCGAACTGATACGAGGCAGCACTGTCGAGATAGCGTTAACGTCAAGGTTGAGCAAATCAGATAGCGATAATCCTCGCAGTTCGCCAGCTTTAGGTTTGCGCAAGGTGACTTTGGTAACTGACTCTTTGCCACGTGCAATCGGTTGATCGAGTGTGACTTCTTTATGAGTAATAGTGACTGTCATTGTTAGACCCTCTGTTATGGCCAGGATGGCCGGTATGCGGCTTGAGGACAGGATGCCCGGTGCCGCCTAATTAAAAAATGCCCGCATACGGCTATGTATTGCGGGCTAAGGTTGGTATTGATGCTTTAAGCCCGAGTTATAACCCGATGGCTTTGCGGTGTTCGGCCATCATGTCAACGCCATTGATGATCTCAATGCCGTTAACGGTATCGACTTCAACTAGCACTTCGCCGCCTGCCGTTTCTTTGTAGTAAGTACAAGTCATGGTGGCTTTGGTTTGGCTGTTATCGCCGGTTTTGTAACTGCCGCGATCGAGCTCTTTATAACGGCCACGGCATACGATTTCGACCGCTTGCACTTCGCCGGTATCGTCGCGCTGGAATGAACCCGCAAAACGCAGCTGAACACCGTCAATCTTGCTGGCCGACATTTGCTTAACGAGCTGGGCTTCATAGCCGCCTAAAGTGAATTCGACACCTAAGGCGTCATCATCCAGCCCCATATCGATATCAGCCGCACCTGGCATGCCGCCGCCACGGTATTTTTCAAATTTGCGGCTTAGTTTGGCGGGGGTAAATTCTTCCGCCACACCTATCCAGTTTTGACCATCACCGAATAGGTTCAGGTGCTTGAGTTTTCTTGGTAAAGCCATGGGTTATCCTTAGGCCGCAGCGACTGCGGACGCGAAGTCGACCAAATAACGGTCGGTAATTTTTTGACGGAAGGTTAAATCTTCCAGCGGAGGCACTGGGGTGTAGTCGTAATCGATATACAACTTACCGGCCTTAATCGTGCTAACGTCGTTAACGTCTTCGCTGTACCAGGCTTGGCCGTCAACGATATACCCTAGGCCTTTTAACTCGCGGAACTTAGCGTTAATGCCTTCGATGATGTCTTTAACCAATGTTGGGGTCATTGGCTTATCAACGGCCCACATGTGCGCGTCGGCAATGGTGTCAGCCAACACTTGCGCGGTGCGGGTGTAGTTTTCAAACTGGAATAAGGGATCTGCTGAACAGGTGCGCGAGCCCCAAAAGCGAAAACCTGACTGATTAATCAGCGTGGTGATGTCATTACTGTTTAGGTAGCCTGCATCGGTAGACGGATCTTGTAAATCCCAGAACACGGGTTTGCTTAAACCGGTAACGCCGCTAACCGTGACGTTTGATAGCGTTTTGTGCCAACCGACTTCTTTGTCGATACGCGCACGTAAACCTAATGCGCGAGCGGTCGCAGTAGCGTTAACACTGGCGGCCGCAACGGTATCAAAGGCAACAAACTCAGGCCAAATGATCATCACTTCACGATCGCCAAAGTTTTCACGGTAAGCTACGGCTTCTTCTTTGGTGGCACAGCCATAGGCGCTGATGTAGGCAAAGGCGCGCAGTTTTTTGGCGGTTGCTGCAAGCGCTGTGGCAACGGGTAAAGTGTCTAATCCTGGCACGCCTAGAATGCGCGGCTTAACGCCCAATAAAGACTGTGCCGCAAGTAATGCTTTAAGGCCGGTGTATTGCCCTTGCGGGGTTACAGTGCCAATAATGTTCGCCGTTGTAGCGGTTTCATCCGCCCCCTGCTCAACACGCACCACAACGGTGAGCGTATTGACTTGATCAGCAATGCCCTCAAGCGTAGGTTTTAACGTACCTAAAGTGCCTGCTTTACCAATGGCTTGCATAACATTGGTTAGCAATACTGGGGTGTTTAGCGGGAATAGTGTTGCATCAGCATCGCTGGCGGTGCAGACAATTCCGATGACTGAGGTTGATACTGTACGAATAGTTCGGGTGCCATCATTGACTTCAATGACGCGGACCCCGTGGTGATAATCCATAATAAGCTCCGGTGCTGTGGGTTTTGCAAAACTAAGCAGGGCTAAGCTTGCAGAGCACACCGGAGCGGTGCTACTGGTTTGAGTGGTAAGAGTCGTTTATTGACCTAAAAACCTGAGTTTATTCAGGCTTCATGGGCCAGACAATCTCATCGGGGTTATCCGTCGATTGCGGTAAGTCTCGCAAGGCTTGACGATATGCTGCGAACTCAGCTTTTTTATCCAGCGATAGCGGCGCATCTGACATTTGAGTCCAGTCAGTGTCCTTCAATTTAATTGCACGGTTAATTCTAATCTGTTCCCATCCAGGATTTGTTTCAAACATTATGAAATACCTCTAATATATCTATTTTCTGGTAGGCTTAAATCAATTTCAGTTGCTAGCATTGGCTGGTATTCAACCCCATATTCGGCATGATCAAACCCACTTAGATAGACTGCAACAAACGGCGACATATCACTACTCACAGTATCAAATGAAGCTATTTTTTCAGGGGCAATGAAAAGACTGTCATGACAAATTGAATAAGTAACTCCGCCTCCTCTTAACCAAATCCAAAGTGATGACATTCTGTAATTGTTAACTACTTTCCCAATAAACTTATTTGATTGATAATGATAAGAATCAAACGCATAAAATGGCACTCTATGCCCCCACGAATCGCCAATAGTTAAAATTGACGCTGTAAATGTTTGTGGGTTAGCCAAGGGGTCATATCCATCAATTCCACCTTTATTCTCATTTGCATTAGGTCTGAAAATATTTAATTTGTTTACCGGACCGCCTCGCAATGATATGCGAACCGGATAGAACTTATCCCACTGTCCACCTACGTTGAACTTGGCAGGAGCTTGAGTTTTATATCTAGCGTCAGCTGTAGCGATAAACACATCAAACGCATTTTTTGCGGATGCCACTTTCTGATCAATCTGCCCCATCTTGCCTGCGACCTCTTGTGATAACGCCTGAGACGCAGTCGTTTGAGCAGAGGCTGCGACTTTTAACCCCGCTATTTCTTCAGCAATTGAGCTCATAATTATCCCTCTAGTTGTCTAATGCGCTCACTGAGTTGCATGTTCCAGTGAGCATTTTTAATAACTGCCGCCGCATTTTGTAAAAATGCCGTACAGCCCGCGATAAACTCTTTGTCTAAAATCAGGTTAAGGTTTTCAGCACCCACTACCACAGTGATACTGTCGGTTGGCAGCGCCTCAATATTTAACGTAAACCACTGCACGACTTTTACAGCTGGGGTTCGGTAGCCCAGTGTCTTATTTGGTGCGCTGTATACGCCAAGCAAAGTTGTGCCAATGTAAAACCCTATCTCTTTGATGGCGTACTCTAGTGCGCCATCAAATACGCCAGCCATCCGTAGGCTTTTGCCACCATCTTGATAGTCAGAAATGGCAATGCGCTCTTTTTCAGCGCTCAAGCTGGTTTGGGTTTTAGAGGGCGTATAGGCGTTTGAGCCAAACGCCATGTGAGTGATCTCGGCTCTCAGTCCTTTGTCTTTTGCTGACAAGCAAGCGGCAAGGCCCGCCTCAGTAAATTGCAGTGTTAGTGCCATTACACAACTCCCGTTAATTCGTGTTCAGAGATGATTAGTTGATGCGACACCGCCGCAAGCTTGTGGGTAAATAACAATTCGTCAGGTAGCACAGGAGATAACTGGTAATTGGTATCGATGCAGTCAATACGATGCTCGATGCCAAATATGCCAGCTAAGGCAATAACACCATCAGGGCGAACGCCATTAGAATCGGCATCGATATCAGATATGCCCACACTAGGGCTAATGCCCGCAGCAATGGAAAGTGACTCTTCAAATGAGATACCAAGCTCAACATCAAAATGGATCGAGCCACGCTTTGAGGTTCGAATGGCCTCTGTCACCATGGCGAGCATTTTTGCGGTGATCAATCCTTCATTTTCGTCAGTGATATTGTCGTTAACTAACGCGAGCACTTTCATGGTGCCGCGCACATTGCTGCCAGCGCTTTCCCACCATTCGAGGATATTGGTCTTAATGCCTAAGCTATTAAGTGCCCGTTGCACCGCATATGGCGTGCCTTTGTGGCGATGAATATCGAAAGCATCGTTAACAACCTGGCGCTTAACGCTTTCAGGCCAACTGTCCGCCCATTGGTCAACTGAGTAGGCCCACGCTAGCCAAGGCAGCAAAGACAATGGGCAGCGAAACGGATCCCACAGTTCAGCAATAGACAGGGGCAAATCCAGCGAGCCGGCGATCACTTGCTCAATATCGCGCTCAAGCTGGGATGCGTTGGGTGGCAGTAACGATGAAACCAAATTATTCACCTATGCCCCCAATCGAAATATTAACGCTGGTGCAATATGCTGCCTGATGATCAAGCACGGTTACATCAGCGGATGGGCTAATCAGATTGACGTTATTGACGCCACTTTGGTGCAGCGCTTTGAATATTCCTGAGCGGGTAATATCTGCCCCCAAACGGCGCTGCTCCTTTTGGTAGAGTGCTAAAGCTTGATTAGCAGCAGCTAACACTACTTGCGCATCTGGCCCCGGCAACAGCTGTAACACGGCTTGCACACTGTAGCTAACAATCCCAGCACCTTGAATGGTGACTCTATCGCCCTGCGGCCGCACTTTTGAAGGGGTATTTGACTGT
Organism: Shewanella sp. M16; assembly: GCF_018224605.1. Taxonomy (NCBI): domain Bacteria; kingdom Pseudomonadati; phylum Pseudomonadota; class Gammaproteobacteria; order Alteromonadales; family Shewanellaceae; genus Shewanella; species Shewanella sp. M16. Next base: position 2,856 of record NZ_JAGTUL010000038.1, on the reverse strand, counting down.
GATAAACCGTCGGCACTCATGCCAAAAACGTCACGTACCTTAATAAGAAGCTCATTGCTGACTGTGCCATTACCCTCGATAGATAGAATGGTGACCACCATTTCACAGGGTTCAGGACTCACAGCTTTGGCATCAGCCACGCGGCCATCGGCGCCCAGCGCAAAAAAGATATAACCGTCGATACTGCCCGCCGTATTTAAGCCATCAAACGCCATTTGCACGCGGCGCTTAAAGGATTGTTCATCCTCTAAAATTTCAGGGATTGGCGGCACTGCAGTTGGATTGCCCGCTTGGATAACTAATGGCGCTAGGTCATAACGTGAGCCTAATGCGATCAAATTATTACCCGTTGATGAGGCTAAAATATTACCGCGAGTGGCATCATTAATTTGCGCAACCAAGTGCATTTCACGATAGGCAAATACCTGCAGTAATTTGGTAACAGGGTCGGATTCTAGTGCCACTACAGCTTCATAGCTTCGGTCGATATCAATCAGTAATTGCTTGAGCGCAGCAAAGCGCTGCTCAAAGCTCAGCGGCTGGATAATGTCAGGCACAGGAACTTTAGAAAGGTCAATGAGCTCAGCCATAGGTGGCCTCGAATAATTGGGCACGTTGAGTGTCGATGCGGTCGGTCACTAAGTTGAATTGCACTTTGCCGTCGTTGCCGCCACTGATAATTTCAATCTCAGTAATGCGAATACGCGGCTCCCAACGGGTTAGCGCGATAACTGCCGCCGCCATAATCTGCAGCTTTATCGCGGCGCTTTGGGGTTGGTCGATAAGTTCAAAAATGGCGCTACCATAGTCTCGACGCATCACGCGCGAACCTAATGGCGTGGTTAATATGTCCTGGATACTTTGGCTGATATGCTGCGACTCGCTAATGCTTTGGCCAGTAAAGCGATTCATACCTTGCCATTTTTCATTGGCGCTCATTGCGGGCCTCCTGAAGTGCCCGAGCCGGTATCGACACCGCCATGTTTATGGGTGCCAAAATTAATACCGTCGATATTAGCGCCGCCAGTGATTGCTATACCGCCGTTATTGGTCAGCTTGCCTGAATGTTCAATCGCCCCAGTAACCTTCGCGCCCTGTTCTACAGTGAGTTTTTTCTTAACCAACACATTGCCCGTAAACTCCGAATTTGGGCAATCGATAGTCACCCGCTCGCTCGCCTGTACAGTGGCGGTTTTAATGCCACTCACCTTAAGCGCGCTGGTATCTGGGTCGTACTCAATCACAGCACCATCGGGATACACAGTTCGCTCACGATTGTTATTGTTATTGTTATTGCCGTCAGGCTCTGGGTTTTCATCGCTATAAAGCGCGGGCAGAATGTAAGCGTTGGTTAGATCGCCGCTAAGCGATAGCAGCATCACTTGCTCACCAACGGTAGGGCGCCAGCTGGTTTTTGCCTTGCCGGCACGGCGGGTAAAAAAGGGGCGAAACTGGGTAAGTAACTCGCCTGTTTTTACGCGGCACGAATCGCCCTTTACTTCGGCAACGGTGCCAATACGTAAAAGGTTATCGATACGGCGTGTAAGTTCGGTAATCGCGGCGGTCGTGTTCATGCGGCTATGGTTGCCAGTTGTATGACTAGCCGCTAGCGGTTTGGGTGGTATGTGGGAAGTTATAGCGCAAGATATAAGTTTAAAATCTTTTCTGCCCCAAAGCTGGCTGGCATTCATTTAGTGAATTGAAAACTGACGAATGAATTGCCCTACAAAATCTCATCTATTTACCAAATGTTTGGCCCTATCGTAAAGCGACTAACAATGTATGGGTATACAGTCGTATTTAAATTTAGATGCTTTTGAGTGTTTTTAAACTCATTAGTTTGCGCGTTTATCCAGCCTAAAACTTATAAAACCCTTAAAAATCATTCGCATAAACTTTCCCAAAATTAGTTAATAGGTTTGAAAAACGCGCATGCGCGTTTTTCCGGATGGTGTATTAGATAAAAAGCTGATAAGTTCTTTGCAATACAGACAGTTAATGATGCGCGTTTTTACTGGTCTAATGAGGTAAACGCGCATGCGCACTAATAAAATGTTACAAAGTCCATTGCAAAATAAATTTCCCATGAGGAAACCATAATGTTTTATGCTTCTGGGCAGGTGGTTGAAATCGGAGATAGAGTTCTAATTGAGCATGGAAAAACGCAAGGTGTGGTTGAGCATGTTGTTGAATCAAACGCAGCATTAATTGAGTGGGGGCTAGAGCCAAATGGTGAGTTCGGCATCTTAATCAAGGCTGCTCCCTTTGGTTTGGTATTCTGGCTAATTGAAGACTCTCATGATCCAATAGTCTTTGTTGAAAGATCTTAGTAAACGCCAGTATTTTTTATACCTAAGCAGGTTTAAAATGCAAATATTTTTAACTAATTCCGCACAAAAAATTTGTAACAAGGCATTGCACCTGACGAATTGTAAGTAGCGCTTATGCAATATCGCTACGCTAATTTTATCGCAACGCGCTACTTACAATTCGCAGGTGAACGCAACGTTATGAGTAATTGCGAATGAACCACTGTTGCAAGGAAATGCTAAGAGCAATCTCGGCGAAATGCCAAACTCATGAGGACGAATTCGCTTGCCCAGACGTGCTGGTTACTTACTCACCCAAATTTGATGAATACGGATTAATCGTACACGATGGTGGTACAAGTTCGATTAGCATTTATTATTGCCCTTGGTGTGGCACTAAGCTACCTGAGTCAAAGAGAGAAGCTTGGTTCGACGCGATTGAAAAACTTGGAATAGGCGAATTCGACTCCGAAGAAATTCCCGAGAAATTTAAAAGCGAAGCCTGGTACAAAAACTCATAACAAACACAGTCAGTGCGACATTTATT
>NZ_JAGTUL010000037.1:0-39725 GCF_018224605.1 Shewanella sp. M16 | reverse complement strand
GTGTGATACGAAAGGCTGAACTGGCTAGAGACAGCGGCAAGCGAGTAACCCGCCGCAATCATAGCTAAAACTTCGCCTTCGATATGGGGCGGAGTCTTAGCCAATAACTTCTCCTAATTCGCTTAAACCTGCCCGTAATCTTAGGGCGTTTAAACCTTCAGCGATCAGATACGCAATCAGATCTCGGTATTCCATATCGGAGTGTTCAGCAATCCCGACGATGATTTCATTCAGCTCTTTGCGGATACGAATTGGGGGGCTTGTATTGATGCTCATATTATTTGACCCCCAAGATCGGCAAAGTCACGTTTTTAGCAATATTCGCCTCACGAAGTAGGAAGTCAGCTAATGTAGATTGTTTCAGGCCGTGGCCGCGTCCGAAAGTAGTACAACCAGCGAGCACTAAGGCCTCTAACGCTTCTGCATCTTCAAGGCCTGTATTCTTTGCTACCTGCTTGATTGCTTTCGCTGTGATTTGATCACCAAACTTTAAGCCGTTGATGATGTTCTTGAGCCCATGGAGGTTTGCAAGTGCAGTGGCTTGATCATTCTTCTCAATGGCGTTAATGGCTGTAGAAACGAGATCTGAACAAACGTGGATTCTATCTAACATTATTTAAGTCCCTGTTTAGCTAAAGAAGCGCTGATTCGGTGTAAACCACCTAAATGTTGATATTTAGATGTTTCCTTTACCTCCTGTTCTAACTGTCTCTGTTTCCTCTGCGCTTCTTTTTGCTTGGACTGTTGATTGATTAGTTCTTGCTCCTCGAATGAGATTTTTTGGGGTTCATTCTGTTTGTATTTATCAGCTAGTCGGTAAATCTCGTACTCAGAAAGTTGATTTAAATAGCTTAATTCTAAACCTTGCTCTTGGAGATCCAGAATTAAGATATCTAGTGTTTTAGGGGGACTATTCCTCATATTTTTCCTTTTGTGCTGTATAAGAACAACTCTTTTAAATTCATGTGGCTACATTATATTAGCAATGAGGTTATGTAGCTACGTCACGTAGCTACATTGACTGTTTGTAAGCTGTGAGTAAATCGTGGATATGTAGAAAAATAGATCTTTATCAGCTGGTTAGTATCGCTAAAATATTTCTCTCTTATAATTTGATTGCTTCTTATTTGATCTAGTTTTGCTTTTTCACCCTTTGAACCGTTGAAACTGAGCATCCGAGCACTTCTGCTGTTTTACGAATACTCATGGTTTGCAAGTGAGTTAGAATCGCTTCATGAAGCTTCTCATCCTTGTTTTGACCGCCCCATGTTTTACCTTCAGCCTTGGCTTTGGCGATACCTTGGGCTTGTCTCACCTTTCTCGTTTCGTAATCGTCCCTTGCCATACCCGCAGCTAGGTCAATCATAAAGTTCGTGAGCGCCTTTTGTATGAAGCCAGAATTAACATCGTTTGCTGTGAGTGCTGAATGTGTTTGAGGCTGGTCGGCTATAACAATGATGATTCCCTTGCTTGCTATCTTAGCCTTTAAGCTCTGCCAAGTTTCCCAAGGCAAACGGCTTAGTCGATCCATTTTCTCGATTAGTAGAATGTCACCCTCGGAAGCTTCCTCAATGAGCCTATTTAGCTCTGGGCGGTCAGGGGCGTTTCCTGATACGTTTTCTTGATAGAAGGTCGTAATCTTTACGTGGTGGGCTTTAGCGAAAGCTATTAGCTCTGGTTTGGCGCGAGAGCTGTCTTGTTCTTTGGTTGAAGCTCTTAGGTAGGCACGAATGGTAAGATTAGGTGTATTCAGCATGTGGTGTCTCATCCAATGACATTTGAGTGTATTCATTTGGCTCTGTGAGCCGCATTCCTACGTCATACCAAATGTATTCACTGATGTATACATTAAAGAACACTAACGGTAGAGGAATTTATTTAAAATGGAGCTATAGATAAACCATTGGAATATTAAACATTATTTGAATAGGAATAAACTTAATGTATATTACGTATACAACATTGGACTGTAGAAGCTAAATAATGTGAGTACTCCTAGCAAGCGTCATTTTTTCTTAATCATTTGTGTCTCCTCTATGGTTACATTATTTTTTTGGCTTACTCTATTCCAATTCATCTCATCCCCTTCCTTTCTTAAATATACTGGTTTAGCTGATTCAGTAGCCCTTTTGAACCCAGCTCAAAAAATGGATCCATATACAATATTCACAATTGGTGAGCTAGTTAAGAGCGGTTCACTTATCAGCGTTGATGAATTATGGTCATTCGAAAGTGCCTTTTACCAAACAATTATTACTTTTTTGATAGCTATCAATGGCATAATCGGAGTCCTTGCATTTTTTGTTATAAAAAACTCATCTAATGATAATGCACGCGAGTCAGCTATAGCTCACTCAAAAACATACATAGATAGTTCTGATTTTAAAAAGCGCGTACAAGATGAAGTTCAAGAGAAAATCAAGGGTATACAGGATGATTATCTAGCAACCTTGACGGATCTAAAACAAACCCTTGAGACGAGTGATCAAAGAGATGAAATAATAGAGCGAATAACTAGAGACAATGCAGAGATCCAAAGGCACATCAATCTCATCTCAAAAAGAATCTCCAGTTTAGATAAACAAGATACCGCTGGTGGTAGCTTAACTCTCAGAAGGAAAGGTAAGTAAATATGGCATTCATTACTAGAAAACCTAAAGAAACGAGAATACCTAGTGAATTTGAGAATCTAGCGACACCAACGGATGTAACAACATTTGCACAAAACAATGGCGTCTCAACTTCACCATTGGATGTGTCCGCGCTGACAAAATTACTTGGTATTACAATGCACTTGGAGCCAATGGATGGTGAAGAATCAGGCTCTCTAGTAAAAGATAAAAAGACTGGAAAATGGGTAATGAAGGTTAATTCACTACATCACTTTAACAGACAAAGATTCACAATTGCTCACGAGATAGGGCACTATATAAAGCACAGTATGCAGTCTGAGCATTTCCAAGATAAGACATTTTTCCGTAATGGGGAAACAAATAGAATGGAAATGGAAGCTAATCAGTTCGCAGCAGAATTGCTTATGCCTGCACAAGATTACCATCTATTTGTGGAGACTTCGTCTGCAAAAGTAGAAGACATTGCAGAACATTTCCAAGTTTCATCTATGGCTGTCAGAATACGCGCTAAACAGCTAGGTTATCAGGGACATAATGTATGAGCAGATTTAAATACTTCCCATTAATCAAAACTAGGGATGCTGAGCTGAAATGTTTCCAAAATCTTGGCAGTAATGTTCTAGACTCTATTTTACCCATTTATGAGCTAACTAAATCACGTAAAACAACAAGAACACCTGATGGTGACATTCACAGAAGAATGAACCAAATCAGTGAGATACAGCAAGGAAGACCATTTATTTTAGATTTGTGTACCAATGATAATTATATCAATCCACAAATAGAACAATTAATTGATGAGTATAATGGCTTTCATGATTGGCAATACTTTATAACTCTTTATCAAGATATGAATATCATTCCAATGATTCATTTATATCAAGATGCAGGACAAACATATCCTGAAGTAGAAAAATTCGTTAAAGATATGTCATCAGTTAAAGCTAATTTAGCAGTAAGACTGCCGTATGACTTGGAAAGAGATGACATTAATGTTTACTTAGAGCCAATAATTAATAATCTAAATGAAAACTGTACCTTATTTGTAATACTTGACGCTAACTATATAAGAAATTCCAACATCGACGATATAGTTTATAACTTCTCAACATCAAGTAATGAGATAAGAACATATGGAAATAAAATTGAAGATATTATAATGCTTTGTACTTCATTTCCAAGAAGCCCCGCATCTCTCGGAGAAGATCATCAAGGTAGCTTTAAAATCTACGAAGAAGAAATATTTCGTAAATTAAAAAATAAGATGAAGTACGGTGACTATGCTTCAGTCAATACTGAACAAGTAGAGATAAAAGGAGGAACATTTATCCCTCGGATAGATATTTCTTTGGAAGATACTTTTATTTATAAACGCTATCGACGTGAGAAAGGCAGTTATAACTTATGCGCCATAGAGATGAAAAAAGATCATAGATATCAACAAATTAACTCATGGGCAGACAAAGAGATAGATTTAGCAAGCAAAGGAAAACCAACGGGTATTAGTCCCTCATTCTGGATATCAGTGAGAATGAACTACTACATAACATCACGTTTAGCGCTAAGACTTCAAGACTAAATCGTCAGGCGGCATTCTTGTAATAGTAAGAATGTCGTCTGATGTGACTAAATCACTAGTTTCACCTCTCAACATTCTAGTTACAGCTGAATACTTTTTTATTAATTCTTCACGAGACACTTTCCTCAAAGAATCAATTGAATATTGCTCTGCAGCCACTTTCCCGAGTTCATGTTTAGAGCGTATAGATTTTTCACTAACGATATTTCTCAAAATTTTCACAGATATAGTACTAGCTAATGATTCCTTATCATGGCGTTTAAATAATCTAGATCGTCTAACTTTACTAATTCCAGATTCAGACGCCAATAAGATACCAACCTCACGGCCAATACTCTTACGTACTTGCAATAAATTACTCTGCTCACAGACTATATAGCAGCAATCAAAATATGCTTTGTAACTCTCAATCTGATAACCAAGACGTTCAACGGAATCACCAGCGCCTTTAATCTCATATGCACTAGCTGTCACTCCAGAGATGGATACAATGTCTGCACGTCGACTACCATACTGAAAAGCTACTTCTGCACCTAAAACGCAATAGCTATCTTCGCGCATTAAATATTCAACAAGTAACCTTTTGATTTCTATCTCTTTCATAAAACTCTGCAGTTGATAAGGTAACCATGCACAAGAAAACATGGATAAATGTACAGTATTTAGCGTTATGTTCAACCATAAAAAGGTTTCTAAGCCTAACCTAGAAACCTTTTCTTCAAATTACCAAGTCAAACAGTCAACCACGTTAAGCACATCTTTAAGCTCAAACTCTCCAGTATAAAGCTTTGTAATTCCGACACCAGTAATCTCATGACCGACAACCCTTTGCACCAACTGCATGTTATTGTGCTTAGCAGCCTCAGTTATCACAGCATGCCTCAAACTATGGAATGAATAACGTCTTAGCTCATCGCTTACACGTGGAACACAGAGATAATCCAAGCTTTCTCGAAACTTTGACGTTATGTACTGATCGCTCTTAAAATCTCTAAAAAGTTTATCCTCTGGTGCAGCACCGGATTTTTTAGTCTTATAAAATCGTAAAAAACCTAACTCAATCAATTTGCTATGTAATGGAATTTTACGTCTCGCGGCCTCGGTCTTCCCCTCTTCGATGAACAAGAAGAATCTTTCACTATCTTTATCATGACGAATAGAGGAGATTTTTAAATTGAAAATATCCCCACGTCTAGCTCCTGTATAAGCAGCTAGTAAAATGATCCATTTATAGTCAGAGCATAGCTGGTCTTTCCAATAGTCAACCACTGAAGCCATCTGAGATCCAGATAAAGTCGCATAAGATATTGATTCAAAATCGACCTTCACCCCTTTTGTGGGTGACTCCTTCAACAACCCCTTTTCATCAGTCAAAAACCGTGAGAATAATGACTGGTAATCCTTTAATGCTTCCTTTGCTTGTTTAGAAGCGACTAAATCACATTCTGGAACGCTTCTCGACCTAGCAGCACTAACTGCATCTTCCAATGTCCACAAAGTATAAGGAGCCTTATTACAACGAGGCATATTACTAATAACATCTAATACTTCACGAATATTAAATTTCGTTACCTTATTAATACCTATGTCACCGATGATTTCTAATAAGAGATCAAAATTTCTCATCCTTGATTTCTTTGCAGAATCAGACAGTCCTAAAGAACCATTTTTATTCCTAAAATTACCACGCCAAATCATGTACTTATCAAAAGATTCAGATAGCAAAACATCGGGCAAATCACTATATTTATCAGGATCTGCTTTCTGCATTAAATGGGGATTTTCTTTGATAAAAGTAGTAGCGATCTCTAGCTCTTCTTTGGGATTTTCACGCTCAAACTTAACATCACCAAATATTGTTGGCACTGTCACGAAACCTTGTTTGAATGTATTTTTTAATTGCTGAGCCATTATTTCACCTTTTAATTCACAAAATTTAGATACAACAATTTTGGTGAGTTTTTTGGCGGTTTCTGGCGATGTTGTCTTTAAACTCTGCCTTAAGACGGCAGGTAATCCGGTCATTTGTTGAATTACTGTCGGTACTCTATACCGCAAGTAATAAACCCCGTTCCGCTGATAGGTATGGGGGATTTTTTGTATCTCAGTTTGTAGCACATCTTGTAGCACAAAGGCCTCGCATAGCTGCGAGGCCTCTGTTTACAAGAAGGTTGAGTTGGCCGATAAGCCGGGTCCTGTCTTGGACAGTCATTCATCTAGGCCTGCAATCGCTCACAGGCTCAAGCGACCTACCCGGTTCCAACGCGAGCCACGCCATACGGAACCCTATTTGGTCTTGCTCCGGGTGGAGTTTACCTTGCTACGAACTATTGCTAGCCGCACGGTGCGCTCTTACCGCACCCTTTCACCCTTACCGACCTGATAAATCAGGCAGGCGGTCTACTCTCTGTTGCACTTGTCGTCGGTTCGCACCGCCCAGGCGTTACCTGGCACCCCGCTCTTTGGAGCCCGGACTTTCCTCCCCGTTCTTGCGAACGCGGCGACTGTCTGGCCAACTCGGCGCGGATTATAGCCTAAGCCACCCTGATGCACCACAGATAATCCGCTCGTAAACGTTTTAGCGCTTATAAATCAGACTCTAGGCCGTATTTGTACAGAGCGTTCTTTTTAAGTCCATGAATTTGCGCGGCAATTGCTGCAGCTTTCTTCAATGGCAATTCCTCACATAAGAGTTTGAGCGTATTAATGGCGACGGTGGGAATTGCTTCGTCATCACTCAAATGGTAGCCATGCACCATAAGCACGATTTCACCCTTCTGCTGATTCGGGTCAGTACTTACGGTGGCAAGCACCTCTGAGACAGGACCAGATAAAAAAGTTTCGAAGGTTTTGGTTACTTCACGCGCCATGACGACATGGCGTTCGCCACCAAGTACTTCAACCATAGTCGTTAGACTGTGCTCGATGCGATGGGGTGATTCATAAAATATCAGCGTGCGCGGATCTTCTTTCAGTGCCAATAACTTATCAGCGCGGGCTTTTTCTTTAGAGGGCAGAAAACCTTCGAAAGAAAAACGGTCCGATGGCAAACCCGAGGCGCTCAGGGCGGTAATTGCCGCGCAAGGGCCGGGCAAAGGGATCACATTAAACCCAGATTGGCGCACATGGGAGACCAAGTGATAACCCGGATCGGAAATCAGCGGGGTACCCGCATCTGAAATTAATGCAATTGACAACCCAGCTGCAAGCTGATCGACAATCCACTGGGCACGAGCACGCTCGTTATGATCATGCAGCGCCGTAGTTTTTGTAGTAATACCAAAGTGGCTCAATAACTTACCGCTGTGGCGAGTATCTTCACAGGCGATCAATGAAACCTGATTCAGCACCTCTATTGCCCGTGAGCTCATATCGCCCAAATTACCTATGGGAGTAGGAACTATGTAGAGTGCGACGCTTTGGTCCATATATACCTCTGTAATGACAGTGCCAAGACTTTCGTCAAGCGCGAGAGAAGGTTAAACTAGAGGCTGCATCTTACCAGAGTGAAGCCCAGTGTTAAAAAGCCTGAATACAACTAAGTTCGTTTCCGTGGCCATTTTATCGGTAATCTTGGCGGGTTGTGGCACTTCAACGCCCACCTCGACCGGAACTGCACCCACAGTGGCCACCTCTTTAGCATCCGCACCTTTGTCGGCCAATGTGTATTTGGCACAAGCCGCCAATAGCAAAGATCCGCAGCAGCGCGATACTAATCTGCTGCTCGCAGCCCATGCCTACATCAATGCCAACGACTACGCAGCGGCGCAGAAGCTACTAAAATCGATACAGCCAAGCTTGAATCAGAGCCCAACATTTCTGGCCGAACATAAATACTTGACCGCACGCGTGCTTGAACACACGTCCACCTATAGTGATGCACTTAAAGTTCTGAATTATCCAAGCAATTGGAGTTTGCCAAGCTGGCAGATGACGGCTTATCACCAATTCAAGGCGCATTTATATCAATTGAATAAACAGCCTATTGAACAAGTGCGTGAACTGAGTTTACTGACGACTTACTTGCCCCCCGCCCAAGCCAACGAGGTGAATAACGCGATTTGGCAAGTTCTGCAGCCAATGCACGAACAAACCTTAAAAGCCTTTACCCAAGATGCTAAGACTCCTGTGTTTACGGGTTGGTTGCAATTGGCTTATATCGCGAAGCATTATGCTGTCGATCCGACACAGTTAGTTCGCTACTTAGGCGAATGGCAAAAACAAAATCCTTATCATCCTGCAGCGGCTAAGCTACCCGCCGATCTTGACAGAGCCTTAAACGCTAAGCCATTTACGCCAAAAAACATTGCTGTGCTGTTGCCGCTGACAGGCCCAAGAGCTAACGCTGCCAATGCAATTCGCCAAGGCATATTAGCCAGTTACATGGCCAAGCAAAATGACCAAGTCGCAGTCAACTTTTATGACACGGCAAACGATGCTGCCAGCGCTTACCAACAGGCGCTAACTGCGGGAGCCGAATTTATTATTGGCCCATTATTGCCTACTGAAATTGAACAACTGCAAGTGATCAATGCGGCAAACACAGCCGCCACTAATACGGTGACTAATACTGCTAACCCAGACAAAACGGCCAATACAGCAACAGCACCTGCTGCGCCTGTACCACAACTATTCTTAAATCAAGTTGATAAGTTCACCCCCGATCCGAATAGGTTCTACTTTGCATTATCTCCCGCACAAGAGGCGGCCGATGCGGCGGAGCATTTATATCAAGATGGCGTAACTATGCCGTTACTGCTCGCCAGTAACGATGCCCTTGGCAAACGCATGGCCGAAAGCTTTATTCAAGCATGGAAAAAGAAGAGCGATAACCCTGTCGAAGTTCACTACTTCGATGGAGGTGATAAAATGCGCACCACAGTACAAGATGCCCTTGGCGTGCGCGATAGCCAAGAGCGGATCGCCCGTATTAAAGAACTGTTAGGCAATTCAGTACAAGCCGACTTCCGCTCGCGCCAAGATATTGATGCCATTTATATGATTTCAACGCCACAGGATCTAACCCTGCTCAAGGCCTTTATCGACGTAAACTTTAGCGTTTTCACACAACCTGTGCCTTTATATACCTCAAGCCGCAGCCGAGTTGAAAATGAAAGCACACAAACGGCGCAGGATTTAAATAACCTGACCCTAAGCGACGCACCTTGGCTAATGCAAAACGGCGAAGAAAATCTGATGGTCAACACACTATTTTCGGGCTGGAATAACAGTCAGAAACGTTTGTTTGTTATGGGTTATGATGCAATGGATTTGATCGGCCGTTTAGCGCAAATGCGCTCATTCACGGGTTATCAATTCAATGGTCGCAGTGGTGCTTTATCTGTCAGTCCAGATGGCATAGTCAACCGCCAATTAAGCTGGGGACGTTATGAAAGAGGTAGCTTCCGCCAGTTATGACACTCGGACAGCAGGCAGAATCGCACGCCCAACGTTACCTTGAACAACAAGGCTTAACTTTTGTCGAACGTAATGTCCGCTATCCGTTTGGGGAAATTGATTTAATCATGCGCCATAAAAACCATTGGGTATTTGTCGAAGTGAAGTATCGTTCGGCACATCAATATGGCGGCGCATTACAGGCCCTAAGCAGCGCGCAGATTTCGCGAATTCGCAAAGCGGCTAGCCACTATTTACAACTCAATAGACTCGATGTTCCCTGTCGTTTCGATGTCATCGCCATGGAAGCCAATCAAATTCATTGGCTGGTCGATGCCTTTTAAGCGCCAATAGTGAAAAAGTGACTACACAAATTATTTTAACGTCTGTGCCTCAACACGCTTGTGGAAATATGGCATGATAGCAACACTTTATCCTGAAAGGATTTATCCATGTTAGAACGCATTAAAGACAGCTTTACTGAATCTATCCAGACAAAAATCGATGCAGCCGAAGCACTGCCAGAATCCATCGCCAAAGCGGCCGAGATGATGGTGCACTGTCTTTTGGGTGGCAATAAAATCCTTGCTTGCGGTAACGGCGGCAGTGCTGGTGATGCGCAACATTTCTCAGCAGAACTGCTAAACCGCTACGAGATTGAGCGTCCACCCTTACCAGCCATCGCTCTGTCTACCGATACTTCAACCATCACAGCTATCGCCAACGACTATAGCTATGATGAGATTTTCTCAAAACAGATTTTTGCCTTAGGTCAACCGGGCGACATTCTGCTAGCAATCTCGACCAGTGGTAACTCAGGTAACGTGATTAAAGCCATTGAAGCCGCATTAAGCCGCGACATGACTATCGTAGCGCTAACAGGTAAAGATGGCGGCGCTATGGCTGGCCTACTGAGCGTGAACGATGTGGAAATCCGCGTACCTTCAAATGTCACTGCACGTATCCAAGAAGTGCACCTACTGGTGATCCATTGCCTGTGTGACAATATTGACCGCACCCTCTTCCCACAGGACGAGCAGCAATGAGACACGCTGCCCCGCTGTTAATGGTTTGCTTGCTGCTTCAAGGCTGCGCCGGTGCCGTTATGGTGGGCGCAGTCAGTGGCGCTATGATGGCCAACGACGAACGTACTGTTAAGACTCAGCTTGATGATACCAATACTGATTTTAAGATCACCAGCGCACTGCTAGAGCAAGAAGATCTTAAAAAACAAACGAATATCACAGGTGTATCCGTCAATGGCAATGTACTTATGATAGGCCAAGCCCCTAACTCTACGTTAAGGGATAAAGCCATCAAGGTCGTACAAGATCTTAAGCTCGGCGGCAAAATACATAATCAAATCCGCATTGGCAATCCAACCTCTTTCACCACCCGCAGCAATGACACTTGGGTTACAACCAAAGTTAAGGGCCGCATGCTGAACGAAAAAGATTTGGATGTGACTCGCATTAAAGTCATCACTGAAAATGGTGAAGTCTTCCTGCTGGGGGTTATTCATCGCTCACAAGCAGACTTAGCTGTTGATATCGCCCGTAATACTGCTGGCGTGCGTAAAGTGGTGAAAGTATTTGAGTATGCTAAGTAATTTTGCAGTTTACCTATTTAAAACTTGAGCCTAAGTGGTGAGCCAACTCGCCCACTTAGGCTTAAACCCTCGATGTTATTTTCCCGTGAGTGTATCTGCTATCTTAGGTGCCGATTTTGATAGGATCGATCCTAACCAAGGTAAAAACAACGAAGGTAATACGATTAAGGCTGCACCGAGCCAACTTAAGTTATCCAACCATTCATCGAACAACAACCAGCCTAAAAAGACAATAAACAACAAGCCTGTGTATTCCGCAATCGCGATATCACTCGCCTGTGCCTTGCGATAAGCCAGCACACAAAACCAGTGATAAACCAATAAAAATGCGTTGCTCAGCAAGGCCACGCTCACCAGCTCCCAACTCAAACCCTCAATCCCCTGAAACGCTGCAATCACTAACGTTGCCGGAATACCCAGCAAGTTATATAGCATTAGCGTTAGCACGGGATGCTCAGCATGGGGTACTTTTTTAAGTGCTAACTGATTCACTGCAAAGGTAAAGGCAGAAAACAGTACAGCAATGCCGTACCAGTTCATTTCACTCGGTCGCAGGATAATCAAGATGCCGACAAAACCTAAGCCAGTACAGATTGTCTGAGCAGCGGTGATCCTCTCGCTCAGGAAGAAATACCCCATCAAAATAATCATTAGCGGTGCGGAGTAAAACAATGAGCTAACTGTCGCGAGCGGTAATGCCATTAAGCCAATAATTAAAAAAAGCGCGCCAACTGAGCCTATGTTGGCACGCCAAAGGTGAACTGAGATATGTGTCGTCATCGGACGCTGCGAATACAGCCACACTGGCAACAACATAAATACTGAAGAGATTTGCCTGACAAGGAGAAAAGTCGAGGCACTCGCATCGTCCGGTAACCACTTGATCGACACATCATAGAAGGCACTGAATAGGTTACCTACTATCAATAAAATCAAACCAATAACTACTGGGCGTTGCATTTTTTAACATCCATAAATCTCAATGGCGGCATGATAATCCTCGCAAAACTTAAGCTGAAATGATGCTTTCTCATGCTAGATGAATTAAATTCATACTAAAGCCTTTAGATATTGAAAATAATGAGAAAGCTTCCGCCATTACGCGCTCTACAAGTGTTTGAAGCTGCCGCCAGACAGCAGCATTTTTCTAAGGCCGCCGATGAACTGTGCATCACCCAAAGTGCAGTGTCGCACCAAGTGCGAGTATTAGAAGAGTATTTTGGCGAGCAACTGTTCGACCGTCAGGGGCGTAAACTGCAGTTAACGCCTAAGGGGCACGGACTATTTCTAGAGTTAGAGCGGATATTCAACGAGTTAAGCGACCTCAACTTGAAAGTACGCGATACGCCAAATCAACAACTCTGCCTGGCCGTTTACAGCTCATTCTCAGTAAAATGGTTGATCCCAAGACTCGCCGATTTTCGCCGCCAATATCCGAGCGTGAAAATCCGCCTCGAGATGATCACCCAAGATCCTGACCTAAGCACCAGCACCGCGGATATCTTCATCGCCGGTAAGCTAAATCAACGTGGCTATTGGCAACAGTTACTGCACAAAGAGCGTTTAATTCCTGTATGCAGCCCCAGTTTTTACCTTAAATGGCGCGATATAAGCCTGAGTAATTTCCAGCAACAAGCTCTGCTTGTGGTTGATGAAGGACCATTAGGGCTCGACTGGCATAAGTGGTCATCGGCGCACCAAATACCACTCGATAACGAACAACAGCATGTGTTTAGTCATATTGTGATGGCGATTGAAGCAGCGATTGCCGGCCAAGGCTTAGCCCTAGCGCCGGACTTTATGGTGGCTGGCGATATCACTACGGGGCGTTTAGTCGCCTTGAATCTGCCCGATGTGCATACCGGATTTGAATTTACCTTCTTTTGTAAGCAACGCCGTTTATCAGAACCTGCGATTGCCGCTTTCTCATCTTGGCTAAAATCACAGGCTTAGGATGAATTACAGGCACAAAAAAGCCGACGCGAACGTCGGCTTAATTTATCGATCGATTGATTACACTAACAAACCAATCTTCTCATACACTTTCTTCAGGGTCACTTCGGCGCGCGCCTGCGCACTCTGTGCCCCAGCTTTCATCACTTGGTCTAAGTAAGCGCGATCGCTACGAATCGCGCGGTAGCGCTCTTGCAGTGGCTCTAACATGCTCACAACCGCTTCACCTGCTGCACCTTTCAAATGACCATACATCTTGCCTTCAAACTCGGCTTCTAGGCTCGCAATGCTTTGCCCTGTCACACCCGACATGAGACTCAGCAGGTTAGAAACACCCGGTTTATTATCCACATCAAAACGCACGACTGGCGGCTCATCACTGTCTGTCATGGCTTTTTTCAGCTTCTTCAGCACTGATTTCGGATCTTCTAGCAGGCCGATAACGTTATTACGGTTGTCGTCTGACTTAGACATCTTCTTTAGCGGCTCCTGCAGCGACATGACTTTAGCGCCAAGTTCAGGAATAAACGGCTCAGGAATGGTGAAAGTATCACCATAGGCATTGTTAAAACGAGTAGCGATATCACGCGTTAACTCAAGGTGTTGTTTCTGATCTTGGCCAACGGGGATTTCGTTCGCTTGATAAATCAGAATATCCGCCGCCATCAACACTGGGTAGCCAAATAAACCCACGTTGATGTTGTTAGCGTGCTTTTGTGATTTATCTTTAAACTGAGTCATGCGGCTCAACTCGCCCATTTGGGTATAGCAGTTTAATGCCCAACCCAATTGCGTATGTTGTGGCACCTGTGACTGGATAAACACTGTACTCTTTTTAGGATCGACGCCACAGGCCAAATACAGGGCTAAGGTATCTAAACACGCTTCGCGCAATGCTTTAGGATCTTGGCGCACAGTAATGGCATGCAAATCAACTACACAATACAGGCAGTCGTGGCTATCTTGCATCGCAACCCATTGACGCAATGCACCCATGTAGTTACCTATGGTTAATTCGCCGGACGGCTGTGCACCGCTGAGTACTATGGGTTTGGTCATTACGTCATTGCTCCACTATCTATATAAAAAGACTAAAAAAATCGGCTAAAGAACAGGTAACCCCCATTACTTGGTAGGTTTTACCCAGTTCAGAATCTCACTAAATTGCTCACATACGGCATCTGGGCCACTGAGCCCAATATCTTCACCGTAGTTGTAGCCGTAGGTCAAGCCGATTGATGCTATCCCAGCCGCTTTCGCCGCTAAAATGTCATTTTTAGAATCGCCGACCATCAATAACTCAGTTTTCTCCAATTGCCACTCATGCAATAAATGCTGCAGTGGCAAAGGGTCAGGCTTCATCTTCGCTAAGGTATCACCACCTAACACTAAGCTGAAAAAGTCGTTAATCCCAAAGGCATTGAGTAATGGCATGGTAAAACGATAGGGTTTATTAGTGACAACCGCTAACTTAAAGCCTGCATCAAACAAAGTTTGCAGCACTTGATGCACGTCGCTATACAGCGCACTGTGCTTTTCAAGATTTTCTTGATAATGATGCATAAAAATCGGCATGGCCGTATCAAGCGCGGTCTGCTCAACATCCGTACCCAAAGCATGACTCATAGCACGGCGCATTAACATTTCGGCGCCGTTACCGACCCAAGTACGAACTTGCGCCTCAGAGCAGCTCTTCAAACCTAACTCGGCTAAGGCTTCCTGCGTGGCAACGGTTAGGTCAGGCACACTGTCGATCAGCGTGCCATCAAGATCAAACGCTATCGCTTTAATCTCATCCCACATGGCTATGCCCCAACTTTAGCAAGTTCGGCACGCATCTCATCAACAACGGCCTTATAATCGGGCTTGCCGAAAATAGCCGAGCCCGCGACAAACATGTCCGCACCGGCGGCCGCGATTTCGGCGATATTGTCGACCTTAACGCCGCCATCGACTTCTAAACGAATATCAAAACCACTGGCATCAATACGCGCACGCACTTGGCGCAGCTTATCTAAGGTTGATGGAATAAAGGATTGACCACCAAAACCAGGGTTCACTGACATCAATAGGATCACGTCGAGTTTATCCATCACATGGTCAAGATAATGCAGTGGTGTCGCAGGGTTAAACACGAGACCCGCCTTACAACCGCACTCTTTGATGAGCTGAAGTGTGCGATCGACGTGCTCAGAGGCTTCTGGGTGGAAAGTAATAATAGACGCGCCCGCTTTAGCAAAATCAGGCACGATACGGTCAACCGGCTTGACCATCAAATGCACATCAATATCAGCGGTAATCCCATAGTTACGCAGTGCTTGGCACACCATAGGGCCAATCGTTAAGTTAGGAACATAGTGATTATCCATCACATCAAAATGTACTACGTCGGTTCCCGCATCTAACACAGCTTTTACATCGTCACCCAAACGGGCAAAATCGGCAGATAAAATTGATGGAGCAATCAAGAATGGACGCATAAAACACTCGCTGCTATTTGGATAAAAAGTGCCTTATTTTACCCTGAGCCAAGCTAAGCCTCTATAGCTAAAGCCACATTTCTGGCAATTGATCCGCTATGCCTATGTCAGCAAAGCAGCACACTCTGCAGCTATCGCAGTAAATTGGGGCTTAGATTCGGTAAAATAAGCTAATATTTCCGAGCATTTTGGCTGGAATTGATAATTTTTTGTTCATAAACTAAGCGAGTTTGTTATACTCGAGGCGCAGTGCTGGTTCATTCCAAAGGAAGCGTTATGATGGAGCGGTTTAGTCAGTTTTCACACTATGTTAGGTCGGTGACATTCAAGTCATCTATGATGTTGGCATTTACTGCTGTTGTAGTGGCCACGCTAGCTTTTAGCGTTGAAAAACTTACGGAAAATACCGAAACTGCATCTTGCGCTTGTAGCAATGACACTCGTTACAACAATGCACTGCCCAGTAGCCACCCTAATAATCGCTGCGCCGATCAAGCACAAACCTTAAGCTGGAAAACGTGGCTTACAGGTAAAAACCGTTCGAGTCAGTTCCACTTTGTCGATCTACTTGAACTATTACATGGTCATCAAGATAAACCTATGGATGATCTCAAGCCCACTACGTCGCATCTCGCCTATTAATGCTTAGCCGCATTTGGCAAGTATTCCACAGTACCGTTGCCGCCTTTTTCGGGGTACAAACTAGCGAAAATCGTAAAAAAGATTTTCAAACCAGTTCCCCATTGCCCTATATAGTGATGGGCATAGTGTTAGCTGTCATCCTAGTGGCAAGTCTGATGTTTCTCGTAGGACAAGTGCTTAGCTAAACGTTATTTATGTTGAAACTAGTCGTCTTTTGGATCGTAGTTTTCATCATATAGCGCCATCAACTCATCCACTTTGTTACGACCACTGCCATTTTGGCTAATGTTGCGTTGCACTTGAATTTTCGCTAAATGCGCGCCGCGATATAACTCGCGAGTTAATGGAATATCGTGATTACTAATCAATACCGGAATACCACGCTCTAACGCGGTATGGCGCGAATGACGAGCCAGCAGTGCTTGATCGTCTAAACTAAAACCTGCACCAACATATGTCGTGAAACTGGATGTAGTAGATAACGGTGCGTAAGGTGGATCGCAATAGATAACATCGCCACTGCGTGTCTGCTCAAAGGCTTTTTCGTAACCAATGCATTTAAACTCAGCACGTTGCGCTTTTTCAGAAAAGGCCCAGATTTCCTTTTCGGGGAAATAAGGTTTTTTATAGGAGCCAAAGGGCACATTGAAGCCACCCTTACGGTTATAACGGCATAAGCCATTAAAACCATGGCGATTTAAATAAAGAAAATACACAGAACGCTGGAAAGGGTCGCGACATTTATTAAAGTCTGTCCGCACCTGATAGTAAGCTTCCTTTTGATTCATCTCATCGACAAACAATGCTTTAGCTGCGGCAATGTATGCTTCTGGTTGATGCTTCACTATCTGATATAACTCGATCAAGTCCTGATTAATGTCACAGAGCAGGTAGCTAGGATAATCCGTATTCAAGAAAACGGATCCTGCACCCACAAACGGCTCGACCAAACGGTCTCCTGCGGGTAAATAACTGGCTAAATCATCCACCAATTTAAATTTACCGCCAGCCCACTTAAGGAAGGCTCTGTGTTTTTTTATCATTTAACTTGATGAATGCCGACAAAAATAAAGGTCATGATTGTACTCTGTTTATTCTGAAATTTCACGATTTGAGAGACTTTCTTCTACTTGATAATCTTTCAAATCGGCCCATTTTCTGACCCAAGGTTGCTCAAAACTATACTCCTTAACCAATTGAGCCGCCGCATTCGAAGCCAATTTGCTACTGCTGTAGTGACCAACGAGAACAACCCACCGCTGTTTATACTTTGCGACTCGAACACCCTCGACATTCTCAAGACTCTTTAATGTCGAACGCAAGGTCTCTAACTGAGCAACACTCGCTATTTGTACTGTATAACCTTTGAGTGGCTTTTGCGGTTCCAAAACTGTTTTATCAACCTTTGCCGCCTCTGGCGCTGGAGACTGAACATCTACCGTTTTAGCTTGAGGCTCTGCATCCACAGTTGGCTCATCATCACCAAAAGACTTGCTACTCACTTCACCAACACTCACTAAGGCTCCATCATCAGGCTCTGGATGTGGTGCCTCACCATGAAATTCACTTAATGGATCGACAGCCTGTTCTGTTTTGGCTTTGGATGTATCTAGTTCGTTAACTTTCACGGTTACAGTGGCAAACTTTAATTGTTCAGCGCGCAGAGCAAAATAGGGGGCTAAGATTTTTTGCCCATAGGACAAGAAAGCGGGTGAATCTATCGCAGGAAAAGTCGCAGTCTCTAGGGCTTGCTCTTCAGAAAATGGTTGAGTAACACCAAGCCAAATACCTAGCGCTAACAACATGCTCACAGCTGTCACCATCACAGCTTTATATTTCATCCAAGAAGATGTTTTCTCTTGCGGGCTATGCAAGGCTTTATCTAACAGATTGACCACTTCTTGCGGCGTACCCGTTTGCTTCTCAAGCTGACTGCGTACGATTTCCCTTGGCGTAAAAGGGTTTTGATCGCTGTATCTCAGCAATGTTTGATACAAAGCTTCACGCTCTGGCATGGTTAACGGCTCAATACTGATAGGCAATATTTGCCGCCGCAATTGCTCGGGTAATTGTGGCAATAGGTCCGCTAAGAATGCCGGTGGAACCGTGAGCGTGACGGCAATATTCTTACCCGCACACTGGATCTGATTGAGAATAATACACTCAGCCCAGAGCGCCTTAGGCAATAAATGCGCATCATCGATAATGATATGTAAGGGTTTAGTTTGCGTGCTCGCAAGCCGCAACAGAGTATCGGCGAGGGGAATGTCGTCGTCAAAAATAGGTGATGATATTAGCTGGACTAGAATTTTGCGGCGTATCTCAGCGTTATCGGCATGCATAGGACAAATCACAAATGCCGCATTTGACTCGTCAAAATCGGTCGCTAATCCGGTAACTAAGGTCGTTTTTCCTGAACCGCTGACACCAGAAAGCACCAGCAGCTGATCGCTATAACTGGCAACATGATGCATTCTTTGTATGAGGGCTTCCTGAGAAGGAAGCAAGACTGAACCCTGAAACGTCACTCGCCCACCACACAGTTTTTATGCGCAGCGAATAACCTGTTCAAGGGTAGATTCTGTGACTTGACTAAACACATCCGCGCGGCCTATTGCCGTTGGGAGCACCAGTCGAATCTGACCGCCTAAAACTTTTTTATCGCGTCGCATATGTTGAATGAAACTGTCGAAATCCATAGATTCCGGCGCACTCACTGGAAGATCAAAAGCTTGTAGTAACTGTATGATACGACAAACGATTGACTCATCGATAAGCCCCAGTGCCTTAGCTGTTTTAGCAGCAAGGACTGTGCCAGCTGACACGGCTTCACCATGCAGCCAATTACCGTAGCCCATTTCGGCTTCAATCGCGTGACCAAAGGTATGACCCAGATTCAACAAAGCACGCAC
This sequence comes from Shewanella sp. M16, assembly GCF_018224605.1. NCBI lineage: Bacteria > Pseudomonadati > Pseudomonadota > Gammaproteobacteria > Alteromonadales > Shewanellaceae > Shewanella > Shewanella sp. M16. Next base: position 20,520 of record NZ_JAGTUL010000037.1, on the reverse strand, counting down.
GCCCTGCTCAGTTTCATCTTGGCTAACCACATCGGCTTTAATCTCACAGCAACGAGAGATAGCATAAACTAATGCTTCGGCATCTAAGGTTTTTAGCGCCGTTACATTATCTTCAAGCCATTGAAAAAAATCAGCATCCCACATGATGCCATACTTGATGACTTCCGCCATTCCCGCCGCAAACTCGCGCGCTGGAAGCGTATGTAAACATAAAGTATCGATAAGCACGATTTGTGGCTGATAAAAGGCCCCAATCATGTTTTTACCAAGAGGATGGTTAACAGCCGTTTTACCGCCGACGGAAGAATCCACCTGCGACAATAAAGTTGTCGGAATTTGAATAAAATCGATCCCACGTTGATAACATGCCGCGGCAAAGCCCGTCATATCACCAATCACGCCGCCACCCAAAGCCACCAGCACAGAATCTCGACCATAGTTTTGCTGCAGCAATGCAGTAAAAATAGTATCTAGATGTGCTAAGTCTTTGAATTGTTCGCCATCAGGAAGGATAACACTCTCTACCTCACCAAACGAAGCCATCGTCTCTTGTATCTGTTTAAGATACAAAGGCGCGACAGTTTCATTGGTGACGATAAGAATACGTTTTTTAAGCAGGTAGCGAGACAAGGTCTCGCCATCACTCATCAAATTCTGGCCAATGTAAATGGGATAACTACGTACACCTAAATCAACCTGAATTTGCTTCATAAATTCTGCCTAAAAACCTAATTGCTCAATGATCTGATTTGCGACGATCTTTGCGCTTTGATCATCGGTTTTGACAATCACATCGGCAATTTCTTCGTACAATGGATTACGGATCTCTGCAAGATTCTCCAACACTTCTCGAGGATCATCCACTTGCAATAATGGGCGTCGCTTGTCTCTTTGAGTACGAGCAACCTGTTTGTCGATAGTGGTTTCCAGGTAAACCACAATGCCACGAGCAGACAGATGATTACGGATATCTTTGCTTTGTACTGAACCACCACCGGTGGCAAGGACGATACCTTGTTTCTCAGACAAATCAGCAATAACCTGAGCTTCACGACGACGGAAGCCTTCTTCACCTTCGACGTCAAACACCCAAGCAATATCAGCGCCTGTGCGTTGTTCAATCTCTTGATCCGAATCGTGGAATTCTAAATGCAGCATTTGCGCCAGATGGCGACCAATTGTGCTTTTACCTGCGCCCATAGGGCCTACCAGAAAAATATTACGTTTTTCAGCCATTTCTTGTACGTCTGAATCTTATTGAAAAGTATGCCTATATCGACTCAACATCAAGCCGACCTATATGTTACCTTGCTCTTATGAGACTTGACCGAGGATTATCTCAGCTTAGGGTCTACTATGGCAAGCCATGTGCGCTATTTATGCAAAGAATTGTATTCCAGTAATAATAAAGCCAGCAATCACTGCTGGCTTTAGTCGATACATAGCAAGTGCTTAGATCTTCTCACCGACTATTTTGGGGGTTACGAAAATAAGTAGCTCTTGACGCTCATTTTTGTCTGTTGTGTTCCTAAACAGGAAACCGACTAAGGGAATGTCACCGAGAATAGGGACTTTACTCACACGGCTGATCAAGTTTTGCTGATAAATACCACCAAGGACTATGGTTTCACCGTTATCAACTAGCACTTGAGTGCCAATACGTTGAGTATCGATGGCGACAGCGGGGCCCGTTGGTGTGTCAACCGTCTTGCCCTGAGAGTCTTGGGTGATTTCCAAATCTAAAATAACGCGGTTATCAGGTGTAATTTGTGGTGTAACTCGCAAGGACAACACGGCTTTCTTAAAAGTGACCGAGGTTGCACCGCTTGAAGTCGACTGCACATAAGGGATCTCCACACCCTGCTCAATATAAGCCGCCTTTTGGTTAGAGGTAGTAATACGAGGGCTGGCGATAATTTCACCTTTATTTTCTTGCTCTAACGCACTCAATTCCAAATCAAGAATGGTACCATCTGCCAACTTAGCAACGTGGAATGCGATACTTGTTGGATTGGTCACTGCCGCAGGCAAATTAACGTTCAAACGTTGGTCAGGAGTTGGAATGATGCCGTTGGCAATACTCTGAGCACCTTCTAATGTACCTGAGGTTCCCTTACTGCCCTGCTGATCCGTTACGCCCCAACGTATGCCTAAGTCTTCAGAGACATCATCTTTGACCGTTACCATACGTGACTCGATCAGTACTTGACGAATAGGGATATCGAGTACTTCGACTAAACGATGAATGTTCTCAATCGTTTCTGCCGTATCTTTCACGAGTACAGTGTTGGTACGTTCATCGACCGCAACTGAGCCGCGTGGCGAGAGTAAACTAGAATCTGCACTTTTAAGGAGCTCAGCAATATCGATCGCTTTGGCATAGTTAATTTGCAAGTACTCAGAATACAAAGGTGCTAGCTCTTTAACTTCTTGCCTATTTTTGAGATTTTGGCTTTCACGAATAGCCAACTCTTCGCTCGGTGCCACCATTAAGATGTTGCCTTCGATACGTTTATCTAGGCCTTTGGTTTGTAGAATCAAATCTAATGCTTGGTCCCAGGGCACATCATCCAATCTCAAGGTGATGTTGCCTTCAACAGTATCACTCGTGACTAAGTTAAAATTGTTATAGTCAGCAATGATCTGCAAAACAGTACGTACAGGGATATTTTGAAAGTTAAGCGACAAAGTTCGGCCATTGTATTTTTTAACATCTTTCTTGGCGGCAACTCTCTCAACTTTATTCATCGAGAGTCTAAAGAGATTATCCTCTTGCTTATAACTGAACTCATATTCCCCAGCAATATCAACTAAAATGCGCGTTGTTAGATCTTCTTTAAATGTCTCGAAGCTTTTTACTGGCGTTGAAAAATCTTTCACATCCATAACATAAAGCAGATCACTATTAATATCAGTGTTATATAACTTAACTTCGAGTTTAGCGCCCACTTGCTCAACGTTAACGGCAACCGAGCGGTTATTCAAATAGACTAATAACTCACCGCCACCATTTTCATTACGACGAAAATCGATATTTTTAATGCTGTTAACGAAGGGATTTTCTGCCTGAGTCTGAGCGCCTGCAACCTCATCATTAATAGTGAGTCGATATGAGTTGCCCATGACTGAACCTTGGTAAGGTTTCACTTTGGACATACCTAAGGTGACTTTAAGACGAGTATCTTGTTGCTCAGTCACCATGTCAGTTACACCGACTTGATTAATGGGTAAGCGATCCTTGGATAAACCAGAAATACTATTATCAAAGGTTAATACGAGCTCTGCAGGCGAGGCATTAGAGTCAATAACTGGCGGAGTGACCGCTTCTTCAAATACCAACTCTAGCTCTAACTGGTGGTCAACCAAGGCATGGTATTTAACATCCATTAATCGGTTTGCAGCATAACTCGATGGCAAAATTCCAAATACCAATGCGATCCCAATAACAGACTTGATTAAGCCTGAAGAAATTAACGGGACTTTTATCGCGGCAGAAGATTTCATTATTCCCTCATCCTTCGCTCGTTATTCTCCAGAAAGTTCTAAATTGCTCGTCCTTTCGGACCAACAACCTGAACCATCTGGAATTAATTCTACTACTTCGACATTTTGTGAAGTAACTTTAGAAATGCGTCCATTAAACAGACCTAAATACTCACCAGCGCCCATCCGATAAACACTGCCGTCATTTGTTTCAACTAACGCCCAAGTTGTATCGGCTTCACTTAAGGTGCCACGCATTTTTAAATTATCTAAAGGATAAGTTTCTAATCGTCCTTTTCGACGCTTTAAGTCCGGTTGTAAACAATCTTTGCTGGTATCAACAACTTCTTCCGTTAACTCACGCGAAGGTGGTACAAAAGGGCTACGCATTAATTCGGCTTGATAGGCAAAGTGCTCAAATCTTGGCGGCTCTTTCAAGGGCGGGATATGAGCAACGTGTTGCGCTTTGGTTGTAGTAACAAATAGCTCTAAATCACTACGATCGCCAACACAACCCATTAAAAAAAGACTCAAGGCTAACAAAGGTAAGAATTTCATTATTTCTTCCCCTTATTAGCAGGTTTTTCAGGCGGTAATTCAGCCCCTTCTTTAAAGCGGTATGTCTTGGCTAAGATATCCATTGCTAAGTTGCCGGCTTCATCTCGCTTAATGGTGAAATCATGGAGGCTAACGATACGCGGCAGCTTAGCGACACCACTCACCATACTACCTAGCTGATGGTAATCTCCCGTCACAGACATTTTAATTGGAAACTCAATATAGAAATCCCGCTGGATTTCGGTCTCCCAATTCAAGCTATTAATTTTGAGTCCTGCATCCGTAGCCACAAAAGTTAAATCGTCTAGCAAACCTGGCATTTCATTTTCAGAGGGCAACATCTTCAGTAACTCTGCAAACTGCACTTCCATCGTCGCTAGCTGCTCTCGGTAGAGTTTTAAATTTGCCGCAAGTTGATACTTATTCTTGAAATCATCTCTAAGCTGCACTTCTTTATCTTGCTCTGCGGTATAAATATCTACCGAATCGGAGACGACCAAGAAATATCCCGCAGCAAAAACACAGAGTGCTAAAAGGATCGCGAAAAAGGTTTTAACTTGATTTGGCCAACCACCAATATTTTCAAAGTCGATATCATTAAATTGACTTAGATCGAGTTTCATTTACTCGCTCCTTTTGTCATTTTCTCAGGCTCATCTACACTCGCGCCTTTAATAGTGACTCTCAAACTAAAACGCTGTAATTGCCGTAACTCTTCATTTTGGGTCACGATCGACTGCATATTAGGATCGGTTAACCATTCGGATGTTTTCACTTTTCGCATCATGTTGGCGACGTTATTGTTCGATTCACTACGCCCTTCAATCAGCAACAAACTGCCCTTTTTCTCTAGGCTAGACAGATATATTCCTGGAGGTACAATTCGAACAAGCTCATCTAACACGTGAGTAGGCAAATTACGGGATTGCTGTAGATTAAGAATAATTTCTGTACGCCGCTCAATATCTTTCTTACGTTCAGTAATTTTCTTGATCTCAGAAATTTGTGTTTCAAGCAGACTGATTTCCGACTGCAAATAAGCATTACGTGCTTTTTGCTCATCTGTCATAACATCTAATAAAGATACTGCGACATAGACTAAAATCGCCGACGCTAAAAATACTGCCGCTAAAATACCAATATAGTCGCGCTTTTGTTTTTCTCTCGCCTCTTCTCGCCAAGGGAGTAGGTTTATGTTCGCCATTGACCGTAACTCCTCAATGCTAAGCCACAAGCAACCATATATTTGCTGATTGTAGGTTGCAGCGCACTTTTAACCGACTCATCGGCATGCAAACACCCTTGAAAAGGATCGGCGATAATAGTGTGAACACCCAATTCATTTGTCAGTAAATTAGCCATACCTTCTAATTTAGATGTCCCACCGCATAATACGAGGTAGTCGACTTTATCTTTACCGCTGGAAGTGCAATAAATCTGTAGCGTACGTTTTATTTGTTGTAATAGCTGAGTTTGAAAAGGTGACAAAACTTCAAACATATAATTTCGTGGTAAGTCGCCTTCAATCTTTGCTTTCTCAGCTTGATCATAAGACATGCCATAGAAGGATAATATTGACTGAGTAAATTGCTCACCACCGAAAGCTTGCTCACGAATAAAAGTCGTCTCACCCGATTCAACCACAGAGAAAGTCGTCATATTCGCGCCGATATCAACCATAGCGACGGCTTTATGTTTCGCTCCTTCTGGAAGCTGAGCCAGAATTAACTCGGCAGCTCGACCTAAAGCGTAACCTTCAACATCCACCACTTTAGCCTCAAGTTCCACGCTATCCAGCGCATCGACTCTGACATCAATATTATCAGTGCGGCATGCGCTCAACAGCACATCAACTTTAGTAGGATCGGTACTGTTTACGTTTAGCGTTTCAAAATCTATGCTGACTTCATCGAGTGAATACGGAATAAGGTTATCGGCTTCAATTTCTATCTGCGCTTCCATTTCTTCTTCACTAAGGGAGGCATCCATGTAGATCACTTTCGTCATCACAGCAGAACCCGAAACAGAAACAGCGGCATATTTAACGGATTTAGGTAGGCTACGTTTTATTTGCTTAAGGCATTCAACAACGGCATCAGCATCACGAATATCATGATCGTTAACGGCCCCCTTCTTAATGGGTACCGCGGCATGACTCAATATTTTGTATCCGTCAGCAGTCTTACTCAACAAAATGGCCTTAACTTCATGGGAACCGATATCGATTCCCACCATCTGCGGAGCCTGACGCTTCCATAAATTTGAAAGCATATCCATTGTCACTTTTTTATTTATATTTCAGTAAAAGAGATTAGCACAAAATCAACTTGTTATACTTACTTGTATCGAATGTTTCATCATTTTACAAATGCTATTTTGTGAGTCTCACGTTTTTACTTCACCAAGACGTGTGCGCCTTATATACTGTCGCACTTAACAGAACATTAGGATAAATTTTGGTGAAGTGGTTAAAACGTATTGTTATAGCACTATTCAGTCTAGCCCTTTTGGGCGTAGGCGCCATTGTGGCAGCATACTTTTATGTTTTGCCGGATTTACCGGATGTTTCAACACTAAAAAATGTGCAACTTCAAACACCTTTACGTATTTACAGTAGTGACGGCAAACTTATTTCTCAATTCGGTGAGAAACGTCGCATTCCACTAACGTTAGACGAAGTGCCAAAACCTCTGCTACAGGCGTTTATCGCAACCGAAGATGCCCGCTTTTATGAACATGGTGGTATAGATCCTGTTGGCGTGCTTCGCGCTGCATTAGTGATGTTGACCACTGGCGAGAAAAAGCAAGGTGCGAGTACGATTACCATGCAGGTCGCACGTAACTTCTTCTTAACCCGCGATAAGACTATTATTCGTAAAGTGAAGGAGATTTTTATCTCCTATCATATTGAAGAGTTACTCACCAAAGATGAAATTTTAGAGCTCTACGTAAACCGCATTTACTTAGGCCAACGGGCCTACGGTGTTGGGGCTGCTGCGCAAGTGTATTTCGGTAAAAACGTGCAGGAACTCAGCTTATCTGAACTGGCCGTTATTGCAGGCCTACCCAAGGCGCCCTCTACACTCAATCCAATCACGTCACCTTCGCGTGCATTGGCTCGCCGTAATGTCGTCCTCATGCGGATGAATGAAGTCGGCTACATCAGCCAAACCGAATACCAAGCGGCACTACAAGAGCCATTGGTGGCCAGATATCATGGCGCTGAAATTGATCTCTATGCCCCTTATATTTCTGAAATGGCTCGGGATTACATGGTACAGAAGTACGGTGAAGAAGAGGCCTATACCAATGGCTACAACGTCTATACGACTATCTCATCGGATCTACAACTTAAAGCTCAACAGGCACTGCGTAATAACGTCTATGCCTATGATGAACGCCATGGCTACCGTGGTCCTGCTGCCGTATTGTGGACGGACGAAAAACCTGAGCCTGCTCAAATCAAAACTGAACTAGCCAAGATTGCTTCAGTACAAGAATTGCAACCCGCCGCAGTCATCAGCATTGCAGATCAGCAAGCCAGCATAATGACCGCCAAGGGCGAGACCAAAGTCATTACTTGGGATGGATTGAAGTGGGCACGTAAGTTTATTACTGATAAGCGTCAAGGCAGTGTACCGAAATCAGCTTCTGACATACTCAAGGTCGGCGAGCGTATTTGGATCCGTGATAACGGCCAATATTTGCAACTATCGCAAGTACCAGAAGTCGCCAGCGCAACAGTATCACTCGACCCCAAAAATGGTGCTATTCGCACTTTAGTTGGTGGTTATAGCTTTAGCCAAAGCCAATACAACCGAGTGACTCAAGCGAAGCGTCAATTAGGTTCGAATATAAAACCTTTCATCTATGCCGCAGCATTAGAGAAAGGCTTTACCTTAGCGACCCTCATAGACAATGCGCCAATTAATAAACCCGATATCAGCCAAGGCACAGCATGGCGCCCTAAAAACTCACCCGATATCTATGGCGGCCCCACTCGTTTACGTGTGGGTTTAGCGCAATCTATTAACGTTATGTCTGTGCGTGCAATGCGTCATGTCGGACTCGACGAAACCATTGCTCAACTCGTTGAATTTGGTTTTGATCCTAACGACTTACCTCGCAACGAATCGATTGCATTAGGTTCGTCTTCAGTCACGTCATTGCAAGTAGTTACTGCATTTAACGTATTTGCTAACGGCGGTTTCTTACTCGAACCTTTCTATATTGATCGCGTAGAAGATGCTTACGGCAATGTTATCGAAAAAGCGAACCCTACATTGGCCTGTAAGCCTAGCCAACCAGTTACACCGAGCGACTCTATAGCGTTCAGCGTAAGTGGAGACTCTGGTGCTGAGCGTAGTGCACCTGTTGCGCAGTGTTTCAATCAAACCGGTCGCTACGCTCCGCAAATTATTTCAGAGCAAACGGCATTCCTCATTACCGAAGCACTGAAGAGCGTGATCTGGGGCGGCGGCGATTGGAGTAAAGGCACGGGTTGGCAAGGTACGGCTTGGCGCGCGGCAAAATTGATTAAGCGCCATGATATTGCAGGTAAAACGGGTACCACAAACGAATCGCGCGACACTTGGTTCAGTGGTTTTAGCCCAGTCATCACTAGCACTTTCTGGGTCGGTTTCGACGATCACGGTCGCCAACTTGGCAGAACCGCATGGAATGCAAACGGCGAAAAAGATCAGATAACTGGCGCCGAAGCGGGTGCGAAAACAGCAGGTCCGGGCTGGAACGAGTTTATGAACAGTGTCTTACAAGGCACTCCTGAGACAACCTCGATTCCACCAGAAGGCATAGTTTCGGTACGCATCGATTTAGCGACGGGTAAACTGACCCGTAAAACCGACTATACCAGTGCGTTCGAGTACTTTATTTCAGGTACAGAGCCGAAGGAATACATCAGCGAAACTCAGGATGAAAACAATTTATTCATCGATGCACCAACTGATGATTTATTCCAATAAACAAATGCTAAAAAGTCATTACCACTAATTGTGGCCCAATAAAAAACGCGACCTTAAGTCGCGTTTTTTATTGGCTTGTTGATTTGAACAACTTACTTTAGCGGGCTTTCTTAGCCGCGATCGCCTGCTGAATTTGCGGCAGAGCTGTCCCACCAAGCACATCGCGCTTCGCTAAACAGGCTTCAATAGTCAGGTTGGGATAAACGTCATCCTCAATGAGGATGGCAAAGGTTTTTAATTCGGCCAAAGAGAATTCCTCCAGCGGAATTTGCTTCGCTATCGCAGCAACCACGACTTCACCCACAACATGGTGCGCCTCACGGAAAGGCATGCCTTTAGACACGAGATAATCTGCAAGCTCAGTAGAATTTGCATAACCTTGCTGTGCCGCTAACAGCGCATTAGGGCGATTGACCTTCAAACCTGACAACACTAACGCCGCCATATCGAGGCAAATTGCCCAACTATCGACCACGTCAAACAGGCCTTCTTTATCTTCCTGCATATCTTTGTTGTACGCCAAAGGTAGAGCTTTCATCGTAGTGAGAATGCCCACTAAGCTGCCATAAACCCGGCCAGTTTTGCCACGGATAAGCTCTAATGCGTCTGGATTTTTCTTCTGTGGCATCAGGGATGAACCCGAAGTCACTTCATCACTCAGGGAAATAAAGTTCGCTTCACCTGAGTTAAAGAAAATCAAATCTTCAGCCATACGGCTTAAGTGCATCATGCTGATCGATGCGGTTGAACAAAGCTCTACCACGTGATCTCTGTCTGATACGCTATCTAAGCTATTCAGCGTTGGCGAGGCAAAATTCAGCGCCGCGGCCAGAGCATGTCGATCCATCTTATAAGCTGTGCCTGCTAATGCTCCAGAACCTAAAGGACAGGTATTCGCGCGGGTTAACGCATCGCTTAAACGGCTGATATCCCGCTCAGTCATTTCCACATACGCTAAACACCAGTGGCCAAATGTCACAGGTTGCGCGCGCTGCAAGTGAGTATAACCAGGCATTACCGCATCAAACTCACGTTCTGCCAACGCCAGTAATTCAGCATGTAAGCCTTGAAGGCGCGCGAGTAATGCTTTGCCTTCGGATTGACACCAAAGCTTTAAATCGGTGGCAACTTGATCGTTACGGCTACGGCCAGTGTGCAGTTTCTTACCGAGATCGCCCACTTTAGTAATCAAAGCCGACTCGACGAAACTGTGAATATCTTCGGCGCCCGAGGCAAGAATAATCGCCGGCTCGCCCTGCACTTCCACCAGCAAGTCATTAAGCGCTTTTTTCAAGTCGCGGCATTCAGTTGCTGAGATAATTCCCACGCTGGCAATCGCATCCGCCCAAGCAATGGAGCCGACCACATCCTGTTCGAACAAGCGATAATCCACAGGTAACGAATCGTTGAATAATTTGAATAGCGCGCTCGTTTCGCCCTGAAATCTTCCACCCCATAAAGCCATGCTAACTCCCCTTACTCACTGCTTATTTGAAATCGACTCATCTGAATCAAAAACTAAATCAAAACCTAAAAACAAAAAAGGGCGCTAGGCGCCCTTTTAAACGACCTATTACTTAGACTTTACATCATTAGCGTTGAGTGCGCGGATGCGGCTCGCCAATGAGTACAGGCGGATAAAGCCTTCGGCATGTTTTTGATCGTACACTTGATCTTCACCGAAAGTCGCAAACGCTTCAGAGTACAAGCTGTTAGGTGAACGTTTCTTCACTGCGCTCGCTTGGCCTTTGTAGAGTTTAACCACAACTTCACCGTTAACTGATTCAGCCAATGATTCAGATGCTGCCAGCAGTGACTTACACAGTGGCGTGAACCAACGGCCGTCATACACTAAATGCGCCATTTGTGTGGCAACTTGCTCACGCCAGTTACGGCTGGTTTTGTCAAGTACGAGCTCTTCAATCGCACGTAGTGCTGCGAACATCACAGTGCCGCCGGGTGTTTCGTAACAGCCACGGGACTTCATGCCGACTAAACGGTTTTCGGTAATGTCGATACGGCCCACACCGTGTGGCGCAGCAATGGCGTTTAATGTCATCAGTGCAGCATAAGGCGTTAGGGCTTCACCATTCACTTTAGTGATACGGCCATGTTCTACTTCTAGCGACACATATTCAGGCTTGTTCGGTGCATCTTCAGGATCGGCAGTCAGTGTCCATACGCCTTTGCTTGGCTCGTTCCATGGATCTTCTAACTCACCACCTTCATGGGAAATATGGAAAGCGTTGGCATCACGGCTATAGATTTTAGTCGCTGACGCTGACGTCTTGATGTCACGTTCAGCTAAATAGGCCAGTAGATCTTCACGGCTCTGCATAGTCCATTCACGCCATGGTGCAATCACTTTTAAATCAGGTGCTAATGCCGCGAAACAACCTTCGAAACGCACTTGGTCGTTACCTTTACCGGTACAACCGTGACACAGAGCATCGGCGCCCACTTTACGGGCCACTTCAACCTGCGCTTTAGCAATAATAGGACGCGCCATTGACGTACCGAGTAAATAAGTGCCTTCGTAAATCGCACCGCTCGCAATCGTTGGGTAGATATAGTCTTTAACGAATTCTTCTTTTAGATCGACGATATGACATTCAGAAGCACCTGAAGCTAAGGCTTTTTCAGTCAAGCCAACCAGCTCTTCTTCGCCTTGGCCAACGTCGGCGCAGAATGCAATGATTTCACAGTTATCGTAGTTTTCTTTTAACCAAGGAATAATGGCCGAGGTATCTAGACCACCTGAATAGGCTAAAACCACTTTTTTCACGCCAGTATTTTTTATCTCGATAGACATCTTAAATTCCTATGACTCGTTTCTCTCAAGGAGAAAACAGGCTGCTAAACAGGGTTAATTTAACTAAATAAGGTTACCAGTACCGCATTTTGGGCATGCATCCGATTTTCGGCTTGTTGCAGAATTAAGGAGCCTGCACCGTCCATCACTTCATCTGTTACTTCTACACCACGGTGGGCGGGCAAACAATGCATAAAGAAGTTAGCGCCCGCTTTCGCCATCAAAGCTTTGTTTACTTGGTATGGTGCAAACTTCGCTTTGATATCCGACAAAGGCGTTGGATCGCCCATTGAAATCCAAGTATCAGTATAAATAGCGTCGTGACCTTCAATCGCATCGATATCTGAAGTCAGCACTATCTTGCCGCCATATCGTTTGGCGAGCTCTTGCACTTCTGCCACTACGTAGCCATCAGGAAAGTGACCCGCAGGGCAGATCACTGTCATGGTGGCACCGAGAATAGCCGCACAGTACATCAGCGAGTGAGTGACATTATTACCATCACCAACATAAGCTAATTTAGCTTTACTGACATCCTCAAACTGCTCTGCCAGTGTTAAAAAGTCAGCTAAGGCTTGGCAAGGATGATAAAGATCCGACAGCGCATTGATCACGGGCACAGAGCCGAACTCGGCTAATTGTTCGATAGTGGTGTGTGAATAGGTTCTCGCCACAATTGCGTCGGCCCAACATGACAGGTTAGAAGCAAAGTCAGCAACCGATTCCCGTTTTCCCAGTTCACCATTTTGCTGGTCTAGGTATAAACAGTGGCCACCGAGCTTATTAATACCGATATCAAAGCTAACGCGTGTTCTGAGTGAGGGCTTTTCAAATAACATCACCACACTCTTGCCATCCAGCGCATGACGATACTCAGCCGGATTGGCTTTGATCGTTTTTGCCAAGGCAATTAGATCCTGTAACTGCTGCTGGGTTAAGTCTTTTATCGATAGTAAATGCTTCATAACCTACTCCACTTATGGTTGGATTTGTGTTCCTACGGCTTCACCTTTTGCTAATGCGATTAATTGGCTTGCATCACGCCACGAGGCAACTTGTACCGCCTGCCCCATCCACTGTGCTACTTCGAGCGCAGCTTCAACTTTGACCTTCATTCCCTTTTCGATCACACCTTGCTTAACAAGGTCTGCTATCTGCTTGCCATTTAAACTATGGATGAGCTGGCCTTTACCATCGAGCACCCCAGAAACATCCGACAGCAGCACTAACTTGCCGCCCACTAATTTAGCTAAGGCCGTCGCCGCTTGGTCAGCATTGACGTTAAGCATTTGACCATCGTCCATCATGGCGATAGAGCTACAAATCGGCATCCAACCTTGCTCGAGGATAAACTTAAGATAAGTGCCATCGTTTGGCGTGACTTCGCCAACAAGGCCTAAACGCTCATCTTTAATCTTAGCCGAAACAGTATTGCCATCGGCAAGACTCATACCCACACTCACAATGCCAGCCTTAGTCGCTGCGCCTTGAAGGATTTTGTTCGAAGTGCCAGCAAGTGCGCCGGCAATAATCGGCATTTGCTCTGGCGGAGTCACACGTAAACCTTCTAACTTGACGGTCTCCATACCATTAGCCGCTAACTGCTCATCCACCAGACAGCCGCCGCCATGTACCATCAACACTTGCTGACCATTGGCTAACATAGCCGCAGCCGTATCCATCAATCGCGCCATCCCCATTTCACATTGCAGCAGCGCGCCGCCCACTTTAAGCACTAATACTGAGTTGTTTGTAGACATCTTGACGACTCTCTTAAATAAGGATGAACAATTAAAGGTTAAAATGAATCTTTATGCATTGCAGCGCTTGGCTGGCAGCACCTTTCATCAAGTTATCGATGGCACTGGCTACCACTAAGTAACCGCTATTCTCATCAAACTTCCAACCTAAATGGCAGTTGGGTGTCAGCACCACATCGTCTACTTTCGGGAACTGATTGTGCTTTACGGTTACCAATGGCGCCTTGTCATACACGCTATAGGCCGCTGCCACATCGGCAGTCGTAGTGCCTGGTTTTAGCTGCACGGTAATGGTCGCTAAAATGCCACGCTTAAAGTTGCCAAGGTGCGGGGTAAATATCACTTCTTGACCAAGCTGAGTGGCGATCTCGGGTTGATGTCTGTGGCCTAATACGCCGTAGGGTGTCAGGCTCACTTCACAAAAACTGGTGTGTAACTGCGCTTTACGGCCCGCACCTGTTACGCCGCTCACGGCATTGATCACCGGATAAGCCGATGTCAGTAAACTCGCTAGCGGTTTTAACGCTGTCAATGATGCGGTCGGGTAACAACCTGGCACGGCAATCATCTTAGTCGCAGCGATTTCTTTAGTATTCCATTCGGCAAGGCCATACACGGCTTTGGCTAAAACTTCAGGATATTCATGCTCAAAGCCATACCACTTCGGATATTGCGCCACATCGCTAAAACGATAAGCACCGCTTAAATCGAATACCGCTAACCCTTGGCTATAAAACCAAGCCGCTAAATGCAGGCTCACCGAGTGCTCAGTCGCTAACACCACGGCATCGGCTTCGGCAACGATTTTTACCTTAGCTTCATCGGACAATGGCGACAGCGTTAATGCGATATGGCTATAGCTAGGATACAAATCCGCTAAAGGCTTACCTTTATCTAAACTGTTTTCAGAAACATACAACCCTTGAATCGTCAGTTCTGCTTCTGCATGGATTAAAGCGGTCAGTTGCGCGCCTGTGTAACCACTGGCACCAATAATGGCGATATTTTTCATGTTTTTTGTCTTATTAACCGAATCAAAGAAACTTAAAGAGTAGATGAATAGCTTACACGCAACCGCGCATATCTATGATGACAAGACTATCGTCGCAGGAAATCGTAATAGGTTGTTATTTTATTCACTGTCAGGCTAATACTGTACATCATGATATTCACTCTACAGGTCACAGGGGGTGACTCATCTCAACTGATGGCTAGACTACCACAAAGATCTAATTATGCAATATATGTGAATATATATTTTTAATTTATTTTCATATTTTAAGCTCAAACTGGAATATCGAAGACACGCCTCCCATTCAGCTAACTCGTTAATAACTCAGTTATCCAGGGTCAATATGAGTCAAAATCAGTCCTTTTCATTAACAGCTAAGATACATGTCTACAAAGAATAAAATGATGCACTTCATATTCACTTGCACTAATCATCAAAAAATATTGCGTGACTTCGCATTTCTATTGAATATTCTTCATCAAATACCGTGATTGGTTGCATATCGGATAAGCCAGTCGTATAAGTTATAAGTTCTGCTGTTGACCATAGCCCCAAGTGATAGGTATTGTGCTAACGGGCTATATACCCAAGCTACCTGAAGATACGAGTTTCAGAGCGCCTAGGGTGCTTCAACTCAAGGCGCATCAATGAAAGAATGTCGGCCACCTTTTAAATTGATGCAACACGGAAGTGGAGTGCCCTAGGTGCTCCGTCCCGGCGGGTTTTAACGCACTTTATGCTGCGTTGGTTATTTTTAACTTAGCCCGCTAGGCCTGCAAATAACTGCCTTGCCTAAAGTGCATTAAACTCCCGCTGAATCCTGCATCTTCAGGTTGTTTGGGTATATACAAAGCGAATTTTCATGTTTTTCTATTCGGAGTAACTATGTCAGTAACCATGGCAGACAATATGACAGATATGTATGCGTCATTAAGATCGAACGTGAGTATGTTAGGCCAAATCCTTGGTGATACTATGCGTACCCATCTTGGGGACTCTTTTCTTGAGAAGGTTGAACAGATCCGTAAGCTTGCCAAAGACTCACGCCGAGGCGATCAAGCCGCCAGAGAGCAAATGCTCGAGTTACTGACAGCTTTGCCAGACGAAGAATTAGTCCCTTTTGCAAAAGCTTTTAACCAATTTCTTAACTTAGCTAACTTATCCGAGCAATTTCATACTATCAGTCGTAATTGCGACGAACTTGTCTGCGTGCCAGACCCAGTGGAACAACTCCTAGGCCGCATGCTCAATGGTCGTGTCGACCAAGCTAAAATGCTCGACTGTCTAAAAACACTGGATATTGATCTGGTGCTAACAGCGCACCCCACTGAAATATCCCGTCGCACCCTGATCCAAAAATACGCCGCCATTGTCGACTGCTTAACAGAGCAAGAAAACGACCAACTGTCGGATAGAGAACGTCAACAGATCAATCTGCGCCTACGCCAATTAATCGCGCAAATATGGCACACCAATGAGATCCGCCGCGAGCGCCCAACTCCAGTAGATGAGGCTCGCTGGGGATTATCCACCATTGAAGAGTCACTCTGGCATGCGGTGCCTGACTTCTTAAGACAACTTAACGATCGAGTGCAGCAACGCACAGGGCAGCAATTACCGATTGATATCGCGCCAGTGCGCTTTTCAAGCTGGATGGGTGGCGATCGCGATGGCAACCCGTTTGTTACAGCAAAAGTCACCCAAGAGGTGCTCGACCGTAACCGCCATGCTGCCGCCAGATTATTCTTAAAAGATATCGTCCTGCTGGTCGGTGAACTGTCGATGGAAGAAGCCAATGATGAGTTAAAGACTTATACCAATAACAGCTGCGAACCTTACCGCCACGTGCTGCGATCTATTCGTCAAAGACTGCGCGATACCATAGATTATTTGAATGCGCGCATCGAAGGCCACAATCCTGAAGTCGATAAGTCGAGCCTAATTTGGCAAGAAAGTGATCTCAAAGCGCCGTTAGAAATGCTCTATAAGAGTTTAACCGACTGCGGTATGCGCTTAATCGCCAACGGTTTATTGCTCGACATTCTCCGCCGTCTCGCCTGTTTTGGCATTCATATGCTCAGACTCGACATTCGCCAAGACGCCAGCCGTCACAGCGATGTGCTCGCCGAGTTAACTCGCTATCTCGGCATGGGTGATTTCAACCATTGGGATGAAACCGAGAAGCAAGCCTTCTTATTACGTGAACTCAGCAACCGTCGTCCACTGATCCCAAGTAACTGGCAACCCTCGGCCGATGTGGCCGAAGTGCTTAATACCTGTCGTTTGATTGCTAAACATCCGGCAAAAGCACTCGGATCCTATGTGATTTCGATGGCGGGTAAACCATCGGATGTCTTAACGGTTTTACTCTTGCTCAAAGAAACAGGCTGTTCGCACCCAATGCGCGTGGTACCGCTGTTTGAAACCTTAAGCGACTTAAACAACGCCGCGGCCTGTATTACCGATTTGCTCGACATCGACTGGTATCGTGGCTATACCAAAGGCATGCAAGAAGTCATGATTGGTTACTCTGACTCAGCTAAAGATGCCGGCGTAATGGCGGCGGCTTGGGCTCAGTATCACGCCCAAGAGCAGTTAGTGGCGGTCTGTAAACAAGCGGGCGTCAAGCTCACATTATTCCATGGCCGTGGTGGCAGCATTGGTCGCGGGGGTGGTCCTGCACACAAGGCTATCCTATCGCAACCACCAGGTTCGGTAGATGGCCGCATTCGTGTGACTGAGCAGGGCGAAATGATCCGCTTCAAGTTTGGCTTGCCAAAACTCGCGGTTCAAAGCTTGGCCCTGTATACCTCGGCCGTATTGGAAGCAACCCTATTACCACCGCCAGAGCCGAAGCAAGAATGGCGCGATTGCATGCAACGTATAGCAGAAGAATCAGTGGGTGCTTACCGTGGCATAGTGCGTGATGAACCTGATTTCGTGGCTTATTTCCGCGCGGCAACGCCAGAAGTGGAATTAGGAAAACTACCACTCGGCAGCCGTCCAGCCAAACGTCGTGTCGATGGTGGGATTGAAAGCCTTCGGGCAATTCCGTGGATTTTTGCTTGGTCGCAAAACCGCTTGATGTTACCTGCATGGCTCGGCGCAGGTGAAGCACTACAAGCCGCCAGTGAACGCGGCGAGATGGGCTTACTGCAAGATATGGAGCGGGAATGGCCCTTCTTCAGCACTCGCATTTCAATGCTGGAAATGGTCTACGCCAAGGCGGAACCTAATTTGGCCCGCTACTACGAAACCTGTTTAGTACCTAAAGAATTGCATCACTTAGGCGAAACCTTGCGCCAACGCTTAGATCTGGGCATTAAAGTCGTGCTTGAGCTGACAAAATCGGATAGTTTAATGGCGCATACACCGTGGAATCGCGAATCAGTTAAACTGCGAAATCCGTATATCGATCCATTAAACTTCTTACAAACCGAGCTATTAGCACGGACACGTAAGGAAACAACCGAAACTCCTGCGTCTGAACATGTGCAATTAGCGCTAATGCTGACTATTGCAGGTGTGGCCGCGGGTATGAGAAACACTGGTTAATGAAAAAACTTTCCCGCACGATTTGCTTGGGAGTAACTGTGCTGCTTGGCGGCTGCGTCTCGCAGTACAGTATCAGCGAGCATGAAATGGAGCAGTACCTCAGTAAAGAGATCCACTTTGAGGTTAAACAAGGCAATCAATTAGTTGGCGCTGAAGTGCGCATTAACGACATCAGTGTCAAGCTAGGTGTAAAACCTGACACTATGAGCGTAAGTGCCGCAACTCAAGTATCAATTAAGAATCCGATCTTTCCATTGAGTGCCAAACTCACTACGACTTTCGAAGCCAAGCCTTGGTATGACAGCGCAACGCACAGTGTCTATCTGCGCCAACTCGAATTAGTCAAAGTGGAATCAACGCCCAAGGATATTGAAAAAGCGATTAGCAGTGCCACGCCGCAGGTGATGGGTTATCTAAGGCAATTCTTAGAAAACCAGCCTGTGTATGTACTAGATACCAAGGACAGTAACCAAGCACTGATGGCAAAAATGACCGAAAGCATTCAAGTTGCCCCAGGTAAATTAGTGCTGAAATTCACGAAATAACCGATTATTTTGTGGATCATCAGCCATAAAAAATGCTCCCTCGGGAGCATTTTTGTTGACGGGCATAAACGGATATATACCCGTATAAGAGTTACTTACTGAATCGCCCTATCGACTGATAATCGACGATCACAGCTTCAGCTAAAAGCTCACGTCTTAGCATATCGTAAGCCACAGCAGCACTTAAACTGCGTACCAGATCCCGTGAACGTCTCGGTAGTTTAATCATCTGACTATAAACACCGCCGCGAGTTGCTAAAGCGATCGCCACAGTGCCCACAGGTTTCTCATCTGTGCCACCATCGGGCCCCGCAATTCCACTGGTTGCCAGCGCATAATCACTGTCTAAAATTTGCCTTGCCCCCTTAGCCATTTCTTCCACAGTCGCAATAGAGACTGCACCATGATCATCTAAGGTTGAAGGATTAACACCTAACACGCGCACTTTAGATTCATTACTGTAAGTCACTAATCCGTGCTGTAAGTAAGATGAACTGCCAGGGAAATCAACTAACTGACTGGTGATCATGCCGCCAGTGCAAGACTCGGCAACGCTTAAGGTCAAGCCGGAGTTGAGTAACTTATAATGAATTTCTTCGGCAAGAGTGGCTTTATCTTCCGCAACTACCACAGTACCCAGCACCATTTTGATGTGCCCAGCGACACGAGGTAATACCGTAATCGCCTTCTCGCCACGGGCGAAAATCTTAATCTCAATATGCGGCATAGAAGAGCGGTAACCAATAGTAATGCCTTCTGGCAGCTCTAGCGGTTCTAACTTATCTGCCAAAGCGGACTCACCTTGACCTATGGTCAATAGTTTCTTTAAAGCAACCTTGGAATCAAGGTTAAACTCTTCGCGAATAAAGGGCACAAACTGCTCTGTAACCATGTGCTTAAGCTCAAAAGGCACACCAGGCGTGAAGAATAACCAAGCGCGATTAAGCTTAACTCTAAAACCACAAGCGGTTCCCACAGGGTTATCAACCATCACAGCTGAGGCTGGTAGCATAGCTTGCTTGAGATTACTTAAAGGCATTTCACGGTTATTACGGGTAAACCACTCCTCTAAACGCTCACGCCACTCCGCATTCTCAACCAATGGTTCGCCCTTCGCCTTCGCCATCGCTAAAGCAGACATATCATCACTCGTCGGCCCGAGACCACCATTAACGAGAATCACATCGGCATGTAAGCTACGTTCTTGGAAAACCGCAATCAGATCCTCGAGGCGATCGCCGACGGTCACTCGACGCTGGATCTCGACACCATGCTCCATCATAGTACTGGCAAACCAAGCGGCGTTGGTATCAACAATCTGTCCCGCCAACACCTCTTCCCCAGTGCAAATCATCTCTAACTTCATCTCAGATCCTTATCTACCCCAATAAATTAAAACATAAGGTAAGTAACCGCTTAACTAATAGCAATAGCTAGGCTCGATCGAAAACTAAGATAGCTGTAGCAAAATCGGAGCATTGACAAAATAAACGAACAAACAATCGACAACCATTACTTACTATTGATGTCATGAAGAATGAAAGAATGTGTTAAGGAGAGAAAAATGGGAGGAAAACTGACTAATTAAATAGACACTAGGCTGGATTTCACAAATTACAGACGCAAAAAAGCCAGCTTATTCAGCTGGCTTGGTTACATCTCAATGAGATAATTAGGCGCTTGGCGATGACCTACACTCACATGGGGGTGAAATCATGGCGCTATCAATACGGAGTATTTAGCCATGATTGAACGCGAAGAAGCTTGTCTTCGTAGCCGGGGAGTCCGCTTAGCGGCGGGCGACCGCCATGGA
>NZ_JAGTUL010000036.1:0-41475 GCF_018224605.1 Shewanella sp. M16 | reverse complement strand
AAATAATATTTAATATCATACAATAAAGCCGTATTTAACTCATATAGCACTTAGCCGAAGTGCTCGAGAGGAAAATGATTATGCCGTTAGATCCACAAGTGGCCGAATTTTTAGCACAATTGCGCGATGCAGACGAGCCAGCCTATGAAGATATGACGCCAGTGCAGTCGCGCCGGATAGAAATGCACGAATTGCTTAAAAACAAAGCTAGCCGCCAGCTTGAGCCTGTTGCTACGATTGAGCATAGCTTTATTCCAGGGCCAACCGCCGATCTTCCTGTACGGATTTACCGGCCGAAAGGAGCGGATGTTAGCCAATTACAGCCAGCCCTGATTTTTATTCATGGCAGCGGTTGGATTGTGTCTAATATTGAAACCAATGACCATTTTAGCCGTGCATTAGCCAATCGAACGGGTTTAGTGGTAATTGCCATTAATTACCAAAAAGCCCCTGAACACCGGTTTCCCATTCCAATGGAAGACTGTTATGCATCAACATTATGGATATTTGAACATGCCACGTTACTTGGTTTGGATGCTAAGCGTATTGGTATTCTTGGGGATAGTGCTGGTGGTAATTTAGCGGCGGCAGTGACCTTAAAATTACGCGATGATAATGGCCCCAAATTAGCGTATCAAGTCCTTGTTTATCCTGCGGTGCAATATGGCTGGGAAACACCTTCTGCGATAGCGAATGCAGAGGGTTACCTCTTGCAGCAATCTAGTATGCGGTATTATTGGCATCACTATCTCAGTAGCGAAACGAATATTAACAATCCCTATTTTTCCCCCTTGAACGCCAAATCCCATCAAGATTTACCGCCTGCGTTGATATATACCGCAGAGTTTGACCCACTACGCGATGATGGCTATTTGTATGCTTGTAAGCTGAAGAACTGTAATGTTGCGGTAAAATATCAATGCTTTGATGGCATGATCCATGGATTTATTAAAATGTTAGGGAAATTTGAGCGAGCGGATGATTTTTTAAACCAATTAAATCATGATTTACTCGCGATTAAATTTTAATTTTCTTATGATTAAATATTTTTTAAAATGTTGGTTGTTAATCAAACATTTATTAGCTGTGCATTGATAATTACGTGCTGTGGAGGTCTGTAATGTTCAACTGTATTTATGACTGTTAAATTTTAATAGGCAGCTAAATGTGATGTTGTTCATAAGTTTTATTTTATTGTTAATTTAGATTTGTGCTTAGCCTTACACTTTTAACTTAATTGTAATGCTACTCTACAGTTAAGTTCTCAAAGGGGAGGGTAAGAGTGAATAATAATATCCCATTAAGGGCATTACAGATTTTTGAGTCTTGTGCAAGGCTGGAAAGTTGTTCACTTGCGGCAAATGAGTTATGCATTACTCAGAGTGCTGTATCGCAACAAATCAAATTACTTGAAGACTACTTTCTAGAACGACTATTTCATCGTAATGCAGGAAAGATCACCTTAACCGAATCTGGCCTTGAGCTAAGGCAACGATTAGCACCTGTTTTTTATGATCTAAATAGTGTTTGTGCTAGTTTAGTGCCCGATATGGGCAATGAAGTTAGAGTTCATTCATATACATCTTTAGCTGCGAGATGGCTAGTGCCAAAGATGGCGAAATTACGACGAGAGTATCCGGAGCTCAATATTAATGTTGGGATGTTCCAAGACGATATTGAAATGAGTGATATGATCGCAGATATTTTTATTGTGACTAGAGAGAGTCAGGATGGTTATACGATTATTCCGTTAGTAAAGGAAAAGCTAGTGGCATTTTGCAGTCCTTCATATTTTGATAAAAACCCTAATATCAGCATCGATAATCTTTTTCAACAGACGTTGTTATACTCCAAGCATAAAGACTACGGCGTTGATTGGGAATCGTGGTTTCGACATAATGAAATAAATGTTGGTTTGTTAAAAAATGTGATTATATTTAATCATAATATGCTCGCCGTGCAGGCTGCCATCTTTGGCCATGGTATTGTATTAGGATTGGAACAAACTTTACAGGTTGAGTTAGATTCAGGTAATTTGATTAAATTGGATTTACCTTATTGTTACTCTGGATATAACTATAATATTTCCTATAAGTCATCAAGAAAAAGAGACTTAAGAATAGTCAGAATTGTTGACTGGATTATCAAAGAGTTTTCATCTTAGTTAGTTAAAAATTAAAGTAATAGCTTTGGTTGTACTGGCTTAGTGAATTTTACCATCTAGTAAGAAGTGTAGACTTTATTCATGAAAATTAAGGGACTCTACAAAATACAAAGTTTTTAAGTGATACTTTGTTCTGAGTTCAGTCTGAGTTCAGTCTGAGTTCAGTCTGAGTTGATTTTAAGAGTGAAACATTAAAAACAGATAGATAAGTGACTGTTTATGCACATTGTGTTGCATAAGTTGAGTTTTGTATAAGTTTGTCACGATAATGCGCAAAACACATCGTTTAAGCGCTATAACTCGTGAAAACTGCACTTTAATGATAATTAAAGTGCATTGTTGTTTCTAATGAGAAATGTGCAGCGTTATTCACATAGTTTCTATAAAACTGGCCAAATTTTGCTGACCATATCTACGCGTTGAAGCAAGTTGCTGTTTAAGGAAAAATGTTTTAATACTGTATTTATTGAATCAGGACTCTTATTATCAATGCGTCCACTTCGTTAACTTTAAACCTCTATATAATGGCTAATTAAAACCGTATATTTGATAAAATACTTTTTCTTCATGTGGTTAGCGTGTGAAGTAATAATGGCTAATTAATGCCCATATTACGAGTGAATTGTCGACGCTCTAAGCGAAGCATCATTAGCTGATTTGATAATCTTTCAAGCATTGAACAAATAGACTCTGATGCTGAGTCTTTTTCTTTATAACTGATATATTGTTTTCGCCATACCTCCGCTAATGTAAATACAAGTTGCTCAACTTGTCCTACGGACTGTTGGGATAATTCTTTTATAAAAAGAAGCCTACAGCATTCAAAGAAACAATGAAGCACTACAATATCCGGTAGCACCTTTTCATTCATCGTTGCATCGAGCTCTAACCATTCAGGTTTTCCCTCAATAAATATGAGAGTTGACATGAAGTTTGTAACAGATCCTAAGCTAGTGCTACCGCAACATAGGCTTTGTAAACTCTCAAAAGGTGCGAGACTCAATTCTAGTCTATTCGCTAGTTGTGCTTTTAGCCATTGATTGCCAACTGCTCTTACAAGCGTCATTGTTTAACCTTTAGCGATAGAGTTTTACTGTTTGGGGAATAACATCTAATTTCTGACCAAGGTGGCCTAGAAAGACCCGAGCTAGTACAGCTGTCCCACGATAAAAGTCAGTTTTAGCATGAAGCTCTGCCAGTTCTAAACAGCGATCTGCCCATGGTAATAAGTGTTGCTGCAACAGTAATGTGCATACTCTAACCTTGTCTATATCATCAGGGTTTGCGACCAATTCATTCAGTAAATGTTGTAGTACTAATAATATTAGACCGATATGATCTACAGGTTCATTTCCTGGCAACGATAGTTCAATTCTATGGGTTTTATAAAAGCTTATGAGGTTCTGGGTTGAAGATTCATTGAGTAGTTGTCCTTCACTTGTGTAAACCGACCCCCAAGGTACAGCTTTAGGATCGCCTGGACCGAAATATAGTTGCCCATAGTCTAACTTAAGCTCAATCAACTGCGCTTCACAATCATCCCATTGCGCTAGATATCTCGCAAGAGCTTGTCTACCTAACTGTTCACGTTCTGTGAGCTCTAGTTCAGGCCATTGACTTGCTAATTTATCCCGCTTAAAACTGCTAATTAATGTCATACTGGGATACGAGTACAATATATTATGAAGTACTTTTGCTACCGCACTCCATATTTGGTAATCACTCGCGTTTATTGTTGACATAGTGCACCTTATTACAATTTATAGATAAAACGAGGGGCCCTAGGCACCCTCGTTTTCAATATTAAACTTCTGCGTGATTTAATACTTGGCCACTGCCACCAATTGGTTGACCATTTCGGTTAGCTTTGATGATCAAGTTAGGCGAAGTGATTGATGCCGATGGTAATGGTGCAATATGTCCATCACCTTCTCCATACTTAGCCTTCAAGTTCTCCATAGTGTCAAAATCCAATGCACGTAATGGACAAGAGTCAACACAGATAGGCTTTTTACCTTGAGCAAGCCGATCGCTGCAACCATCACATTTGGTCATCACTTTACGTTCTATATCAAGCTGTGGTGCATCATATGGGCAAGCTCTAGCACAGCTTTCACAACCAATACACAGTTCCGTTGCGATTTGCACCAATCCATCTTCACGACGTTTGTGCATAGCTCCTGTTGGACAAGCTTTTACGCAGACAGGTTCATTGCAATGATTACAGCCAATAGACATATAATAAGCAAAGACATTTTGCTCAAAACTACCATCACCATTTAGCGACCAACTACCACCACCATATTCATAAACACGGCGCCATATGATACCTGGTAAATTTGCTACACCGTTGTTGAGTACATCGTCTTTTACGCGGACTAGCCCTGTCATTCTGTCTTTGCAGGCGATATGACAAGTCTTGCAGCCAGTACATTTGCTGCTATCAAAATAGAAACCATATTGTGTTTGTTGTGTCATTTTAATTTACCCCTTACGCCTTGACGATCTGCACACGGTTAGTGTGTTGTGGGTTACCCTTTGCAAAAGGACTTGGTTGATAGCGTGTTAGCGTATTAATACAACCCCCAACATCAATTGGATGACCACTTCGTCCAATGCGCGCTATATCCGGCTGATACCAAGCTCCCTGTCCTAGAGCAACGACACCAGGAGCCACCCTTGGGGTAACACGTATAGGTAATTCAACGGTGCCACGATCATTCCACATTTGAACCTTATCACCGTTTCTTAAGCCGCGACTGTATGCATCTGCAGGGTTCATCCACACTGCATCTTCTGCGGCTTCACGCAACCATGGAACGTTATGATAACTTGAATGTGTACGTCCCTTTGTGTGATAGCCCATTAATTGAAGTGGGTAGTCATCCTTGGTGTCTTCATCGTCATAACCCTCCCACGTTGCTTGGTACATTGGTATTGCACTAATATAATCGCCTTTAACATTGGGATTAAATACCCAGTCTTTACCCTTTTGAGCCATGGATAATGAATAGATCTCAATCTTACCTGAGGGCGTACTCACCGCTTTACCATTGTTAATATAGCTATCTAGAGCAAGCACTGGTGTTTTGCTAAATGCGCGGAATACTCCAATTTGCTGAGCTTCGGTATAAGTCGAAGGGAATGTTGGCTGGGCATTAACATTACTACTATCAGTTCGAGTTTTTTGGTAGAGAGCCTCAAGCCAAGCAGCTTCATCTTTACCCTCTGTATATTCGGCCTCTTTACCTATTTTGGCTGCAATTAATCGGCCCATTTCAAACATTGAAATGCTTTCCCACATAGGTTTTACTGCGGCTTTCATTGCGACTAAATAGCCCATAATCCCAGAGGCATAACTGTCATTAACCAGATCATTTGACTCTAGCCAAGTGGTGTCAGGTAGTAAAATGTCCGCATAACGAGCACTGGCTGTCATCCAACAATCACACACGACTATTAGCTCACATTTAGTATCATCTTCCAGGATTTTAGCAGTACCATTACAATCTGAATGTTGGTTAATCAGCGCATTACTGTTAATAGCAAATACCGCTTTAATATCTGCACCGAGTGGGGTGTCCAAATCAGTTGTGCCACGGATCCCATCTTTGCGCGCAGTCATTTCATGACCACGTTCAATTGCTTCAGCCCAAGTGAAGAAGGAAATAGATTCTTTAACAGGATTGCTACCACCGCTCATACCCGCACGATTTAAGCTGCCTTGGTATGGTAAAGCTCCATTGCTGACGCCTGGTTGCCCCACTTTTCCTGTTAAAAAAGAAAGCATATAACAGGCACGCATAGCTTGTTCACCATTGGCGTGACGGTTTACACCTGCACCAGTGACAATAAATGGTGCTCTAGCATTCATAATCTTGCTGGCGATGGATTTAATATTTGCTTCTGATATTCCACAAATTTTAGCTGCCCAGGCGGGGGTTCTTGGGCCATTATCGACGAACTTACCTTCACCAAGAATGTAGTTGCGATAGTTGTCTTCAACGTCGATATAAGGCAAATATTGAGTCTTTTTAGGATCGCCACTTGCGGTAAATTCAGCAACAAGCTTTTCAAGAGAGGCCTTGTCAAATCCAACGCAGTACTTATCTAAAAATGCCTTGGAATGAGTATCTACCCATCCAGAGCTAATCATTTCATAGGCAATAGCTTCTGCAAATGCCGCATCGGTTCCAGGTCTAATCGGTAGCCACTGATTCTCTTTACCCGCCATTGAATCGGTATAGCGTGGATCAACCATAATGACTTCAAGGTTCGAGTTCGCCTCTAACGCCTTTAAGAAATCATATCCCTCACCTGAGCCGCTTTGACGCATTTCACTCGGGTTATAGCCTATACCAAGAAATAGATCGCTATCGTATAAAGCAGTTAAAGAAGAACCTGATGTACTGCCAAAACCTGTTGCTGCAGCCGCTTCATTTTGTTGTGCCCAAGAATAGTTGCCATAAATCTTAAGGAATCCACCATTAAGATTTAGTACACGGTCAAAACAAGCTGAACTAGCAAAACCATAATAGGCTCCTGTTCCATAATGCTTAAGGATAGACTTATTGCCATAACTACTGGCAATTCGCTGAATTTCGCTTGCAATGGTTGAAGCTGCTTCATCCCAAGTAATTGGAACAAATTTAGCCTCTCCTCGCTTACCAACACGCTTCATTGGTGTACGTAAACGATCTGGAGCATAAGTACGACTACGAAGTGAACGTCCACGGGCACAAGCTCGAATTTGATGATTGCCATATTCATCATTAGTTTCATGGTCAGCTTCAATACGCGTAATAACGCCATCACGACTAAAAACTTTAATAGGGCAATTTGAACCACAGTTAACAAGGCAGGATGACCAAGTTTGTATTTCATCACCTATCGGTGGCTTTGGTGGTACAACATCTACATCACTTGAGCCAGAATTACAGCCAGTGACTGTTGCTGCACAGCCCATAGCTGCACTTATTTTAAGAAAACTTCTGCGTTCCATTATCTTTACCTCTTCAGAATCAAGGCAGCAGGTAGCTGAAGGTAAACATCAGCAAATGCGCATTGTAGTTATGGTTAAGTTCTCCCAGAGTAATTACCCCTGGTATGCTATTGACGCCTGATTGGGCATAGTCCGTGTCGTAATAACGTTCGTACTGGTAACTCAATTTGAGACCTACACTCCCACTCAAGGCATAACGCCCATATAACTCAACACTGTGGTTATAGGCGTAATAATCTCCGTAAGGGTGCATTTCGGTGGTGGTGAGCAGAGTGTCGCTAGCGGAGTTAGCAAATAGATAATTTCCACCGACTGTCAGCCGATCATCTAGCAATCCACTATAGGTAAACCCAGCGCCCAAATTGATGAATTCATCGGCAATATCGCTATGCCAATCTGGGGAAGAAAACTGCTGGCTGCCAGCGATAGATGAATCTATCCATTGTTGTCCTGCCATTGCATAAAACTGCAATTGCTTGGATAGCTGTAAACCTAACTGAATGTCATAGCCATAATCCGTTGATTCAGTAAGACCAATGAGAGTTTTAGCGTAATCATCTTTTGCATAACGCCCGCTAAAATCGACTGTCATCCAATCTAATGGGGCATAATTAACTTTCAGCTCAAGCGCATTACGTTCACGGTCGGCAAGGTAAAATTTACGTAACAGTGGATTTTCTTCAATTGATGTTGCTTCTACTGTGTCATAGATCGAACCGGTACGTTTTTCATAGCGAGCCCCAAAATCAATTACAGTGTTAGGTAATGCTCGCATATTGAGCTTTGCCCAAAGTGCATCGTCATGGGTTTGCTCTCGTTCAAGATAACTACGTTCAACCTCTTTACGATCATATCCACCCATTAATCGATATTGGCTATTAATACGATAACTGGTGTGTAGTTTGTAATTTAGTCTTTCAATATCCATCGGAACATTTTGCTTAAATGCCCCACTTAAACTGTCAAACTCTAGCTGGGCAAAATCCCATACTGAGCTTTTGTTATCTCGGTCGCTATAATCTACCTGGCCATTCATACGCCAACGCGGTGTCAACATACTACTAAAACCCACTCGAGCATCTAAAGTATCAACCTGGCCATCCCAACTCTGCAATGGATTACCGTTCATTTGGATGAGTTCACCGTCTTGAATCATTCGTCCTGCTGCTACTCGGCCATTGATGGAACTTTGTTCCATTAAATATTGACCCGATAGTGATACTTGATGAGCATCATTATCTGGCGTTGCAGCATAGACATCAGGTAAATGAGGTAGGCTCAAATTATTAATATTGTTACGATAGAAACTGCCGTTATAGAGTAGCTCTCCCAACCAACTATCCCCCTCCATACTCAAACCTGCATTGAGATTCTCTGTATTAGCATCAACAGGTAAGGCGAAGTTAACTGGGCGAGGTGCTACTAAACTACTGCGACGGTTTCCTGTTTTTTGCTCATGGTCATAATTGATAAAAGCCTGTAGCACACTATATTGCGCCTCAAATCCCAATCCGATTTTTTCACGCTCAAGTTGCAGATCTAGCAGTCGAGTTGCATCACTAGGTAAGAGCATTCCATTGTTATGCCACAATTGAGTCTGAGCACGACTGTCATATTGAGTAAGGAGGTTATAATCAAGGCTGACGCCATAAAGCCCCGATTGACCCACATCGATATGCGCATAGCTATTATCTAACCCTAATTGATGTGCTTGAACATTGGCTTGATAACCTGCATGACGATAGCGTAAATCTGTACCTACTCCGGTGCGAATTCCATCACCAGCTTCACCCAGAGCATTACCTGAGTGAACATCGTCACTATCTGCCCAGCCAGCACTCAGTTGCACTTCACCTTGATAACCATGCTTACTGATACAACCTTTGCATTGATAGGCATCAAGCTTTATTCCTTGAACATTCGCTTTTTGTACCGAAAAATCTGCAGCATTAACACCTGTAGTTGCGGCAAGTAATCCAAGGGTAATTATATTAAGTTTAAAAGGCATGTCAGACTCCTTGTTCAACGGGCAAAATTGCTGCCGGCAGGGTGGTTGGAGCCATGGATTTGGCTATGGCAGTTAAGACAACCCATTCCACCACCAAAAGCATCTGTTCCAGGCTGAGTCACAACTCTGCTTGCATGGCCATCGTCGGCATGACACTGTTGGCATAGCTGAGGAACGCGTTGTTTAACTAATGCTTCATTCACACTGCCATGGGGGTTGTGGCAAGTAGAACAGTTTTCGGTAACCGGAGCATGTTCCCATAGGAAAGGACCACGTTTTTCAGCATGACAGCTATAACAAGTGTCATTGACAGAGGTCTTTTTTAATGCACTTTCATTGAATGAACCATGGGGATTATGACAATCGATGCAGGTCATTTCATTCCATTTTAATGGGTGAGATGAGCGCTTATTCATATCCGATTTTTCCTTGGTATGACAAGCTGTACAAACCTGATTTACTTGCAGCTTTTGCAACACGGGATCTTTTGCTGCATGAACTTGATGGCAGTCTGCACAGGCGATTTCTTCCATATTATGTAAGCTGCTGTGCCAACCACTTTTCTCAGTATTTTGGTGACAACCTAAACACACAGTATTTTGGCTTGGTGCCGGTAATTGGCTATCGTGTCCAAAAGTAATCATCGGCTCTTTGCCGCCTTTATTATGCTCACCTATTGGTCCATGACACGCTTCACATTGCAAGCCCGCCATTGGTGACTTTGCATTGTTGATATCACCATGTACTCCATCAAAAATAGCCATTACTGTCGTATTTTTTCGGTGACATATAAGGCATGAGTCTGCGCCTTTAGTTGAATATTTTCCTTCAGAAAATTTATCTATCAGTATTTTTTCTAATTGTTCTCCTGTTTGATGATTCGAAGAAATGTTTTGTGCTATTGCAGCTGGAGATAATATAAGAATAATATTAATTACCATCATCAATTTTATCATTTCATGCCATCTCATATTTGTGCCTTATTGTTAAAATGACTTTGCAACGAAAATATTATCGCCAAAGAATAGCATTAAAGTATGAGTGTTAATGTTTGTTAATAATTACACTGGAGATAAATGTGACGAGTATCTGGTAAATCGTTTTGATGTGCTTTTATTGGCATAAAATTATAAGTGAGAACTATTTCTATTATTTTAATGTGATTGAAAATAAATAGTTTTATTTTTTGCTGGGTTCATGTCACCTGGGTTGTTACTGAAATGTTTTTCAAGTGTTTTAATTGTGATTCTAATTTATTGTTTTCTAATTTGATTTTGGTCTCATATTTAACAATTAAAAAATTCATATTTAAAATTGGTCTGTTATTTGATTTTTAATAAATTTGGTGTGTTCCGTACGTTTATATACTGTTAAGTCATATTGTTCGCTTAATAAAGTGAATTCGACACATGTTAAACATGTAAAGCTAATAATATTAAATTTAAAATGATAAAGGTTGAGACTAGAGGGTAAAGTAGCATAGCGTTGTTAATTAAATTATTTTACGAAACACAATAGCTTCAAAAGTTGTTGGCTGATAACACTACTTGCTGGCGAACATACCGAGCTTGATGATTCTGCTACTTATTCGTTGTAATGTGGATATTCAAATCTTTTGTAGAGTAAGAGATTGTTCTGGTCGAATACCAGTGTTCACCGCAAACTCCATATAATCCATCAGTAACGCACTAATTTGGCGGGCTTTCTCTTTACGGCTGTTTTGCTCAAGCTTTACAACAGCATCGAATGCTTTGTCGTATTCCTCTGGTGAGAAATGCGCTCGCCGTTGTGACTCAGCACCTTTGGTAGATAGTGAGGGGACTTGTGCTGCCAGCATCCACTTACAGTCTACGGCTTCCTTAAACACTAGTTGCAGGGCTGCGTTGTGGTTCAGTAGCGTTGATTTTGCGGGTTCACGCCCGAGTCGCTCTACTCGCCATTTATCAAACTCTCGCAGCTTAGCGCTATCTATAGAGGTTATATAAGTGCGGTCGAAGAAGGGGATATGGTACTTACGTAATACCTGAATATAGGTCGTGAACTTGTGCTTTTTATCTTGGTCTTTGTCTTTATTTTTTTCCTTTTTGATAATATCTTCCATAGTTCTAATGGCTTTTTCAGCCACATCACGAAAGCGCTTGGAACTCACCAGCTGATTACGGTCTGCCATAAATTGGTATTCGATTTGAAGCCGATAGGCCATACCAATGGCTTTCTCTTTTCCTTTCTGCTTGGAGGCTTTAGAGTGCCACTTACCAGCCACTTTGATGCGGGCATTCCAACGCTCGCTGTTATCTTGTTTATAGACGTATAATTCGTCTGAAATGTCATGCCGTTCGACTTGTTTGCTCATGGTTTGATTCTGATACTATTTGCAAAGTTTGTACTTGTGTCGTAACTATATGAAAAGTAATAGTGATATTACAAGAGACTATTGCGTCAATAGCTAATTTCTCGCTTTTGGCGCTTCCCATAGGACACCGTCTCTCAACATCGAATTTAACGTCACCACCATCTTCCTAATACAGGCAATGATCGCCACTTTTTTAGGTTTCCCTGCGGCAACTAATCGCTGATAGGTGCTTTTAAAAACGGGGTTAGATTGTATGGCTGACATCATTGCCATATATAAAACCGTTCTCACTTGATGCCTTCCTCCTTGTATTTTTCGCATGCCTTTAAAGCGCCCGCTTTCTTTATTCATCGGTGTCACATCGACCAATGCGCTTGCTTCCTTGTTACTGATATAACCCAATTCTGGTAAGTTACTGATGATGGAAGCTGCGGCGATTTTACCTATGCTTTTCATACTCTGAAGGAGAGTATTTTTCGCTTGATAATCAGGGTTTGACTCAATGAGTTTAACGATTTTTATTTCAATCTTTTTAATCTGATTTTTAATCTGATTTTTGAACGCCGTTAAAATAGGTTTAATTGTCATTTCAAGTTCTTTTGGCAATATTTGAAGGCGGTTTTTTTCCATCGTCTGCATCATCAATAGTTGATTTCGTCTTGCGACTAAATCACTCATAGCACGCATTAAATCAGGTTTTAAGGTTGATAAGGTCGGCTTCATCGCTTCGCTGTAATGCGCTATAAGTTGCGCATCGAGCTTGTCAGTTTTTGCCCGTTGAACAATGGCACCTGCAAAGCGTTTTATGTGGACAGGGTTGGCGATGACAAAAGGTAAGTTTACCTCAGCGCAGGCCATAATGAAGGGCATTTCAAGACGACCTGTCGCTTCGATACAGTGAAATAGATATTGAGAGGGCGGATATAAATGTCAAGTTGAAACTTGCCAGTATCAACACCTACGTTAATGTTTTGATTAGAAGTTGTTTTCATAATAAGCTAACTCTTGCTTGCAAATGCGGGTTCGAGACCCAGTAGACTATTCGAGTATTTTTGCTTGGAGTCCTTTGCCGCGTTCTTTCTTGTTATCGGTCTCTCAATAGAGGAGCCAGCGTTCAATCGAACTACGACAAGGAAAGCTTTAGTTGCAGCTAAAGCCTGGGTCTCACATTACCCGAAACTGGAAATTATTTGTAATCAGGTGGGGTTATTATCCATGCAAGCGTTCTATTCAAAATCCCCCGCCCTTAAAAGCGTGCCAGTTCGAGTCTGGCCACTGGTACCAAATCCTTCTAATGAAGGAACTAAACCGACATAGCGTCGGTTTTTTTGTACCTGAAATTTGGTTTTCGAACGGTGCTCTAGGTTGAGCTAGTGGGATTCGGCGATATCCATTTGCGTCATAGTCACGCCTTTGATTTGTGCATAAATCGCTTTTCCATGAGTGAGTTGCAGTTCGTCGCAGGCCCAAGGGGTGATGTTGGCCCAAAGTTCATCGTGGCCAAGGGCGATTTTTAATTGGATTTGCTCGCCGTTATCACTGGGGTATAACTCTTTAATTTCTCCCTTTAGCAGGTTGCGGATACTCGATCCTTTGGGGATCTCAGTGCAAACCGAGACATGATTTGCCTGAATACGCACTTTGAGTTTCTTTGCCGTTTCAGCCAGATAGCCACTTACCCACAAATAGTTTCCATCATCCATCACGAGTCGAGTCATGGGGTAGTCGGGATGTCTGTCGGCGACCTTTGCACTGAGGAGTGAGCTGAGTTCCTGCAATGGCACCCAAGGGCGCATCTGCTCGCTATTCCACACTTCACTTAAGGCGCCTTGGGCAATCAATTTTCCCTGATGCAGCACCAGCATATAATCCGCCAGTTGTAAGATCTCATCTAGGCTGTGGCTCACATACACTATTGGCAGTTTTAGTTCCTGCGATAAGGTTTGCAAGTAGGGCAGTAACTCGCGTTTACGGGGTAAATCGAGTGATGCCAGCGGCTCATCCATCAGCAGCATGTCAGGTGATGTCAGCAGGGCACGGCCAATGGCAACCCGTTGTTTTTCACCGCCCGATAGCGTGCTGGGATAGCGACTGAGGAGTTTTTCAATCCCTAATAGTTGCACAATTCTATCGAACAAGACTGGGTTGGCTTTACGCACACCATAGTTGAGATTGCCCTTCACGCTATAGTGCGGGAACAGCCGTGCCTCTTGAAATACATAGCCAATATGGCGCTTTTCTGGGGGAAGGTTCACTTTGCCTTGTTGATAAAGCAGTTTGTCGCCGAGGCGGATTTCACCACAATCTGGGGTTGAAAGCCCACCGAGTAGGTTCACTAGTGAGGTCTTACCCGCACCCGATCGGCCAAAAACGGCTGTCACGCCTTGCAATGGCAATTGGGTATCGACTTTCAGTTGCAGTTGTCCGAGTCGTTTTTCAATATTGATTGTTAACATACGCTTGCCGTCCTCTGCAGGGCTTTTTTACTCAGCCATTGGGAGGCAAGTAAAGACGCGAGTGCGATAACGATCGAGATAATGCACAGACGCATGGCCTGATATTCTGCCCCTGGGGTTTCAATAAAAGAGTACATGGCGAGCGGAATCGTACGGGTTTCACCTGGGATATTAGAAACGAAGGTAATAGTCGAGCCAAATTCCCCTAGGCTGCGGGCAAAGGCGATAATCATGCCTGACACTATCCCTGGAGAGGTGAGCGGCAGTGTGATGGTGAGAAATACTCGCCATCGACTGCTACCTAAAGTGCGTGCGGCCTGCTCGAGTCGAATATCAACGGTTTCAAAGGATTGGCGTATGGCTCTGACCATCAGCGGGAATGACACTATCGCCGCCGCGAGGGCCGCACCGCGCCAACTAAAGCTAAAACTGATGCCAAACCAATTAAATAACCACTGGCCGATAAAACCTTGGCGGCCCATGCTGATTAGCAAGAGATAACCCACTACCACGGGCGGTAACACCAGTGGTAGATGGAGCACACTGTCAAATAGAGCCTTGCCAGG
This sequence comes from Shewanella sp. M16, assembly GCF_018224605.1. NCBI lineage: Bacteria > Pseudomonadati > Pseudomonadota > Gammaproteobacteria > Alteromonadales > Shewanellaceae > Shewanella > Shewanella sp. M16. The sequence continues at coordinate 26,926 of NZ_JAGTUL010000036.1, read as the reverse complement.
AAACTCGACTCTGGCCAGCACCCAAGCGCATAAAATGCCCAAGGGTAAACTGGCGATAACGGCAACGGATGACACCTTTAAACTGAGTAGTAGTGCGGCAATTTCATAGTCGCTTAAAAATGAGCCGCTTAACAAAGAACCACTCAGCACCCTAATTCACTCCAAAGCCATATTTCTCAAACACATTTTTTGCGCTTGGGCCCTGCAGATACTCATTGAACGCTTTGGCGCTTGTGGTCGATTCTTGTTTGACTAAGGCGATAGGGTATTCAATTGGGCTGTAACTCGTTTCTGGGAAGGTGCCAACGATTTTGATCTTTTGGGCGACTTTCGCATCGGTTGAATACACTATGCCAAGCGTCGCTTCACCCTGTTCAACCAAAGCGAGGGCGGCACGGACATTGTTAGCACGGGCGAGTAAGGGCTCAGCGGCTTGCCACAGCTTGAGGTTTTCGAGGGCTTGCTTGGCATATTGTCCAGCGGGTACATGATCAGGGTCGCCAACAGCCATACGACTGCCTTTTAATGCGGCTTTAATATCCCAATCGCCATTGAGCACGACTTCTGTGATGGGACTATTTTTCTCGGCAATCAAGACTAAGGTATTTTTTAACAAGGTTTTTCGGCTGTTAACATCGACCGCTTTAGCATCGACCAGATAATCCATCCACTTTTGATTCGCCGAGACAAACAGATCGGCGGGTGCACCATTGGCCACTTGTTTTGCCAGTGTTGAGGAAGAGGCGAAGGAGAATATCACCTTAGTATTGTGTTCTTTTTCATATTGCTGGCCGATTTCGTTAAGGGCATTGGTGAGCGATGCTGCTGCAAAAACAGTCACTTGCTCATTGTCTGCCGCAAAAATTGGGCTAGATGTCAGTACCATTGTGAATAATGAAGCCGTGGTAAAACGCAGTAATTGCTTAAGGTAAATGGATTTCATTGTGTTCCTCCGTGATAAAAAGAGATCGTTATATACCAATCTATATATCGATCATTCAAGCCCTAAGCAATCAATTAGTGATCTGTGTGCGGTTTCTTGCGGATTAATGGCATTATACCAATTGTATTAAATATCTGTTCATTCAGCGGGAATTCAACGCGCTTTAGACAAGGCGAAGGCTTGAAGGCATAGTGGTGCTCTGTCGAAAGCCTTGAACGCAGTATAAAGCGCGTTGAAACCCGCCCTTCGGGAGCCTCACAGGCATCCCACTCCCGTGTTGCATTGACTTAAAAGGGAATAACCATTTCTGCGTCAATGCGCCTCGGATTGAAATACCTGTGAGGCTCTGAACTGATTAGATATTTAATGTGATTGGTATTAATCCGCTGAAATATCTCGGCAATCTTATTGGTATCCTCAAGACGATGAAGGACAATAGGACTCAAGTCAGACTTGGGTGCTGGATAAACGATGGATTTACATGCATTACTTACGCTTTCCCTCGGGGATAAGCCCTTCGCCAATCCTAGGCGGATAAGCCTGCTTGAGCAGGTCGCCAACACAGGCTCGATCAGCCAAGGCGCCAAGCTTGCGGGGATCAGTTATAAAGCGGCGTGGGACGCGATCAATGAGATGAACACCGCCATGCCCGAACCCGTAGTGTGTAGCGAAAAGGGCGGCAAAGGCGGTGGCGGCGCTAAACTCACCGAATTTGGCGAACGGTTGCTTAAGGTGTATTCCATCACCTCCCAAGTACAAGAAATGGCTTTGGCTGCCTTGCTCGATGAGTCCGTCGATATGCACAGTTTATTGGATGTGATGGCGCATTTCTCTCTCAACACCAGCGCCCGCAATCAGTTAACGGGGCGTATCAATAGCATTGATTCATTTGGATTAAATGACAACATCAGCGTGACTTTAGCGGGCGGACAACAGATTCAGATTTCAGTGACCCATTCGAGCCGCGAGCGCTTACAGTTAGCCTTAGATAAATCCGTATTGTTACTGTTTAAAGCCCCCGCGGTACGGGCGACGACACATGCCTGTGAACTGGATGGGCAAAATTGCCTCAGCGGCCGTTTGCTGAGTGTGACTGAGCTTGGCGATAAGGCCGAATTAGCCATAGATATTAATGGTAAAGACATCATCTATTCAGTGATGCCACTCACCCAAATGCAGAGTTTGGCTGTCGGCGAGCCATGTTTTGCCTGTTTTGATGCCACGCAGGTGATCCTCGCCAGCATGAATTAGTCGAATTGAGTGATTGATTCGATTAATCATTGGGTTATTCACTGAGAATGGCCAGTACTTGGCGTGAATGTTTCGTAGCGGGTTGGTCGTTTTTGTATTTAAATCGACATCAAAGTCATAAGGCTTCACCCCACGACGTTGATTTTTTCTTGAAAAAGAATCAAATGAAGTCTGCATCTAGATTCGTTTGAATGTCTGAACTACCACAAGTGGCACAGTCATAGAATGTAGACCCCAACAATTTATCACCTGACGATTTGATAACGCACTAAATTGGCATGGCAGTCTAAGCACCACTCAATCATGCTTTCCTTGTCAATTTCTACACAGATATTTGCAAATCTTTACCTGTTAACGACACTTCCTTCGTCTACTGTCTTTGGCTAACTCTATATACTGTTGGAACAATTTCAGTTCCTTAGCAAGATGAATGCTTGCTGTCTTTAGCATTGATGGACACGACAATACCGATGAAAAAATCCTCAAAGCGTAAATTGCTGCTCGCGTTAAGCGGCTTAATCCTCCTGAGTGGCGGTGCTTATTTTATGTGGCATAAGCCTGAAATGGCACCTACCTATGTGACTGAAGCTGTGCGCCGTGGCGATATCGAAAACTCAGTACTTGCCAATGGCATGTTGCAGGCATCCAAACTGGTGAGTGTGGGCGCACAGGTATCGGGGCAAATCTTAAGTTTGCCGCTGGCACTGGGTGATGAAGTAAAGAAAGGCGATTTGATTGCTCAGATTGATAGCCTAGCGCAGCAGAATAATTTGAAGGATGCCCTCGCATCACTCAAGAGTATCAATGCTCAGTTCCGTGCTAAACAGGCGCAGATCCGCCAAGCTAAATTGGAATTTAGCCGCCAGCAGCAAATGCTTGCCGATAAGGCCAGTTCTCGTGCCGATTATGAAGTGGCCGATGCTAATCTAACGGTTTATCAAGCCGAGCTTGAGCAATTAGAAGCGCAAAAACAACAGGCTGAGATTAACGTCGACAGTGCCAGAATCGATTTAGGTTATACCAAAATTACCGCGCCGATGGATGGCACTGTGGTGTATTCCGCGGTAGAAGTGGGGCAAACCGTTAACGCTAATCAAACAACACCGACCATAGTTGAAATGGCGCAGCTGGATACCATGACAGTTAAAGCGCAGATTTCCGAAGCCGATGTTGTCAATGTCCATCCGGGTCAAGCCGTGTATTTCACTGTCCTTGGAAAACCGAATCATCCCTACCGTGGCGTTTTGAGGGCGATTGAGCCTGGGCCGATTTCGATGGATGGCGACGATAGCAATATGAGCTCTAGCGACTCAGACGCCATTTATTACCATGGTCTGTTTGATGTAGAAAACCCTGACCGCACCTTGCGTATCGGCATGACGGCGCAGGTGTCCATAGTGTTAGCTAAGGCCGATGATGCGCTATTAGTGCCTGCGCAGATATTGCGTATAAAGCCGAGGGAGAAATCCGCGGTGCCAGAGGCTAAGTCTGTCGAGCGTAAAGCCCGCAGCGGCCCGCAATATCAAGTGCCTGTGTTAGTTGATAACCAAGTGCAATATGTGGATGTCACTGTGGGGATTAACAACAAAATCAATGCTGAAATCACCGCGGGTTTGAAGGAAGGCGATCAGGTTGTGCTTGGCATGCCGTCTTCCGATGATGGCAGCAGTAAATTACGTCGCCCACCTAGCGTGAGGTTTTAACAGTGACAACGGCATTACTTGAAATTTCAGGTTGTTATCGCACTTTTCAGGCGGGTGAGCAGCAACTCACTGTGCTGAAAGATGTGAACTTGTCGATTGGCCGTGGCGAGATGGTGGCGATAGTAGGTGCTTCTGGCTCGGGTAAATCGACCCTAATGAACATTCTTGGTTGTTTAGATAAGCCGTCAAAGGGCGCGTATTTTATCAACGGCCAAGATACCTCGACTATGGACGTTGATGAGTTAGCGCAGCTGCGCCGCGAGCACTTTGGTTTTATCTTTCAGCGTTATCATTTACTGGGCGATTTGACCGCCATAGGCAACGTCGAAGTACCTGCTGTGTATGCGGGTAAAGAACGCACGGTTCGTAAAGACAGGGCCGAGCATTTGTTAACGCGTTTAGGCCTTGGCGACAGGTTTGACCATAAACCCAATCAGCTCAGTGGCGGACAGCAGCAGCGGGTCAGTGTGGCGCGCGCTTTGATGAATGGCGGTGATGTGATCCTTGCCGATGAGCCGACTGGTGCATTGGATAGTCACAGCGGCGAAGAAATGATGCAGTTGTTGCAGGAGCTTCACAGCGACGGTCATACCATCATTATCGTGACCCACGATATGCATGTGGCCCAATATGCCGACCGCATTATCGAAATCAAAGACGGCGTGATCATCAGCGATGAGCGCAGTCAGGATAAACAAACGGCTAAGCCACAAAGCTCGACGTCGCAAAGCTCAACATTACAAAATACGGCGTCACAAAAGCCTAACGGTGCAGTGGCAGCAAAAGATGGCTCGCGTGCGCGGGTGGCTTCGTGGGACAGATATGTCGAAGCGCTTAAAATGGCGCTGGTGGCAATGTCGACCCACAGGTTACGTACTTTCTTGACTATGCTCGGGATTATTATCGGTATCGCCTCTGTGGTTTCTGTGGTGGCCTTAGGTGAAGGCTCGCAGCAGGCCATTCTCAAAAGTATCAGTTCGATGGGAACTAACACGATTGATATTCGCCCTGGTTCAGGTTTTGGCGATAGACGCTCGGCGCGGGTGCGCACCTTAACCGCAACGGACGCCAATGCCCTTAAAAATCTGCCCTATGTTGATAGCGTGACGCCAAGCATTGGCTCTACTGCAACGGTTCGTTTTGGTAATAAAGCGGTATCGGCATCGGTGAATGGTGTGGGACCTGAGTTTTTCCGTGTAAGAGGGTACGAGTTAGCGCAGGGCCAATTTTGGGATGATGCCAGTGTCGCATCGCTCGCCCAAGATGCGGTGATTGATGACAACACCCGTAAGGAGCTTTTCCCTAACAGTGCTGCCGACAATAACTCGGCGATAGGGCAAGTGATTTTCCTCGGAGATTTACCCGTACGTATCATAGGTGTGACTCAACCCAAAGAAAGTGCTTTTGGTAACAGCGATGCGCTTAATGTGTGGGTGCCTTACACCACAGTTTCTGGCCGTATGGTGGGTAAAAATTATTTGGATGGCATTACCGTTCGACTCGATGAAACTGTGCCGAGTAACGCGGCGGAGCAGGGCATTATCGCGCTGCTTAAAATGCGCCACGGCACGCAAGATTTCTTCACCATCAATACCGATACCATTAGGCAGAACATCGAAAAAACCACAGCAACCATGACCTTACTGATCTCGGCTATCGCGGTGATTTCCCTTGTCGTTGGCGGAATTGGGGTGATGAACATTATGTTAGTGTCTGTGACTGAGCGGACCCGTGAAATCGGTGTTCGTATGGCGGTGGGTGCGCGCCAGAGTGATATTTTGCGCCAGTTCCTTATCGAAGCCATTTTAGTGTGTTTGTGTGGGGGCACCTTAGGCATCGCCTTGTCCTACTTAATTGGCGTGGTGTTTGCTCAAACGGGGGGCAGTTTCCAAATGATTTATTCCACCACCTCCATCGTTGCTGCCTTTGCCTGCTCGACCTTAATTGGTGTGCTATTTGGTTTCTTACCCGCCCGCAATGCGGCGCAGTTAGATCCCGTTGATGCACTAGCCAGAGAGTAATAACACCATGAATACTAAACTTTTTAATCAGCCATTTTCGCTTCGTAGCAGTACTATTGCTGTTTGCACGGCTTTGGGACCAGCTCTGTGCATAGCCCTGTTGAGTGGTTGTGGCAGTGTTATGCGTTCAGACTTTGAACCACCTGCACTGGCTATTCCCGAACAGTGGCAAAACACCACAGTGAATGAGCAAGTAAAAGTCGACCCTTGGTGGCAGCAGTTTCATCAGCCCGAGCTCGATAAGCTGGTCAGTCAAGTGTTGAGCACTAACAATGACTTAACCCTAGCGACCTTAACGCTGCGTAAGGCACGCTTGCAGGCAGGACTAACGCGGGATGATCTATACCCACAGTTATCGGCAAACCTTGACGCTTCCCGTAATCAGCCACTTGAGGGTGGCGATGCGACTAAGAGTTATCAAGCAAAATTGTCCGTGAGTTATGAGGTGGATTTGTGGGGCAAAGTGTCGGCCAATATCGACCAAGCTCAATGGGCGGCGCTGGCGAGCGCCGAAGATAGAGAAAGTACCACCCAAAGCCTAGTGGCGACCACTGCATCCTTGTATTGGCAGATAGGTTATTTAAATCAACGGATTGATTTAAGCCAAAAGAGTATCGAGTACAGTCAGCAAACGCTGGCATTAACCCAAAGGCAGTATGATTCTGGGGCCGTGACGCAAGTGAATGTGCTTGAAGCTCAGCGCAGTATGGCGGGACAAGAGGCTGCCCATAGCCAGCTTATTCAGCAATTAACTGTGGCTAAAAATGCCCTCGCGATATTACTCAATCAGACTCCTGCAGCTGTTCCTGCGCAGAGTTTAGCCTCAGGCGAAACTTGGGTTGAGATTAAGCAACTCCCCGACGTAGCAGTACCTGATGTTAGCGTGGGTGTACCCGCAGATTTATTAGTGAGACGGCCAGATGTGAAGGCCTCCTTGTATCAACTGCGCTCCGCCTTGGCGAGTAAAGATGCGACCTATGCGAGTTATTTCCCAAGCCTGAGTTTAACCGGCGGTGTTGGGGAGTCGACCTCTGAGTTAAAAGAGTTGTTACGTAATCCCGTTGGCAGTTTAGGCGCAGGGCTAGTCTTGCCCTTTTTGCAGTGGAATCAAATGCAAATCAATAACGACATTGCCGATATCAATTATCAAACTGCAGTGGTGAATTATCGCAAGACGCTTTATTCCGCCTTTGAAGATGTCGATAACGCGATTTCGGCTAAGCAGCAATATCGTTATCAAGGGGAGAAGTTGGCACAGCAATTTAGCGCAGCGGCGGCCGTTGAAGCCATTTATGAGAGCCAGTACCGCAATGGCGCTATCGGTATTCAGAATTGGATTGATGCCCAAGAGAACCGTCGCAGCGCCGAGGCGGCTTTACTCGAGAATCGCTATAACCAACTCACCGCCCAAGCGACACTTTATCAAGCCCTTGGTGGCAGTGATATTGCCCCGCCTTTGGCAAAGGAATAGCGCATTTTTGTAAAAGCATCACAGCGCGACAGAAAAATAAAAAACCGCTATTAATAGCGTTTTTTTGTATTGCATCACTCTGGACAAGTGCAAGTGTAAGCACTCGTGCTAGTGCCTTTGCGCCGCGTTTAGCCGTTAAGCAGAATTAGCTGCGTAATATTTGCAGCGGCAGACTGAGCATATCATCGCCGGTTCCGGCTAAGTGCCAGATGATGCCGACTAAGGCACCAACCGTGAGCAAGTACCAAATAACCGAGAAGATTTGCCCGTATCTGTCTAATGGCAGCAGGTGGCTTTGATGGCGAGTGCGCCACTCGAAGATGATTTCTAAGCTACCGATCAACAGCAAGAAGCCCAATAGCGCTAAGCCTAAGGTGTAGCTGATATACACACCAAAAGCGGCACCAGCGGCGCAGGCGACCAAGCCCATAATGCTGTTCATCGAAAAGCTGATGCTCTTTAAAATATGGCCGCCATCGAGTGGCAGAATAGGCAATAAATTAAATAGGTTAAGCAGCGCATTAAAGGCGGCAAGGCCAGCAAAAAACACATTGCCCGTTGCGTGGTAAGCAATCAAGGAAGCGATGGACATCAAGAGCCCAAAGGTCGGTCCCATGATAGAAATCACCACATCTTGCCAACGCGTATTAATTTTCTCATCGGAGAGCGCGAGTCCGCCCATAAAGGGAATAAGGTAAATCCCTTTGGTCTTCATCCCAAAATATTTCATTGCGCGAATATGGCCATATTCGTGAAATACCAAACAGGCGATAAGTGCGAGGGCGAATTGGAAGGAGAATAGCCAAGAGTAAGCGGCAACACTGGCGCCCGCTAACACTACCTTTATGACTTTAGCGCTTTTTAACAGCTTAAAGCCGAGGGAGGCGAGTCCTATCATGCTGATTTTTTGCTGTTTAACGATGGGCGTTTCTGGTGTTTGGCGTTCGATATCTTTCTCTGTCCGTCGCCCTTGGTCGATAATCTTGTCATCCATCAGCAAGCAGTAATCGAGGCGGAAAGGCTGCCAAACGAGATCGGTTTCGAGGCGAACTTGGATTTTAGCTTCTGTTATGGCGATGGCTTGCTCACCACTTTCTGTCACCAATGGGCTGCTGTGGTGGGTGAGCTCAAAGACATGGACTTTAAGGCCGCCATTATCGACGGAAGCTTCTTTTTGTGAGACTAAGGTGTTGTCCCAGTAGAGTTGTTGCCAGCCCGCGAGCGAGCCTTCTAAGCGCAGTTGTTTGCCTAAGCAGTCAATCTTAAGTAGTTCCAATTTCGGTTCCATCTGTTTGTATATTTAGTGCCAACTTAAACGTCATCCCTTGAGTCGACGCAGAAAACGGTTATTTTGGAGTGCATCTTAAGCGCTTTACCGTCTGGCTTAGCGCTGTTACACCGTGGCAAATTATGCCTGTGAATTGATTATGAGGATATTAGCTTTTAAGGTCATGTTGTTTTTATTGATTAACTGAGTCATTGATAGCCATTTATTATGGCTTATCATGTGTTTGCTGTTTATTCATCGAGGGTACGAACAATTTCGATGCCTTGGGCAATTGTCGTGAAAGCCAGTTTAGCAACACAACATTGTCCTAGTGCTTGGGCATGATTTTGAACCCATTTGATAAATTCATTGAGTGGCAAATCCTGTTTTTGGCGCAGTAATCGAGGTAATTCGCCAACAGGATCTTCATGGATTTTTTGTGGACAGGCACTGATAAGGTATCGCTGCCCTTTGGAGTCTAATAATTGATCGGTTTCGATGAAGTGATGCTGATAGAGACAGGCCAGTTCGAGCCAATCTCTTTGATGTTCTAGGTAAAGTAATTCGTCATTTTGAGTCAGTTTTACAATCGCTGGCCATTCAATACTCGACATCTTAACGCTAGTCATTTCAGATCCTTAGGAAGTTTAAAATGGGCTCTGAGGTATTCTCTGAGATCAATCGGCGGCAGTAGACAAGGATTAGGATTTAGCAAGAAGGTGACTTGGCATACTGCTGCGTGCGTTTATCTGTGAGCAGTATGCCACGCTTGGAGAAGATAGATAGAGGCCAGAACGAGTTCAGAGGTTTGGCTACCGAGCGAAAGCCGCCTCAGCACTGGCTGAGCGACCAATAAGTTAAGAACCCTAGTGAACCTTATGTGCTCGGTGCAGCTTTGGCCTTGGCGTTATAGTCAAAGTTAATCTCTTGATTAACATTGGCAATACAACAAGTGCCGTGTTCACGTGCCGTACGGTGATTTGCTGGACCTATATGCAGCTCAACGTTAAGGAATACGTGTTTAAGCACTTCGATGCGGTATTTTTCGTAGTAGCCTTCGACTTCTTGTTTAAAGGTATCGAATTCAAGCTCTTCACGGGTACGTTCGTCCATGATGCGATTCTTTTCATCAAGCATCATCTTTATTTGCTCAATCATAACCGCGTCAGCTTGCCATTCTGACTTGGGGGGCAGTTTATTGAGGCGAGCCTCGATATCTAAACTGGCGACGACCATAGCTTTAACGCTCTCATCGAGTAGCTTGAGATCTTGCTTGAGTTCAGCCTGTCCCATTGCGCAGTAAACGTCAGTTTTAGTCCCTGCCGTTGCACCTATGACAACCGCCGTGATGCCTTTTTCAGCGTGTGCGACTCCGCCAACCAGATCACCACGACGACCGCTAGGATCGCTGACCGTTAAACTGCCGGCGGTTTTGGTATTACTGTGCAGCAACTGTTTAGTGACTAAGATATTACCTTTGGCAACTAATTGAGAATATTGCACAAATTGGGCGCTGATCTGCCCTTGAGAATAGATATTGGTAGAGTATTCATTGGCTTTAATCTGGCGGCCAATGATGCCTTTACTCACAGTGACATCGCCTTCTGCTTCAAGGGTGGCGGAGTCCACAAACCCCATCACGGTAATATCGCCTGAGCTTTTAACTATCATGCCCTCGTGGACATCACCTGTAATTAAAATACTGCCCTTGAAGGTGACATGGCCTGTGCTGATGTCGACATCTTTAAGTTGCAGTACATCATCGACATTCATACCTGTACGGGTTTCGACGGGTTGCCCCGGCACTGTGGCGATCAGCTTATTGGGATCTTTGGGATGAAAAGCTGTGCCTGTACCCGCTTGAAGCACGGCATCCTTACCTGGTTTTTGTTTAAGGACTTCGCCCTTGATGTTGTAGCCCGGAGTGCCTTCGGTGGCTAAATGTTTAACCATCAAGAGATCATTGGCTTTAACAACGATCATTGCGCCTAAATTGCGCATATCGACACTGCCATCTTCGCGCTCTTGTGGCTGAAGCAAGCGCTCCCGCGCAAGGAATACTTTGCGTTCTAGTACCGCATTGAGTCCATTAACAGGGGCTTTGCCTTGGGCTATTTCACTTTGGCAGATTTCCCCTGGCTTGAGTGTGCTGAGTTGCTTTAGTAGAGCTTGAATTTTGAGTTTGCTTAGCCCCATGCAGACGTTGTTTTTTTTGAGATGAGTGAGGATCTCTGGCAAATCTATCTGTTTACCACCCCATGCTGCGGTAAGTTTAAGGCTGGCTTGCATTTTATCGGGACTAATCTCGATAGCTATGCTGCCATCGCGACGTTCGGCCAAAGTAGTATAGAGCTCAAATTTTCCATCGTCTTGATTACAAAGAGAGTTGATTTTAGCGACGGTTTTAGTAATGGCTGGCTCTAGCGGAAACAGGGCGGCGAATTCAGGTAAAGACAACAGGCGCATTATGTCTTCATGGGTGACTGGACCATGGACATTAGGGATCAGGCGCAATTCAGCTTTTGTCTTATCGCTGTTTAGCTCTATGAGTTCAGGGTCCAGCATAGGGGCATTCCTAGTAATTGCGTTTTATTCTTGTTAAGAAGCTGTTTTGAGTATAACAGTAGAAACTTAGGGTAAAGAAGCCTTTTTGGCTGCAAAATCAGCAAATGTTGTCATTTTGTTGTTAATGGTCTATGAGTGAATTTTAAAATAGTTTTTTATAAAAAATTGAGTCTTATAATCAGTGTTATCTCTGGTTTTATAGCAAAAATCACTGAATAAACCACAACTTATATTGATTTTGGGTTTAACCATTATTTTGATGTTTTAAATCGAATCCCTATGTTAGGAACGGCTGTTGAGTGACTATAAGTGGGGGATTGTCAGAATCGCTGGCATGCGGCAGATCACAATATTGAATTTTGTAACACGATGAAAGTGAGGTTTTATCTGCAAACAAACAGGGATTGGGATAAGAGTGAGTGGCTGGTGTTGCCAATAACGCGCTTCAGCGAAAGCATCTGCGCGTTATTAATCAAACATCTATTTGTGCTGGAAGTAATACAACTTGTACTTGTTGTTGTCGGCAACCACTTTCAATTGGCCAAATTCGGCGGCGATAATATCGGAATAGGGCAGGTGGCGATTGGCGACTATTTGCCAAATACCATTATGTTGTAATTGCTTAGCACTATCGGTGACAAAGTTCTGCGCTATGCTGGTGGTGCTGGCGAGGCCATCATGAAACGGCGGATTAGAGATAATGCCGTTAAATTTTCCTGTGGTTTGCGTGAGCCCATCGGACGGATACACTTTGGCTGTCATGCCATTGGCCGCCAGGGTGAGTTCACAAGAAGCTAACGCCATGGCATTAATATCAACGCATTCAAGGGATAGGCTTGGTTGTGCTTTTAGTAGGGCTGCGGTGATCACGCCTGCGCCGCAACCAAAATCGAGCACTCGACCCGAGAGTGTTGGTAGGTGTGACAATAATAATTCAGTGCCGAGATCTAACCGTTTTTCGCTAAATACCCCGACTAAATTACAGATACTGATCTCGCCTTGCGGCGTTATGAGTTGATACTGACTGACCCAGTCGCTAAGTTTCATTGCCGGGGCGCTGCCCTCTAAATTGCTACCAAACAGCAGGCAGTGGCGGGCGTTATCGAGTTTCATACCCGTCGCAAAATACTCAGGCAAGAGTTTAACTAAAGACTTAATCCCGCCTTTGTTTTCCCCAACGACTAATAGCTGGCCGTTAGGCACAAGATGGCTGGCGGCGAGGTTAAACAGATAAGGTGCGAGGGGTTTAGCCTTGGGGAAATAAATGATAACCGTATCGTACTTTTCTGGTTTAATTGGGTCTTGATGTGGCAGTTCGTGGCCGAAGTAGCAACGCAGTTTTGAATTCGCGTGCGGCGCTAAGTGTAAATAATGGTGATAATCCAAGGCGAGGGCATCGACCGAGGCCGCGACATCGAGCAGGGCTTTTGGCAGTAGATCGGCTTCATGATTGAGCACTAACACCTTATGTTGGCTTAGGCTGTCTTGATTACGAATAATGACTTGCGATGGATTAGTTAACACAGTTACAGGCACCTATAAACTTAAGTGTGGGCATTATACCCGTTATTCACGCCCGAGCCAGTTTGCATGGAATCACTGCACTAAGACCTAATAAAATCCCTAATAAAAAAAACAATAAAAAAGGCAACTGCATTATGCGGTTGCCTTATGTGATTGCCTTTAATGAAAGGAATCGATTAACGCTTAGCTCTTAGGTTTCTTCGGTTTTGGCAATAAGCTGAAAATCTTATTGGCGATATCAGTATTGTCTTGATGGCCGTTAAACAGCTCAGATGCGGGACCTGCGGCAAACACTTGTACGTCTGTGCCTGTGTGACCGTCGGTTGTCCAACCCGTATCAGTTCGCTTATCAATAACATGGCGAATCGCAACCGCGATGGTTTCTAATCCCTGCATTCTGGCGACCGTTAATGTTGCGATTTCTTCTTCGTTGAGCTCAAAACCTAAACCGCGGGTGAGATCGGCCTGCCATTGTTCACCGCTGATGGCGGCTAAGGCTAATGTGTCGGTACTGGCTGAAACGTTGCGTAGGATTTCAGGGTTCCAGTTGTACTTTCCATCGACACCAATCGATAGGCCGCCGGTATTATGGTCGGCGGTGATCACCATCAGGGTATCAGGATGTTCACGCACGAATTGCTCAACCACTTCAATGGCATTGGAGAATTCATCCATTTCACCCATGGCTGTAGCTATGTCGTTATTGTGACCCGCCCAGTCGATGAGGCTTCCTTCGACTAACAGTACAAAACCTTGGTCATTCTGCGACAGTAAACTGAGCGCTTTTTGGGTTAAAGTGCTGAGTTTTTTCGCATCTTTTTCATCAATTGCCCAAGGTAATTGGACTTCGGCAAACAGTCCCAGCACTTTAGGTTGGGTGATGCTGGCGAGATCTTCAAAACGAGTAATATGTTGATAACCCTTGGCTTTAAATTGTGCTAATAGTTCAGGGGTAAAGTATTTTTGACCACCGCCTAAGAATACATCGGCGTTGGTTTCTAGATAGCTGAGTGCTAAAGCGTCGTAGTTTTTACGGCTCTCGTTGTGGGCTAAAAAGGCTGCAGGCGTGGCGTGGTTTATCTGGGATGTGACAGCCACACCTGTGCTGAGGCCAAGGGATTTGGCTTTTTCGAGTATGGTCGGCAGCGGTTGCTTTTGGGTATCGACCGAAATCGCCCCATTGTAAGATTTAACGCCAGTGGCGAGCGCAGTTGCTGCCGCGGCTGAGTCGGTAACATAACCACTGACACTGGCGGGATAAGTGCTCGCCATACCTACAAGTAAACGGTCGAATACGGTTTGTTCGACTTCCTCTGTGTCAGGATTATCTTTGTAGTAACGGTAAGCGCTAGTGTAAGACGGTCCCATACCATCACCTATCATGATGACAATGTTTTTGGGACGCGACGGTGCTTTCGTTGGACCTGTTTCTATGTTGGCCCAAGTCGGAGTCGATAGTAATAAACCTATGCCGAGTAACAAGAATGGCGCTTTGGTGAAACTCATATCACATCCCTAGAAAGTGGCTAGGCGCTTGTGATGTCAAAGCGCCTTAAATCAACAAACTCGTTGGTAAATTTTTATGCTTTGGTGTTAATGCGTGCTTCAATAGCATCCATTAACATGCCTGTGATGTCGACATCAAATGCTGCTTGGATCTCACGGATACAAGTTGGACTGGTTACGTTGATCTCAGTCAGCTTGTCACCAATGACATCGAGGCCGACAAAAATCAGTCCACGCTTTTTAAGTTCTGGACCAATGGCGCGGGCAATTGCCCAATCGCTGTCGGATAAAGGTTGAGCCACACCGCTTCCGCCTGCCGCTAAGTTACCACGGGTTTCGCCTTTCATTGGGATACGCGCCAAGGCGTAGGGCACAGGCTCACCATCGACCACTAAAATGCGTTTATCACCTTTGGTTATCTCAGGGATAAAGGCTTGCGCCATGGCATATTGTTGGCCATAGCTGGTCAAGGTTTCTATGATGACCCCAAGGTTTGGGTCGTCCTGCTTCACGCGGAAAATCGAGGTGCCGCCCATACCATCAAGTGGCTTAAGAATAATATCGCCCTTCGCTTGGTGGAAAGCGCGGATACGTTTGGCATCACGGGTCACGATCGTTTCTGGCGTGAATTCGCTAAACCATGCGGTAAACAGTTTCTCGTTAGCATCACGTAAGCTTTGTGGCTTATTAACGATCAACACGCCTTGTTCTTCGGCGCGTTCAAGCATGTAAGTTGCGTAGATAAACTCAGTATCGAATGGCGGGTCCTTACGCATTAAGATCACGTCGAGTTCGCTCATCGGCGTGTCTGTAGCTTCGCCGAGTTCAAACCATTTACTCGCATCATTGAAAACAGTTAACGGACGCATATTGGCCATAGCCACACCGTTGACCATGGCAAGATCGGCCATTTCCATATAAAACAGCTGATAACCTCTTTCCTGCGCGGCCATTAACATGGCAAAACTGGAGTCTTTCTTAATGTTGATCTCACTGATGGGGTCCATCACTATGCCGAGTTTTATCATTAATCTGTTCCTTATTTGTCGCCGTTTGCAGGCAAAAAAGCATTTATTGGATAATGGGGTGCCATACCACCGCTGTGTGCGGTTGTGAACGGTCTAGCCTAAATCACCAAATCTGAGTTGCAGTGCTGTAATGGCGGTGAGCGAGGCGGTTTCGGTGCGTAGCACTCTGGGGCCAAGCAACACATCGGTAAACTGATAGGTTTCTGTCATGGCGATTTCTTCCGTCGACAAACCGCCTTCTGGGCCAATTAATAGTCGCACGCGGGTATGCGCCAAATCTAAGCCATTGATACCGTGTGCGGCACGTGGATGCAAATTGAGTTTAAGCGCTGAGGTCGGCTCACTGCACCAATCGTGTAAGTCCATCGCTGGGCGAACCACGGGCACTTGACTGCGTCCCGATTGCTCACAGGCGCTCACGACGATCTTCTGCCATTGCTGAATTTTTTTCTCTAGGCGTTCGCCGTTGAGTTTCACACCGCAGCGATCTGAAAACAGCGGCGTAATCGTATTGACGCCAAGCTCGACTGATTTTTGAATGGTGAACTCCATTCTATCGCCACGGGAAATCACTTGGCCTAAGTGCAAGTTGAGTGGCGACTCAGATAAATTGGCCTCACAGGAGAGCAGTTTTACTGTGACATGCTTCTTACCTGCATCGACAATTTCAGCAAGATAATCATTGCCATCGCCATTAAATAGACTGATATGTTCGCCGTTGCCCATGCGTAGCACCTTGCCGATATGGGCCGCGCCATCTTCGTCTAAGTTCAACTGTTGATTGATGGCTAATGGCTGAGGTTGATAAATTCTTGGGACTCTCATTGTCGACCTTATTCGGCTAATTGTTGACGCTGTGGTGGCGCATTACAGGCATTCTGCACAAAGGGGTTATGGTTACCTTGGGTTTGCGCTATGGCGTTATCACGTTTGCACTCAATAGTATCAACTGGATAGGTTTTATCCCATGCCTTAAACAATTTTAATTGGCTTGAGGCGATTTTAAGACCATAGGTCTGCTGCATATAGAGGTAGGTTCTGGCTATCTTACCGCGGGTATTCGCGGGAGGTTGTGCTTGACGATTCTTAAAGTCGACTACCATAGCACATTGGCCATATTGGTCAGCCTTACCGTTCCATTGGCTAAATCGGAAGTTGCTGCGATCGCCATTGACCTCACCAATTGCGGGCACCAAATTATGCATGTCTGATTCCATCTTATTAAATTCATTACTGTTATCGGTACAGTTTTTACGGCCGCCCTTTTGCCAGCATTGGAGTTGATGGCCAAATTCCCAGGCGGGGACTATGTGTTCCCACTCGATACGGTTGGCGCGGGTTTCCTGTTTACGGACTTGATAACCACAGCTGGCGAGATCGGGTTTCCAGGATTTGCCTTTGATTTGAATATCGCAACCACAGTAGAAACTGGTGGCGGGTAACGTGCCTTGGCGACTGCCTACGTAGAGCGCCTGTGACTTGGTTTTCGCTTGGCTGAAACTGCTGGGATGTGACACTGAGGCACTTGCGGGCACAGATAAGGTCGCCGCCCAAGTGATTAGGCACAACAAAAGTCGCCGTGAATTAACGGTTAAAGAAGCTATGTTCAAAATTTATCCCAAAATAACAAACACTACGCGAGCCTTTGGCTCATCTTTTATGGCGTGATGGTAAGGGAAATATCGCTGTTTATGCAAATTGAGTCGTACTTAGGTGGGGGTTTTGTTTGCTGAAAGTCGCTAGATCGCAGTTAAATGGGTCTTACAGCGTTTACAGATATAACGACTTTCACCACGCAGCACCTTGTTATGGCGGCGAATACTCAGTCGAATAGGTCCACAGGCGCAGCGATACTCAACATCGCGACTTGTAACTGAAGTGGTATTAAAGCTATGTGTGGTACTCGGATTGACCTTAAATACCGTTAACATCAAAGATTGCCATTCTTTACCGTGGGGCTTGGTTTTGCCAAAAAGCTGAAAACACAGCAAATGACAAATTTCGTGGGGGACGACCTCAGTCAGAAATGCCTCGCTGTTTTCGCGTAGCAATACAGGATTGAATCGCAAGCGATTCTGTTGCAGATGAGCCGTACCCGCACTCTTACCCCTTAGACTAAATTGAGTGACTGGGCGTGGAAAAGTGCGCTTAAGCGATATCTCGGCCTCTTGATAACAGGCTTCAATTCGCTCTAGTACTTGAATTTGTAGTGACGAGAGTGGGCGTGATGAACCAGTGAAAATATGTGCCTGAGTCGGATTGGGTGCTGGTGGACTCATTATCACCTGCGACTCATCTTGGCTTTGGCCTAAGGCTGCGTACGTCGATTTTGTCAGCGGGGCAAGTGCTTCACTGCTGCGACGGCGTAAGGCATTGAGTAAGTCAGCGGGTTTCAGCATAGCGTTAGCATTGGATCTCGTCGGTTAAAGATAAAATTGAGTGCTTAAAACTTATCGGTGATTAAGCCTGCCTAAGCGTTCACATCAGAAGCGTTCGCATCATAGCGAACGCTATCTGACAATGCCAGTTTCAGCCAGTTTCAGGAAATGTGACTTGGCTATAAACTCGCTGCCGCCTGCATCACCATAGTGCGTACTTGTTCGACTATAGCTTGCTCAGTATCTGCGTCATAGCCTTTGACTCTTGGTGTGTGAATGTGGCCGACCTTGGCATGGCTATTAAACTTTTGCTGCAAGACTATGGCACGATAGGAGATTTCATTAGAAAGATAACCGCCGCCAGAGCCTTCGACTGAGGTTTCGTTTTGCAGTTCGTTTAATGACGTCGCGCTAAATTCGCCGCGGGCAAGGGTAGTGACAGTATGGTTGTTATTGACTTTCCATTGACCATCTTTGACTTGCATAGCCGAAACAGGCAGTGAAAATTCCACAAATTCGGGGCCGATAAAATCTTTACCATTAAGTTTTGGGGCAACGGGTGCGGTTTTAGTGCCGCCAGTGAGTACGTTTTGGTTATCGGGCGCCGCTGCGCTGCGATTTCGCCCAGGGAAACGTTCAATATCAAAATCAGTTCGGCCCATGCTAACGGTGAACACAAATTGTGTTTTAAGATCGCGATAAATCGGGCTCAATAGCGACTCGATAAGTCCTTGATCAAAATCTGCAAAACGTACTGGCACCATAGCGGTTTCTATTTGCGCCGTTTTACCATTAATTTCAAAGCGAAAACCATCCAAGGCGAGGGCGACTAAACCTGAAGGATTACTCTGGGTGATATCTTTG
Source organism: Shewanella sp. M16 (assembly GCF_018224605.1). Classification (NCBI taxonomy): domain Bacteria; kingdom Pseudomonadati; phylum Pseudomonadota; class Gammaproteobacteria; order Alteromonadales; family Shewanellaceae; genus Shewanella; species Shewanella sp. M16. The sequence goes on along the minus strand of NZ_JAGTUL010000036.1, from coordinate 8,405 downwards.
TCGAGGAAGAAAGGATCGAAACCCGTGAGGAATATTTTGATTTGGACATCATCACCATATTGAATATCGCTAAAACCCCGTGAGGCTTTTTCAACCGCACTCATTAATATGTCTTGTTGCCAATCGGCCATTTTAAAGTTGGCGCTGGTGGTTTTTAGACTATTAAGCATGGCAAGGCGAGCCCAGTATAAAGGTCGGTCGTCAAAATGCCCTGACTGTACATCGCGGACAGCTTGTTGCCATAATCTGTGTCCTTGGCGCGCCGCTAATTGGGTGGCGTCAACTTCGTTTTTCTTTGAGCTCAGTTGAGCCAGACCATCGTCAAGTGCTTGATAGCGAGTGACTACGTCGCCTATGGTTTTTTCGGCTGCTGGTAGGCGGGAAACTTCAACGTCACCAAATAACTGCACGGCACTGGCAGTAGTAATTAAGCTGGTGGTGAGGATGAGTGTTAACACTGGCTTCAACATGTTTGGCTTCCCTGTAGTGATTAGACGTTATTCATTGGAAATAATGATTATTTTTTCGTGCGGATAGGCTCTTATGCCAAAAAGTATGCATTACAAGCTGAGGGTAATAAAGTTAAGCTCAGTGATCTTTGTCATCTTATGCCAATATCTTCTATCACAAATCATGTGGCGCTGGCATTAACCCATCTGCAACAGTGCAATAGGGTCTAGTTTGCCTCTTTTTTGCCACAATTGGTCAGCAGTTTGCTAGGGCTTGCCAAAACCCTAAGTGATAGCCTTAATCACTTTTTTAGTTCATTGGATTGTTTGTTTTTCTACAAGGAGACTTTATGCGTTTGTTCACCATATCGGCTGTGCTGGTGATGTCGTCTATTTTAGTGTCGTCAAGCTTAGTGGCGCCGACTTTTGCATCTACTACAGCTAAGGAGTGGCAAGAAACCCGCAGTTGGGATGCTAGTTTTACTCAGCACCAAACTAAAGGCGTAGTGGTGTTATGGAATGAAAACAAGCAACAGGGATTCACTAATAATCTTAAACGTGCCAATCAAGGTTTTTTACCTGCATCGACGTTTAAGATTCCTAACAGTTTGATCGCGCTAGAGCTTGGCGTGGTGAAGGATGAGCATCAAGTCTTTAATTGGGATGGTAAAAGTCGAGATATCGCAACTTGGAATCGTGATCATAACCTTATTACTGCAATGAAGTATTCGGTTGTGCCTGTCTACCAAGAGTTTGCTCGCCAAATTGGTGAGGCGCGTATGTCGAAGATGATCGCCTCGTTTGATTATGGTAATGAGGATATTTCGGGAAATTTGGATAGCTTTTGGTTAGATGGTGGCATACGAATTTCGGCTACGGAGCAAATCGATTTCCTACGTAAGCTTTATCACAACAAGATACACGCTTCTGAGCGCAGTTTACGTATTGTTAAGCAAGCCATGCTGACTGAAGCGAATTCTGACTATATTATTCGTGCGAAAACCGGTTATGCAGTCAGAGCAGAACCAAGCATTGGCTGGTGGGTAGGTTGGGTTGAACTCGATGATAATGTATGGTTTTTTGCGATGAATATGGATATTCCCGACGCCGCAGGTTTACCATTGCGTCAAGCCATTACTAAGGAAATCTTAAAACGGGAACGCGTTATTCCTTAGCCTATGCTAGGGCGCGTAAGCATAGCGTATCTAAACCTTGCGAGAATTGCGTATGAAGCTGCCTACTTAGCTGACATCAATCGTGATACTGAAAGCCTAGACTCAGATCTAGGCTTTTTTATTGGGTTTTCTTGAAACAGGTTTCCTTGATGCGACGGGAAACGTTAACCCATTAGGGATTGCAGGCTTTCTTGGCTGCTGAAGCGTTTTACAAAGAAATCTAAGAAGACACTGATGTTGGTGGCCAGTTGGCGTCTGCTCGAATAAACCCCATAAACCTTAAAAGGTTCAATCGGCCATTCCTGTAAAATCGGTACTAGCTGTCCATTAGCAAGTTCGGTTTTACAGGCTGAATTGGATAACATGGCGATGCCAAAATCATCTATGGCTAATTGCTTCACCATTATCGGGCTGTTGACCCTCACTTTACGCTGAAAGTTCGCCATGGTTTTACGCGAACCTTTACCCAATGGCCAAATTGGTGCTGAGCGAGAAGTCCCCAATAAAATCCCACTGTGCAGGCTGAGTTCCTTTGGGGTCGCGGGTGTGCCTTTGAGTTTTAAGTATGCAGGGCTTGCCACCAAAATTGGCTGGCGTTCAAACAGTAATCTTGCGACTAAGTCCGACGATTGAAGTGGACCATATTTGATGGCTATGTCATATCCTTCACCGACTAAACCAATATCGTTGTCGGTAAACTGGACATCCAATTCAACATTGGGATATAAACGCATAAATCCGCTACAGAGGTTAGCGATAAGTTCTTGGCTAAATGACACTGGGATTGCAATGCGTAATGATCCTGACACATCATCGTGAGTATTCTCGATAACTGCCTTGGCCGCTTCTACCTCATTGCGAATCGAATCACAGTGTTGATAAAAGAGTGCCCCGATTTGGGTCAAACTCAAATTACGGGTGTCGCGCTGTAGTAATCGCACGCCAAGTTGTTCTTCTAGCTGCGCGATTTTGCGACTTATGGTGGATTTTGGGTGGCCGGTTTCACGTGCAGCTTGGGAGAATCCCTTCGCTCTAACTACGGCTGCAAATAGCATCATACCGTTTAAATCTGGCATGTTATTCCCACTGTCTCATATTTGGAACAAAGCGTCCTATGCAGTTTAATGGCATTTGACGGGATAACAAAGTTATATTTATTGGCTAAAAATTTTCAGAGGCTAAGCAGAGGATCTTTTGATGACCAGCAATAATCAGCCCAAACACATGACTCAAGCCCAAACGCCCGATCCGCTTTTTTTACAGGCCGAGCATTTGGCAAAAGATTTTTCTCTGTTTCCTAAGCACAGTAAACAGAGTTTATCGGAAGAAATTAAAGGTCTTTTAAATGAGGATGCTATTCAAGCAAACTTAAAAGACTTGGCATCTTTAGATGTCGACGGTTACGTTGCTAAAGTGATCCAGCCGACCCAAGATAAAGGTCGTCCTGGTGCAAAACGTATTATTGCCGATCTTAAAGGTCGTTTGATTACGGAAACTCACTTGGGCTCTTTTTACAGTGCTGAGGTCGAGCTGAACTTTGGTTCACGCACTCGTCGTATTGGCTTTATTGCCCAAGAACGCACTACCGCTAACGGTGCTTGGATGCCTGAGCATCATTACGCCGCTTGTAAAGCAATTCGTCATTTCGCCGAATTGTCTATGCCTATTATCTATTTAATTGATACCCCTGGGGCGGATGCTGGCGAAATCGCTAACAGCCAAAACCAAGCGCATTCAATTTCTAAAGCCATCGCAGAAAGTGCCAACGTTGACGTACCGACAGTCGGCATCGTAATTGGTGCTGGTTATTCTGGTGGCGCAATTCCATTAGCGGCGGCGAATATTCTGTTGTCGTTGCGTGACGGTATTTTCAACACGATCCAGCCACAAGGTCTGCAAAGTATTGCCCGTAAGTACAACTTATCTTGGCAAGAATGTGCGAAATCTGTGGGTGTATCACCAGAAGAGCTTTATACCTCAGGTTGTATCGACGGTATCATCGACTTTTCACCAGGCGATCGCGACGAGCGTCAGCACAATCTGCGCCGCGCTATTATTAGCAGCGTAGAAGCGGTTGAGCGTGCAGCGATGAATTTTGTGCGTGAATCTAAAGATTTACGTGAGCATTATGATCGCAGTTTAACTCGTTTCCTTAATCCATCTAAAAACTTGATGGCTTTGGAACTGAACGCAGAATTGGCTGTGGCAACGAGCCCTACCAGTCACCATAACTTGTTCGGTAGCGCCTATCGCTATTTGCGTTATTTAACGCTACGTAGCCGTATCCATTCTATTTCTCAAGAGCAATATGGCCGTCTGTCACGTGCTAGCGTGCCAGAAGGTGATCTGTTGGCACGTATTCAACAGGAACAAGACCGTGTGTTCCAAGCTTGGTTGTCTAACCCTGACAAGCTAGTTTATGACGAAGATTTGAATAAATTGTGGACTAACTTTGTCGCTAAACGTGACGAAGTCTCTACCGAGCGTAACATGCTGACACGTTTGATTTTGGGTGAGCCAAAAGAGAACTATAAAAAAGCACGTAAGGCGCTGTTATTCAACATCAGTTGGTCTTTATATCACCGCTGGAAAAGTAATGCGGCTAATAACTTCAAAGGGCTGATTCAGCACTTAGAAAATTTGCCAAAGTCTGTGACTCAAGCTAAATGGCCTGAGCTGAATCAGCTGACTGTGTTGGATGTGGTGGTAAATGAAGAACTGCGTGAAGACTTTATTTGGCAATGCCATAACATTCTGATCTTCAATGCCTTGTATGACAACGTTGTGGGCAGCTTAGCGTCAATCGCGAAAGAAGCCATGATGTCGAAGAGTTTGTCACGTAACTCAGTGAACAACCTGTTGCACAAGTCAATTGACCATGCATTGTCGACGCAAGATACCTCGAACGACAAAGCTAAGTTCTATAAGTGGCTCAAGTATTTTATGGGTCAATCGAACCGCGCCGATTTGCTGGTGCGAGTAGAGCAGTGGAAGAGTGTGGGTTTCCCACAACTTAACGACAGTCTATTCGTGGTACTGACTTACTTCTTCGAGCGTTTACTGCCTGAGTATTTTGATAGTGAAAGCGATACCAGCAAGTACACTGGCGCGATCAACCCTGTGCGTATCGGTCGTCGTAAGGACTTCTGGAACCGCTTGACCATGGGTTATCAGGATCTATTGATCCAAAAAGTGCTGCGTGACGAAAAACGTAAAGGCAACATGACTTGGGAAAATGTGGTGAAGCAGTTCTTTACCCATTTCGAAGAGATCAACGGCGACAAGATGTCGGCTAACTTGCTCAACTTCCCTGGCTTCCGTTTATCGATTGAAGACGCATTAGATAAAGGCATTCGCCCATGTGGTTTGATCACAGGTATTGCTGACTTTAAAGAAAAAGGTCAAAAAGTGCGTGTGGGTGTGGCTGTGTCTAACACGGCATTCCAAGCGGGTGCATTCGATATGGCTAGTGCTGAGAAATTCTCTGCACTATTGATCGAGTGTGCTAAGCGTAAATTACCCGTTGTGTGCTTTATCAGTTCAGGTGGTATGCAGACTAAAGAAGGCGCCGCGGCGCTATTCTCTATGGCTGTGGTGAACGATCGTATCACGCGCTTTATTCGTGATAACGAATTGCCAGTACTGATGTTTGGTTTTGGTGACTGTACCGGTGGTGCGCAGGCGAGTTTTGTGACTCACCCATTGGTGCAAACTTACTATCTGTCTGGTACTAACATGCCATTCGCAGGTCAAATGGTGGTGCCAGCTTACTTACCATCAACGGCAACGCTTTCTAACTACTTGTCAAAAGTACCTGGCGCAATGGCGGGCTTAGTCCATAACCCATTCAGCGACAATTTAGACTCTCAGTTAGCAGGTATCGATCCTCTGATGCCAATGCCTTCGGCAAAAATTAACGATGTGATCATCAATGCACTGTCGACCTTAGTGGTTGAAGCTACTGTTGAAGAAGAAGTGATCGTGCAGAACGATCCACGTAAGTTAATGAAGCCAATTAACAAAGTATTGGTTCACGCCCGTGGTTGTACAGCTGTAAAACTTATTCGTAAGGCGCATGACAATAATATCAATGTGGTATTAGTGGCGTCTGATCCAGATATGACGTCAGTCCCCGCGGATATGCTTAAAGAAACTGACAAGTTAGTTTGTCTTGGTGGTAACACCTCGGACGAAAGTTACTTGAACGCATACTCAGTGCTGAAAGTGGCCGAATATGAACAGGTTGATGCATTGCATCCAGGTATCGGTTTCCTATCAGAAAGCCCGCAGTTTGCTGCATTGTGTGTGAATAACGGTGTTAACTTCGTCGGTCCTAGCGTGCATTCAATGACGACTATGGGTAACAAGTCGAACGCAATTAAGACATCGCAAGCGCAAAACGTACCTGTTGTGCCTGGTTCGCACGGTATTCTGACCAATGCTGAGCAAGCCGTAAACGTGGCGAGCGAAATCGGCTATCCAGTACTGCTTAAAGCGGTACAAGGTGGTGGCGGTAAAGGTATTCAGGTTGTAAAACGTCCTGAAGACATGATTGGTTTATTCCAAAAAACCGCAACTGAAGCGGCCGCTGCCTTTGGTAACGGTGATTTGTACTTAGAGAAGTATGTGACATCACTACGTCACATCGAAGTGCAGTTACTGCGAGATAAGTTCGGCAACGCGAAAGTATTAGGTTTGCGTGACTGTTCGGTTCAACGTAACAACCAAAAAGTGGTCGAAGAATCTGGCTCAACTATGCTGCCGGATGAGCTGAAGCGACAAGTGCTGGCCTATACCCGTGCCTTAGGCGACGCGACCGATTACATGGGCGCAGGTACCGTAGAGTTTATCTATAACTTAGATGCGAACGAAGTCTACTTTATGGAGATGAACACACGTCTGCAGGTTGAACATCCTGTTACGGAAGCGACTTCAGGTATTGATATCGTTAGTGCGCAGTTTGATATTGCAGCGGGTCGTTCAATTGCAGCGTTAGAACCTAAAGAAATTGGTTATGCGATGGAAGTACGTGTGACAGCTGAGAAAGCGGCGCTCGATAGCCATGGCATACTGCAGCTGATCCCAAATCCTGGCAAGATCACTGAGTGTGTGTTCCCAGATCATCCAGATGTGGAAATCATTTCGATTGCTGCGCCAGGTAAAGAAGTATCGCCATACTACGATAGCTTGATTGCGCAAATCATCATGCGTGGTGAAAACCGTGAGGATGTAATTGCCAAACTGTACGAATACTTAGACAGTGTAGTGCTGAAAGGCATCGCGACTAACATTCCGTTACTCAAGCTGATCTTGAAAGATGGTACCTTCAACGAAGGTGTTTACGATACTAACTATCTGCCACGTTTAATGGCTGAGCTGGACATTCCTGCGTTGATCGCTGAAATGGAAGCTGCCGCTGAAACTGTGGAAGTGGACACTGAGTCACTGCGTGTTGGCGAAAGTAACGAACTGAAAGTGTTAGCCCAAGGCGCAGGTATCTTCTATACCTCTTCTGCACCGGGTGAAGCGGATTTTGTGAAAGAAGGTGACATAGTCACAGTCGATCAAACGCTAGCACTAACAGAAGCGATGAAGATGTTCTCGCAAGTGACCTTAGCCGGCTTTAACCGTCAGAGTGCGATTCTGTACCCTGAAGATAAGAAGTATCGTATCGAGCGCATCCTGAACAGCAATGGTCAGCAAGTGTCTCAAGGCGACTTACTGTTCGTGGTCTCGCCTGTTGAAGAATAAGCTCAGCGTTTAACGCCATAGCTGAATGAGAAAATACCCGCCATTGGCGGGTATTTTTTTGCTTCTAAATTTCCTGTCACTAAATATAGGTAAGCGAACATGCCACTCTTAATGTGCATGACGTCTTTGATAAATCAACTTAGCTTTAATAGATAAGCTCATCGCTAACAAGTGGCCAATATCAGCTTTGTGCAATACGGCCTGTATCTCTGATTAAGTCGGCAAAGAGTTTCTTTAATCTATCGTTCGCCCATTTATTAGAACAAGCTGCATCAAGAACCCACCTCTGGCCTCGAGAATCAACGGAATCTCCGTGCTTTATTCGTAGTAATAGAGGCTCATCAAATCTCATTTTAAGTTGAAACTGAGTCTAAAACGAGCAGGGTGTGGATAACTTTGGGGGTAAGTGGTGGGTATGGTGTGGCTAGATTAGATAATTAGAATTAACTGCAAATTTCCTGAAAATAGGGGTTGCGCAAAATCTCCTGCTGCCTATAATGCGCATCCACTGACACGGCAGACAGTGTTAAGCAGCCTGATGTGACAGTTCATCGATGAATTTACTGATTGATGAGTGTTGAGAAAGTTTGCAAAACTCCTTGACGCGAAACGGGAAATGCGTAGAATACGCAGCCCTAGCCAACTGGAAGCGTTAGACGCTCAGTGTGGTACTCAAATTCTCTTACGAATATTGAGTTGCTCTTTAACAAGATAAAACAAGAAATCTGTGTGGACACTCACAGGTGTTGAGTTAATCGAAACTGCTTAACCTTAGGGTTGGCAGTCAAAAATTTAAATCAATGTAACAATGAGTGTTCATAGTAATATGTACAGTTTGTTTCTTTAGTTAGAAACAAAAAATCAGAATTCATTGAGCCGCTGAAGTCGTAAGACGGAAGCAAAAAAACTTTAATTGAAGAGTTTGATCATGGCTCAGATTGAACGCTGGCGGCAGGCCTAACACATGCAAGTCGAGCGGCAGCACAAGGGAGTTTACTCCTGAGGTGGCGAGCGGCGGACGGGTGAGTAA